>JAJEBS010000200.1 GCA_022822425.1 Gemmatimonadota bacterium | reverse complement strand
GCGATGCCGACCTTCTGCCGCATGCCCTTCGAGTACTCCGAAACCCGTTGATCGACCGCGGACCGCTCCAGTCCTGCTTCGACCAGGATGTCGGTGAGCCGCCCCGGGGTCAGGGCTCCCTTCCCGCCCAGTGCCGCGAAGTACTCCAGGTTCTCCAGGCCGCTCAGGTTGCGGTAGAGCATGACCTGTTCAGGGATGTACGCGATGCGCTGTTTGGTCTCGCGGTCGTGGGTGGACACGTCCAGACCGGCGATGAACGCCTGTCCGGATGTGGGCGCCACGAACCCGAGGAAGAGGTTGATGGTGGTGGTCTTGCCGGCCCCGTTGGGGCCCAGCAGGCAATAGACCTCGCCGGGCGCGATGGCCAGGTCGAGGGAATCGAGCGCACGCGTGGCGCCATAGTTCTTGCTGAGCCCGCGGGCCTCCAGAAGGGGCGCGCGCCCATTTCCCAATTCGGCGGCGTGCCGAGACTCGGGCGTATTCATGTGTTCCATCTCTCGGGTTGGGTGCGCCGTTTCGGACGCAACCATCAACAGGGTGCCGCCGGCGCGGGGGTCGGCGGGAGGGCGCTGCTACAGAGAGATGCGGAGGGGAGGGGCGCGGCTGCGCCGAGGGGCGAGATGGATGATCGCGGGAACGAACCGGCGCCCGGAAAGTGCGGGAGTCCGCAGCAGATGCGAGCCCGCGAGGCTCGGAGTACCCGAGACGACGGTCGACCCCGGGTTGTGGACGACCTGGCACACGGAACAGGCGCCAGGCGAGTCGGATTCGCTGTCGTGTGTGTGTGAGCTCTCCACGGAAAGGACGAGGAGGAGAGAGAGGACGACCGCCATTCCGGTCATCGCGCGCACACGCTCCCGCCATCCTGCACGGTCGAACAGGTGCGCCATCGCTCGTTCCTCCACCTCGCGGACTTCCCGCCGGCCCATTCCCGGCGCCCCCCGGCCCAACCGGGGACGCACGGGGCGCTACCGTAGCGAGCGGACGGGAAGAGGTCAAGGAGCAGGCCAGGCGCGCCGCAGTTGCCCCGACCTCACCCGAAGCCGTTAGATTCAGTCAGGCTCCGGCCGCCGGCCCGGCCGGTTTCCCCAGAAGACAGGACGACCATGACTGCTGCTGCCGCCATCCTGCTCGCCGCTTCCGCGCTCCACGCCCACGGCGCGCCCCAGGAGCCCCTTTCCAGGGGTCCCTCGCACGACGGCTTCACCGACGCCGTGCTCTTCCGCCACTCGCACGACGGGCCCCACGGCGAAGACCTGCTCCGCATCGAGCAGATGATCCGCTGCACGTGCGGCTGCAACCTGGACACCCATATCTGCCAGTACCAGATGCAGTGCAGCGAATCCCCCGTCTTCACCCAGCGCATCCTGGCGGCGCTCGAGGCGGGCGAAAGCGAGGAGGTGATTCTTGCCGGCTTCGTGGCCGACTTCGGCACGGACATCATCAGTTCGCCGCCGATGGAGGGCTTCAACTGGGTGGGCTACGTCATGCCGTGGGTCGCGGTGGCCTTCTCCGGCATCCTCATCGGGTTCTTCGTGCGCAGGAACGTCGCCCGCGGCCGGGAGCGTGCGCTGGTGGTGGACTCGGACATCTCCGACACCGACTGGCAGCGCCTCCGGCAGGAGATGAAGGCGCTGGAGAAGGAAGACTGGTGAACGGTGAGCCCCAGAACTACGACAATCACGGCAAGCGCCCCCCGGTACCGTTCCTCGTGGCATGGTTCGCCACGACGGCCGCCGCGGCGAGCTTCCTCATCCGACTTTTCGTCGACTTCCGGGTCGACACCCTCGCCCTCTTCCTGACCGCGGCCGGCGCTTCGGTGGGCATCCCCCTCGCGCGCCGCTTCGCCCTGGGCGTTCAGGACCGGGTGATCCGCCTCGAGGAGCGTCTTCGCATGGAGAGACTGCTTCCGGGCGATCTGAAGAGCCGAATCGAGGACCTGACAACGGATCAGCTGATCGGGCTGCGCTTCGCATCCGACGCGGAGCTGTCCAGCCTGGTGCGCCGGGTTCTCGATGGCGAGCTGACGGACCGGAAGGCGATCAAGCAGGCCGTGGAGGACTGGCGGGCCGACCACCAGCGGGTCTGAGGCGGGGTCGGCCTTGAGCTGCTCGCAATGCTGTGGGCTCGAACGCCAGTTCGACGACGGGCATGCGCGCAGAAACCTGCGCAGGTTCCGCCGCAAGGGTCCCGCCAAAGCCACCCGCTGGCTGCTCGGCGCGGTCGCGGAGGACGGCGTCGAAGGCCGCACCTTCATCGACATCGGCGGGGGCATCGGAGCCATTCAGCACGAGCTGATGGCGCGAGGCGCCGCGGGGGGGACCCACTCGGACGCGGCTCCGGCGTTCCTGCGCGCGGCGCGGTCGGAGGCCGAGGCGCGCGGCTATGCCGACCGCATGCGCTACGTGGACGGCGACTTCGTCGAGCGGGCGCGAGCACTGCCCGCCGCCGACCTGGTGACCCTGGACCGGGTGGTCTGCTGCTATCCCGACATGCCGGCCCTGCTGGGCGCGGCCGCACCCCTGGCGAAGCGGGTCCTCGGGCTGGTGATGCCGCGTGGCGGACCACTGGCACGCCTGGGCGTCGGGTTGGTGAACTTCATCCAGCGCCTCAGGCGGCATCCGTTCCGCGTCTTCGCCCACGACCCTTCCGCGGTCGAGGCGGTGGTGGAGAGCTACGGGCTCGTGAAGCGATTCGAGCGCGCCGGCGTGGTGTGGCGTGTGCTGGTCTTCACCAGGCCAGAGGCCGGTCGGCTCTGAGTTTCAGGCGCAGGCTGTTCAGCACCACGCTGACGCTCGAGAAGGCCATCGCCAGCGCCGCCAGAACCGGATGCAGCAGGCTGCTGGCAGCGGCCACCGGAATGAGCGCCACGTTGTAGCCGAAGGCCCAGAAGAGATTCTGGCGGATGGTTCGCATGGTTGCGCGCGAAAGGTGGATGGCGTCGTTCACGCCGGCCAGGTCGCCACCCATGAGGGTGATGTCGGCGCTCTCGATGGCGACATCGGTGCCGGTGCCGATGGCGATGCCGACATCCGCGCGGGCCAGCGCGGGAGCGTCGTTGGTGCCGTCCCCCACCATGGCGACCCGCCCGCCCACTTCCTCCTTGAGCGCGTTCACCACCTCGGCCTTCTCGCGGGGGGGGACGCCGGCGCGCACCTCGCGGATGCCGGCTTCGTCGGCGATGGCGGCCGCCGTGGCTGCGTTGTCGCCGGTGACCATGACCACGCGCATGCGCGTCAGCAGCGTCTCGATCGCGTCGCGCGCGCCCGGCTTGAGTTCGTCCGCAATGGCGATCAGGCCGATCGCGTGTCCGTCGACTCCGACCCAGACCACCGTGCGCGCCTCCGCCTCCAGGCGGTCGGCCTGAGTGGCCAGGTGCTGCCCGCGACTGCCGTGGATGCCGGCGAACCGCCTCTTCCCCACCACCACGCGGTGATAGTTCAAAGTGGCCGCCACCCCCAGGCCCGGAACGGCCTCGAAGTCGCGTGGACGTTCCAGTTCGATTCCGCGCGCCTGTGCCTCCCGCACCACTGCGCGCGCCAGCGGATGCTCGCTGCCCCACTCGGCGGAGCCCGCCATCCGAAGGATCCTGCGCGGATTGTTGCCCACCACCGCGCGCACGGCCGGCTCGCCCCTGGTAATGGTGCCGGTCTTGTCGAACACGACCACCCTCAACTGCCGGGCGAGCTCGAGCGCCTCGCTGTTCCTGAACAGGATGCCCTTCCCCGCCCCCACCCCCATCCCGACCATCACGGCCGTGGGTGTCGCCAGCCCCAGCGCGCACGGGCAGGCGATCACCAGCACCGCCACCATGCGGATCAACGCGGCCGGAAAGCCCGCGCCCGCGGCCAGCCACCAAACCAGGAAGGTCCCGACCGCAATCGCGATCACGATCGGCACGAAGACCCCCGCCACCCGGTCCGCCAGCCGCTGCACGGGCGCCTTGCTGCCCTGGGCCTCGCGCACCAGGCGCACGATCGCCGCCAGGGCGGTGTCGGCGCCGACCCGGTTCGCGCGCACCTGCAGCAGACCCTCGTGGTTGAGGGTGCCGCCGATCACCTCCGCCCCCGGCTCCTTGTCCACCGGCAGGCTCTCGCCGGTGAAGGTGCTCTCATCCACCGAGGACCGCCCGTCGATCACGACGCCGTCCACCGGAATCCGCTCGCCGGGCCGCACCAGCACCACCTGGTCCACCTGGACCTGGTCGAGCGGCACCTCCCGTTCTCCCCGGTCCGCAAGAAGGGTCGCGGTGCGCGGGCGGAGCGCCATCATCCGGCGAATGGCGTCGCCGGTCTCGCCCCTGGCCCGGACCTCCAGCCACTTGCCCAGCTTGATGAGGGTGATGATCGCGGCGGCCGTCTCGAAGTAGACGTGCTCGCCCAGCGTGGTCACCCCGTTTGCGAGCGCGACCGTCACGGCCACGCTGTAGAAGAACGCCGCGGAAGACCCCAGCGCCACCAGCACGTCCATGTTGGCGCCGCGATTGCGAAGCGCCTTGAAGGACCCCGTGTAGTAGCTCCACCCGACGTAGAACTGGACCGGAGTCGCGAGGATGAGGAAGGCCCAGTTCACCCATGGGGCGTGCGCCCACGCGCCCACCAGCCCGAAGTCGCGGGCCATGCTGACCAGGAAAAGCGGGAGGGTGAACGCCAACCCGACACGGAACGCGCGGCCGTGCCGGTCGATTTCCCGAGCGCGGGCCGCCTCCTCGGCGTCCTCCGTCTTTGCCCCGCTACCTCCGTCCTCCTCCTGCACCGCTTCGGTGATCACCCCGTACCCGGCCTCCTCGATGACGCGCGTCACCTCGGCGGGGGTCACGGTGTCGGGACGGTACTGGATGGTCGCGCGCCCGGAGGCGAAGTTCACGTCCGCGCTCACCACCCCGGAGACGCCCGCGCGCAGCACGTTCTCTATGGTCGCCGCGCACGCCGTGCAAGACATCCCGGTGACGGGAAGCTCGAGCCGGGCGGGCGCGGCGCCGTCGCCGGAGGGGCCGGAGGGTGGTGCGGTTCGGCTTGCAACCGACAAGAGTCACCTCATGTCCGCGGTCTGTTCGCGGCCGCCGCAGTTTCTTTTACGATTCGACGCGCTGGCGTAGCGCGCGAAGACCGAAAATGTTCACCTAAGCTTTCACCGGGATCCGCAACAAGCCAACCCCGAAGACCACACTTCCTACCCCGATCACACCGATATGTCCTTCACCACGCTCGTATCCCCGGACGAACTGTTCGCCCACCTCGACGACCCCGACTGGGTGATCCTGGACTGCCGCTTCTCGCTGGCCGATGCGGAACACGGCCGGCGCGCGTACGCTGCGGGGCACGTGCCGGGCGCCGCCTATGCCCATCTGGAGGAAGACCTGTCAGGGCCCATCATTCCGGGCACGACCGGCCGCCACCCCCTGCCCGATGTCGCCGCGTTCGCGCGCACGCTGGGCGCCTGGGGCGTCGACGAGCGGACCCAGGTGGTGGTCTACGACGACATGGGGGGAGCCATGGCGGGCCGGCTCTGGTGGATGCTCGGGTGGGTCGGCCACGACGCGGCCGCCCTGCTCGACGGCGGCTGGCAGCGCTGGTGCGGCGAGGGGCGGGCGGTCACGGCGGAGGTGGCCGCGCGGCCGGCGCGGGTCTTCACCGCCGCTCCGCGGCCCGGGCGCCTCGTCCGCGCGACTGATGTCGAGGCCCGCCTCGGCGACGCCTCCGCCCCCCTCATCGACGCGCGCGCCGGCGAACGCTACCGTGGCGAGGTCGAACCGCTCGACCCGGTGGCGGGCCATATCCCGGGGGCGGTGTGCGCGGCCTTCGAGGAGAACCTCACCCCGGAGGGGACCTTCAAGCCCCGCGAGGAGCTCCGGCAACGCTTCCGGACCATCCTCCGCGAAACGCCCCCGGAGCACTCCGTGTCCTACTGCGGCTCCGGCGTCACCGCCTGCCACAACCTGCTCGCCATGGAACACGCCGGGCTCTCCGGCGGGCGGCTGTACGCGGGCTCCTGGAGCCACTGGGTCACCGATCCGGACCGCCCGGTCGAGCGCGGCTGAGGGCCCCGCCCGCTTCGGCGCGGCACTGCATCGACGGGAGGCGTGCCCCGCCGGAACCCGGTGCCCTCACCCGGGACCGAGCACCCTCGCCACCCCTCTCGCGACCCGGATCGGCAGCGCGCGCAGCCGTCTCCCCAGCCCTCCGGCTCCGGCACCGCCCTCGCCCTCGAATCGCCGCGAAGCCCCCAGGTCCGGCTCCAGCACCCGGCGCCGGAAGGCTCCGATGACCTCTGGTGACCGGAACACGGCGATGACTTCGGCCAGAAAACCGTTGTAGCTCATCAGGTCGAAATTGGAGGATCCGGTGACGAGCATGCCGTCGTCGATCAGCATGCATTTCATGTGGATCATGCCGCCCTCGAACAGCCACACCTCAAAGCCGGACCGCTCCGCCATCGCCAACAGGTACTTCTGCAGATAGGCCTTGTTGTTGGAGCGCGGGGTCACGATGCGGACCCGGACGCCGCGCGCCGCGGCAGCCGCCAGGTGGTCCGTGAAGGGCGGGCTCAGATAGGGGCTGATGACGTCGATGGTGCGTTCGGCGCCTTCGATGAGCTCGAGCAGGTCGCGATAGGCCGCGCGATTGCCCTCTCCCGGCAGCAGATGAATGTCCAGTTCCGGTCCGGCGAAGGAAGCCCGCGCATACTCCGAACGCCCCTCCCACGAGGACTCGAAGTCCCGCCTGAGGAAGCGCGCCACGTCGGCATCCTCGAGCCGCACCATGAGATCGTGCCACTCGAAGTTGTGCTCTGAGAAGTTGATGCCCCCGATGTAGGACACGCGGTCGTCGAAGAGGATGAGCTTCTTGTGGTCGCGGTTGAGGAAGCGCTGCCCGAGGATCCCGAAGGGACGGCCGAAGCGAACGCCGACGCCCTCCGCCCGCAGCCGGCGCACCAGCCGCCCGGTGTTTCGCACCTCCGCCCGGAACGCGGGGTCGAAGAGCGTGCCGGGCAGCGCGATCCAGCGGTCGTTCTGGTTGGCCCGCGTATACGAGTCGACGAGCAGCCGGCGGTCCGGGGCTCCCGCGTCGAGCAGGGCGTCGGCGAGCGCCGTCCCCACCCAGTCCCCCTCGAACGAGTAGGTCTGGATGAACGCGTATTCGCGCGCGGCCGCGAGGTCGGCCTGCACCGCCGCCCACACGGACTCTGAATCGACCAGGACTTCGGCTCGCGCGCCGACCTGCGGGCGACGTGCATCGACCCGCGCTGGACCCCCGCCGCCGGCATCCATCCCCTACAGGAGCCCCTGCAACCAGAGCACCACAAAGGCCCCGTAGAACACCGACGTCGCGACCAGCGCCACCCTGCGCCACAGCGGCGGCCGGATCTCCTCCGGCAGGAAGCGCGTGTTGATGTAGAGCAGATGAAGCGAGGAAATGACGAAGACGATGCCGGCCATGTTGGCGCCCAGCTGCAGCAGCACGATCGGCTGCGCCAATCCCAGGCCGACGATGCCCCACCCGGCGATCCCGACGAGCACCGTGTAGTAGACGAAGCGCACGTCGCCGCCTCGCCAGCGCCGCACGCGCCGGGAGCCGGTCCAGAGGATGTCGGTGATGGCGCGCGTCATGCCGTCCACGATGTCCAGTTGGGTCTTGAACAGGATCCATACGCCCATGAGGGCGATCACGCCTCCAAAGAGCGCGCCCGCCCGGGTGGCCATGGCATCGGCCAGCGCCGCCGCAACCGAGAGACCGCGGATGTCGGTGCCGGCCTCGATGAAGGTCACGTAGAGCACGGCCGGCAGGATCATGCCCAGCAGCGCGCCGCCGAAGTAGACCCCCCACTGGTCGGCGCGCACGATACGCCACCACCCCCGCCACCGCCCCATCGCCTCCTGGGTGGGGTCGAAGATGTAGCCGGTCGGGGCGAGGCGCACCTGCGTGCCCCCCACCGCGGCCGGAATGTAGCCCACCACGCTGCCCATCCCGTACCCCTTGTCGCGCGCCCAGTTGGAGAGGGTCAGGTTGGTCATGCCGCCCGCGCCCGAATAGGCGGCAAACGCGCCGATCAGGAAGAAGTCGGCCCCGGCCGGGATAAAGCGGAACGCCCCCTGCGCCGGATCGTAGCCGACCAGCCCCGCCGCCCCCGCGACCCAGGTCTCCGGGGCCACGAACATGAGCGCCAGCACCAGGAAGGTCCCGAGGATCGCCACCACCAGGATCCAGTTCAGGATCTCCAGGGTGCGTTCGATGCGCCGCCCGAAGAGCAGGATGGCGACGCACAGAACGAACGTCCCGACCCCGAACGCATGCACCAGCCCGGCGTTCTCCGGCCCGGCCAGGTCGCGGAACACCAGGAAGAACAACGCACCCGCCGCCGTGCCCGCCCAGGCCGGCCACCCCAGCTGCAGGAAGTAGAGCAGGGCGTAGACCACCGCCCAGAACGGCGCCGCCGGGCGGGTGCGCATGAAGCCGGTGAAGGCGGGCTCGCCGGTGGCGATCGTCCAGCGCATGAGCTCGGTGTTGAACACGGTCTGCAGGAAGGTGGCGACCAGCGTGACCCAGAGGAGCACCAGGCCATAACGCACGAAGGCGGAAGGACCCAGCAGGAATTCCCCGCCCCCGATGGAGGCGCCCAGCACGATCACGCCGGGACCCACCACCCCGATCCAGGCCAGCCCCCGGGGGCGGGGCGGGACCGGCAGCTCGGCGCGCCGGAACGGGGCCAGGCCCGTCCGCGATTCCGGGGTTCGTTCTTCAGGCACGGGTCACCGCCCTCTGTTTCGGTTCGACCGCGAATCGGCGACGGGATGCACGGCATCCCAAATCTTGCACTCGGGGCCGTTCTCGTACATCATTGGGGGCAATCGGGGTCTGATGCGACCCCCAGCGCCAACGGGCCTTCCGGCCCAGCTTCAAACGGGGTCGAACCCAGCTAAGCCGTTTTCGTGACGAACACTCGGCCCCTTCCCCGTCCCCGTCTCGCCTCCGGCTGCCCCGGCGGCGTTCCGCGCTGACGCCAGCTCCGCGAGTCGCATGCGCCCCTTCAGGTCCACCGGCGAGGACTGATGCAACCCACGGACGTCGGCAACCCCGACTACTACCACAAGGTGGTGGACTGCCAGTGGGGCTGTCCGGCCCACACCAACGTCCCCGAGTACATCCGGCTCATCGCCAACGGCCGCTATACCGATTCCTTCTGGCTGAACCGGTCGTCGAACGTCTTCCCGGGGATCCTGGGCCGCACCTGTGACCGTCCCTGCGAGCCGGCGTGCCGCCGCACCCGCGTCGACGGCAAGCCGGTCGCCATCTGCCGCCTTAAGCGGGTTGCGGCCGATCTGCGCGATCCGACCGACAACCGCCTGCCCGAGATCCCCGTGGTCAAGAACGGCAAGCGCATTGCCCTGGTCGGGTGCGGTCCGGCGTCGCTCACCGTCTGCAACGATCTGATGCCGCTCGGCTACGAGTGCACGATTTTCGAGGCACTCCCCCGCTCCGGCGGGCTCATGCGCACCAACATCCCCGCCTTCCGGCTCCCCTGGGAGGTGCTGGACGAAGAGATCGACATGATCCTCGACATGGGCGTGGAGGTCCACTACAACGCGCGCATCGAGTCGATGAAGGCGCTGCTCGAAGAGGGCTACGACGCCGTCTTCGTGGGCACCGGGGCGCCCAAGGGCAAGGAGCTCAACATCCCGGGCCGGCAGGAGGCCGCCGACAACATCCACATCGGCATCGAGTGGCTGGAGTCGGTGCACTTCGGGCACGTGGACGCCATCGGCGAGCGCGTGCTCGTGATCGGGGTCGGCAACACGGCGATGGACTGCTGCCGCACCTCGAAGCGTCTCGGCGGCGTCGACATCAAGGTGATGGCGCGCAAGTCGCGGCCCTACTTCAAGGCGTCGCCGTGGGAGCTCGAGGATGCCGAGGAGGAACTCGTCGAGATCGTCGAGAACTACTCCCCGAAGCGCTTCGTTCTGGAGGACGGCAGGCTCGTCGGGATGGACTTCGAACTGGTCAGCTGGCACAAGGACGAGGAATCGGGACGCCTCAAGGCGACCGTCCACGGCACCGAGTTCCTTCCCTGTGACGACGTCATCCTCGCCATCGGCCAGGACAACGCCTTCCCCTGGATCGAGCGCGACATCGGCATCGAGT
>JAJEBS010000159.1 GCA_022822425.1 Gemmatimonadota bacterium | reverse complement strand
GGTCAGCGGTATTCCCGACCAGAAGAGCACCGCCATCAGGATGCCCACGAAGGCCATCGCGGTTCCCAGATCCGGCTGCAGCAGGACCAGGAGAAGAGGAAGCCCCACCAGCGCGCACGGCGCGATCACGTCGGTCAACTGCCATGATCGCCGGGTACCATGCCCGGTCGCGTCCCGGCGGGACGCCATCAGGCGCGCAAGGGCCAGGATGGTCGCAATCTTGGCGACTTCCGCCGGCTGGAACTGAAAGCCGCCGAACTGGAGAAAGCTGGTCACCCCGGCCGCCGTGCCACGGCCGGTACCCACGACCAGTGTGACGGCCAGCAATACCACCGCCAGCACATAGGCGGGCACCGAAACCCACTCGATCCAGTTGCTGGAGATCCGGCTGATGATGGTGAAGGCCGTCAGCCCGAACACGAACCAGATCAGCTGCCGGAGCCAGACGCCTTCGACGACCGGGCTGGGCACGTTCAGCTGGCCCGTCGAATAGATCATCGCCACGCCGAAGGCGGAGAGCGCGAGCAGGGCGAGGACGAAACCGCTGTCGAGGGCCCACCGCGAGAACAGGGCCCTCATGGGGTAGACTCCGCGGCGACGGATGGAGTCACCAGTTGGCCCACGGAGCAGGCGTGCCCGTCAGGAGATGTTCGCGCAGCGTCTGAATGGTATCGGTGGGGATGCCGTAGCGCTTGCGCAGGAAGTAGTCCGCGGACTTGGCGGCGAGCGGGGCCGCCACGATGGACCCGCTCTCTCCGAGCTCCACCAGCACGACCACGACGATCTCCGGCTGCTCCCCCCGGGGCCCCGCCATCGCCGCGAACCACGCGTGGCTGCGGTCCGGATCCTGTGCGTTCTGGGCAGTGCCCGACTTGCCCATGAGCTCCCAGTGCTCGACCGAGGACAGATACGCCGTGCCGCCCGGCATGAAGACGCGCCTGAGCCCCTCCCTCAGAACCTCGCCGTGCTCCGGTGAAATCCCGATGTCCCAGGTTTCGCCCGCCTCGTCCACCCGCAGGATGCGTGGCGCGGGAGCCTGCCCGTCCCGGGCCATGGCGACGTAGAACTGGGCGATCCCCAGGGGAGTCTGGTCGTTGGGGCCCTGCCCGATCGCGAGGGACAATACCTCCGTCTCCTGCGCGCGATACCCGAACCGCTCCTCCCAGAAGCCCAGGCCGCTCGGAAACACCCCCGGTGATTCACGGGGCAGGTCGATGCCGCACTGGCGCGCGAAGCCCATCTCGTTCGCATTGGCCAGAAGACGCTCCAGCCCGATCCTGAGGCCCAGCTGGTAGAAGTACACGTTGCAGGAGTGCTGGATGGCCTCCACGAGATCGAGAGCTCCGTGACCGTCTTCGTCCCAGCAGCCGAACCTGCGGTTGCCGACGAACATCCCTCCCGTGCACCCCCGCGGCATGTGGTCATGCGCCTCCACCAGGCCGAGTTGCAGCCCGATGGCCGCGACCGCGAGCTTCCACGTGGACCCCGGGGCATAGCGCCCGACGGCCGCGCGGTTGAAGAGGGGCTGGTCGGGGTCGCTGTTGAGGGACGCCCACTCGTCGGGCTCGATCCCCCCCACGAAGCTGTTGGGATCGAAGGTAGGAGCCGAATACAGCGCGAGCACGCCACCGTCCTCGACATCCAGCACCACTACCGCGCCGCGCATGGAGTCGGGGAAGATGTGATGGATCCACTCCGTCAGATCGAGGTCGAGATTCAGTTGCATGTCCACTCCGGGCTCGGGCGCCTGCACGACCTGTCCGAAAGGAGAGCTGACGACCCGCCCCAGCGCATCCACCTCCGAGTAACGCAAGCCCCGCTTCCCCTGAAGCCGGGCTTCATACTGCCGCTCCACCCCCTCCTTGCCGACCGTCATGCCGCGCGAGTACTCCGAATACCGTTCCTGCTCCAGCTCCTCCGCAGTGACTTCACCCACATAACCCATGAGGTGGGAGACCGCGCGCGCAGCCTGGTACTGGCGCTTCGGATCCATCCGGACCACCACGTTCGGCAACTCCGCGCGGTGCTCCTCGAGCGTGGAGACGAGATCGAAATCGGCGTCGCCGTCCACCAGGAGCGGTTGATAGGGTTCGCGCCGCGCGCGCTCGAGCAGCAGTTCGATCCTCTCATCGTCCAGATCGACGTACGACCGCAGGCGCTCGAGCGTGGCCTCCATGACCCCTGAAGCGGCGGAAGGGAACACGTGCAGCGAATAGCCCGGAACGCTGCTCGCGACGACCCGCCCGTCGCGATCGAAAACGGCGCCGCGGGGGGCTTCGATGGGAAACGGCCGAAGCCGGTTCGACTCCGAGCGAAGCTCGTATGTGTTGGCCTCGAGCACCTGGAGGCGGAAGAAGGCGACGGTGAGAACCGCGAAGAGCGCTATCAGCCCGACGACGGCGATGCGAGCGCGCTGCGACGCCTCCGGATTGGAAGCCTGGAACTGATTCATGACTCGCCCTCGCTGAAGGGACCGATGAGCTTCACGACGAGCACCCCCACCAGAGCGGCATAGAGCGCGGCCGGAAACGCAGTGAGCACCATCGGTTCGATGAACCCGCTGGTGACGCCGGCGGCCTGCTGCAGGATCCAGTGGATGAAGTCACGCAGCCACTTGCCGGTGACAAAGTAGATGATGTGAAAGGAAAGTGAGGTGGTGGGCACGAAGAATGCCCTGGTCTGCACACCCAGAATGCCCACCACGGTCATCGCCACGGTGTTTGCGCCGAAGGCCACGAGCGTGAACGCGTCTTCCAGCATGCCCAGGCCGAAGCCGACGCACGCGGCAGTCCCGAATCGGACCCTGCGAACGTGGAACAGGAGTGCGACCGTCAGCAGATCGGGAGCTCCGGCCCCCATCCCCAGGCCGAGCCGAAGCACGAAATGGAGGAAGACCAGAATCAGAGTGACCGCAACGACCACGCCCGACCCGATTCCGAGCCGCGGGGAGCCGGGAAGCGGACGCTCAACCACGGCCATCGGCATCAGGCGCGCCACCCGGCCCGGCATGTTCAGCGGAGTCCGGGATCGATGACATTGCCTTCGGGAAAAAGCTGGACAGGTCCGTTTCGCCGTCCGGTTCGGCGGCGTCGGAAATGCCGACCAGTGCGTGCGTGACGGAGGCCGGATGTACTGTCGGGTACACCCAGTAGCTCCGGTGCCATCCTTCTTCGACCTCGGCCAGCCCGCCGATCCGCCCCACGGGCACGCCGCGCGGATAGACACCGCCACGGCCGCTGGTAACCAGCAGCGTGCCGTCCGCCAGGACGTCGAAATAGGGGATGCCGGTCAGAATGAGTCGCTCGGCTCCCCCGAACGTGGCCGGTTCCGGGCCGACAATGCCGTACAGCTCACCGTCCTCCGACATGACCGAGGCCCGGAAGTCCGGGTGCGACCAGTCCATGCCGATCGACAGCGACGGGTGGACGTCCAGAACCCTGCCGGCGAGCCCATCGGCGGTGATGATCGGGGACAACCCATGAACACCCTGCTCGTAGCCAAGGTCGAGCACGATGGTACTCTGGGAGCCCAGGTTTCCCGGGCGATGCACGCTCACCGCGCGATACGACCGTTCCACCAGCGGCGCCAGTCCAATCAGGATGCGAAGGCGCCGGTTTTCCTCAATCGCCGGCGCATTGTTTGCAACCCAGGCGCGCAGCGAGTCCACCTGTGCACGGAGCATGTCCGCCTCGCGGCTCCTCGACCGGGCCGCGGACAGTGTGCTCCGGATGTCCACGAACGGGCGCAGCAGGGTCAGGCGAATGCCGGACGCGATATTCTGCTGGGGCCCCGTGGGAATCAGGTAGAAGAACAGGCCGGCCAACAGGCAGGCGACCGCCAGAAGGAACTGTCTCCGCAGTCCGTTACCGCTCGCACCGCCGTATTCCCGCATCAACCCCACCCGTCGGGCTCAAGGCTTGCTCTGCTGCCTCGACCACTCCGCAGACTGGTCGACGATCAGCGGTCAAGCCGTCAGGATCTTACGAAACGTGTGCAGATCCTCCAGAATCCGACCCGCCCCGCGCACAACGCAGGTCAGAGGATCTTCGTCGACATGCACGGTCAGGTTGGTCTCGAATGTGATCAGCTGGTCAAGGCCCTGGATCATCGCGCCGCCACCCGTCATCAGGAGGCCTCTGTCCACGATGTCCGCGGAAAGCTCCGGGGGCGTCGACTCGAGCGCGCGGCGTACCGCGTCCACGATGGACCGGATGGGCTCCTGAATCCACTCCCGAACCTCCGAAGAGCCGATACGGATCATCTTGGGCATTCCGCTGACGAGATCGCGACCCTTGACGTCCATCTCCTGTTCCTCGCCGGTGTCGAAGGCGGAGCCGATCTGGATCTTGATCATTTCGGCGGTGGATTCTCCGATGAGCAGCTTGTAATGCCTGCGCATGGAGTCTTCGATCGCGTGATCGATCTTGTCGCCGCCGACGCGGATCGAGGAGTTGGCGACGACGCCCGAAAGACAGATCACGGCGATCTCGGTGGTCCCGCCCCCGATGTCGATCACCATGTTTCCGGTCGGCGACTCGATGGGCAGACCCATGCCCACTGCGGCCGCGACCGGCTCCACCACCATGTACACGGACTTGGCGCCCGCCATCAGCGCCGAGGAGCGGACCGCCCGCCGCTCGAGCTCGGTGATGCCCGAAGGAACGCCCACGACCACGCGGGGCTTCATCCGGAACATGCGCCGGGAGGTGACCCGCTTGAGGAAGTGGCGCAACATCATTTCGGTGATGTCCACATCCGCGATCACGCCGTCCTTCAGGGGGCGAATCGCCTCGATGTCCTCCGGCGTGCGTCCGAGCATGCGCTTGGCGTCGAGGCCGATCCCAAGGATCTTGCGCGAGGTCTTTTCCACGGCGACCACGCAGGGCTCGTTCACCACAACCCCCTCGCCCCGGACGTACACGAGCGTATTGGCGGTTCCCAGGTCCACTGCGATGTCGTGGACGGGAACGAGGCTGCGGCGCGGTTTGAACCAACTGGAAGAAAGCACTCTAACTCTTTTACTTACAATGGATTGATGAGGTTCATGCCCAAGGAGCAAGCAGCCTCCGGCCAATCCCCGGGAAGTGCCCGCATCTTAAGTTGCGGCGTGGTCCGGAGCAAGCTTCGGAGCCTGCTCAGAAACAGCTGCCCAGGGGCATCGACCGCAGGCCGAACGCATCCGCCACCGCGGCGTGAACGACCTCGCCCCGAACCACGTTGACACCGCGGGCAAGGGCCGGATTGCGGCGACAGGCATCCCTCCAGCCTCTCTCCGCCAGCTCGAGGACATAGGGCAGCGTGGCGTTGGTCAGCGCCAGCGTGCTCGTTCGAGGTACGCTGCCCGGGATGTTGGTAACACCGTAGTGAATCACGCCGTCGACCACGTAGGTGGGAGCTTCGTGCGTGGTCGGCCGGATGGTCTCCACACACCCGCCCTGATCTACGGACACGTCCGCGATCACCGAGCCGGGGCGCATGGTGGCGAGATCCTCCTCGAACACCAGGAACGGCGTCCGCGCACCCGGCAGGAGCACCGCTCCGATGATCAGGTCCGAATCGCGCAACTGCTTGCGCACCGCGTAGCGCGTGGAGTAGAGGGGACGGACGCCCCCGGGCATCACATCCGCCAGATGACGGAGCCGGGGAAGCGACGTGTCCAGTATGGAGACGCGCGCGCCCAGCCCCGCAGCCACCTTCGCCGCCTGGGTACCCACGACGCCGCCCCCCAGAATCAGCACCTTGCCGGGCATGACCCCGGGAACACCGCCGATGAGGATCCCGCTGCCGCCCGAGGGGCGCGTCAGGTACCGGACGCCCTCCTGCACGGCCATTCTCCCGGCCACCTCGCTCATCGGCGTAAGCAGGGGCAGTGCGCCATTGTCGGTGGCCACCGTCTCGTATGCGATGGCCACCGTGCCGGACTCCATGACCGCGCGAGTGAGAGCTTCGGATGCCGCGAAGTGAAAATAGGTGAAGACGATCTGCCCCTCGCGCATGTGCGGCCACTCCTCCGCGAGAGGTTCCTTCACCTTCACGATCATCGCGGCGCGCGCCCAGAGTTCGTCCGCACCGTCCACCACTTCCCCGCCCGCGCGCTGGTAGAAATCGTCGGTGAAGCCGCTTGCCAGGCCGGCGCCCTTCTCGATGAGCACCTGATGGCCGGCCCCGGTCAGCGCTTCCACGCCCGCCGGGACCAGTGCGACCCGGTATTCGTGCGTCTTGCGCTCGGCCGGAACTCCGATCAGCATCGGCCCGGCGTCGCGGCTGGAATGCCGGGGGGAGTTCGTTCGCGGGCTGCGAGGATCCGCCGCGGCCTCAAGGTCCCAGACGAAGCAGGCACTGACGGTCGGGATGAAAGAACCGGGCCGCGCATTCGGCAACCTCCGCTTCCGTCACGCGATCGATGCGTGACAGGAGCTCGTCCAGCGTTGTGAAGGGCTCGTGGTGCAGGGCGAACCCCGCCAACCGGTACAACCGGGCGCCGGGGCTCTCCAGGGAGAGCATGATCTGCCCCTTGACCTGACTCTTGATCTGGACGAGATCGTCGCGGGAAAGGCCATCCCGGGCCAGGACCGCAAGCTCTTCCCTGATGGCATCGATGACCTGGCCGGCCGCGTCGTGACGAGTGCCCGCGTAGATACCGGAAATCCCCGCGCGCGAATAGAACGACTGGAAGGTATACACCGAATACGCCAGGCCCAGTTCTTCGCGAATGCGCCGGAACAGCCGGGAACTCATGCCGCCCCCCATCGCCGCCGCGAGCAGAACCAGGGCGTATCGCGTGCGGTCGGCCCGGGGAGGGGTGACGGTTCCGGCCACGATGTGGGTCTGGGCCGTCTCCCGCCGGACGTGAACCTCCCTTCCCTCCACCGGCCCTGGTTCGGGGATCGGGGCGGCGGCAACGCCGTCCGCTGCGTGCCTGAAATAGCGCGCGGCCAGCTCCACCACCTGGTCGTGCGCCACGTTGCCGGTAGCGGCGACGACCATGCCTCGCGCGCCATAGCGCCCCCGGTGCAGATCGCACAGGGCATCTCTCCCGATCGCCGACACGGTGTCGCGGGTCCCGAGAATGGATGTCCCGTAGGGATGCCGGTCCCACAGATGCAGGCCGTGCAACTCGAAGGCGCTGTCCTCGGGAGTGTCCTCGATCGTGGAGATCTCTTCGAGAACGACGCGTCGCTCGAGCTTCAGGTCCTCGTCGAGGAGCGTGGGAAAGAGCACCAGGTCGGCAAGCACATCGAGCGCCTGGGGCAGATGTTCATCCAGCACGCGGGCCTGGAAGCTCGTGTGTTCCCGGCTTGTGAAAGCGTCCAGTGAACCACCCAGGCTCTCGAGAGCGAGCGCGATCTGCTCGCGTGAACGGTGTTGCGTTCCCCTGAAAACCATGTGCTCCAGCAGATGACTCGCCCCCAGAACGTCCTCGCCGTCGTGCGCCGAACCCTGTGGGACCCAGACGCCGACCGCCGCGGAGCGGACCCCGGGAATCGACTCGCTCAGTACCTGGATGCCGGACTCGAGCGTGGTGACCGCCATGCGGTCCCGGTTCCGGGTCGTGGGCGGGGCGGCAGGAGCCGACGCGACTGGCCCGGTGGACCGCAGGGATCGGCGGTACCGGGCAGGCGTCACCGGCGGGCCCGAGACGACTTGCCGCGCCGGGCGTTGTCGTCAAGCGCCGCGCGCCTGGAGAGACGCAGCCGGCCCTTCTCATCGATCGCGAGCAGTTTGACCCGCGTCATCTCGCCGACCTTGAGGACGTCCTCGGTCTTGCCCACGCGGCCTTCGGCGAGTTCAGAGATGTGGCAAAGCCCTTCGGTGCCCGGGAAGATCTCGATGAAAGCCCCGAAGGTGGTCGTGTTCTTGACCGGACCTTCGTAGATGCGTCCGACCTCGGGCTCCTGGGCGATGGCTTCGATCATCTCGCGGGCGCGGACGCCAGCCTCGCCCGAGACAGCGGCGATCTTCACCACCCCGGAGTCCTCGATGTCGATCTTCGCTCCGGTCTCATCTTGTATCGCCCTGATAGTCTTTCCTTTAGGACCAATAATCTCACCAATCTTCTCAGGGTTGATCGAGATCGAGATGATGCGTGGAGCATACTGGGACAAGTCGGTGCGCGCCGTGGGAATGGCGTGATTCATGGCGTCGAGGATACGCTGACGCGCCACGCGCGCCCTTCCCAGCGCCTCCTGCATGATCGCCAGATCGAGCCCCTCGATCTTGATGTCCATCTGAATCGCGGTGACGCCCTTGTGCGTCCCGGCTACCTTGAAGTCCATGTCCCCCAGGGCGTCCTCGAGCCCCAGAATGTCGGTGAGAACCTCGAAGCGTTCACCTTCCTTCACCAGCCCCATCGCCACCCCGGCGCAGGACGCCTTGAGCGGAACCCCCGCATCCATCAGCGACAGCGAAGCCGCGCAAACGGAAGCCATGGACGAAGAGCCGTTCGACTCCAGAACGTCGGACACCACGCGGATGGTGTAGGGGAAATCGTCGTAGTCGGGAAGCAGGGGCTGGATGGCGCGTTCGGCGAGGTTGCCGTGTCCCACCTCCCGACGCGATGTGCCGCGGATCGGCCTGGCCTCGCCCACTGAGAAGGGCGGAAAGTTGTAGTGCAGCATGAACGACTTCGTCGTCTCCTCGAGCGTATCGATCGAATCGATGCGCTGCTCGTCCCGCGAAGTGCCGAGGGTGACCACCCCCAGAGCCTGGGTCTGCCCGCGCGTGAAGAGCGCCGATCCGTGTGGCCGGGGCAGAACGCTCACCTCACACCCGAGTTCGCGGACATCGTCCACTCCGCGACCGTCGGCGCGTTTGCCCTCATCGAGGATGCGCCCACGCATGTGGTGCTTTTCCAGCTTGCGCAGGACTCCGGTCACGGCGGCGCGGACTTCCTCGCCCTCCGTCCCCTCGCTCTCCAGTTGGCCGGCCACCTGCTCTCCGAGCTCGGCCAGCGCCGCAGCCCGGGCCTGCTTCTCCTCCACCTCGAGCGCGGCCGCAACTCCCTTCCGGGCGAGCGCTTCGACCTGGTCGACCAGTTCAGGAGCCGGGTCCACGCTGGTCCATTCCATTTCCTCCTCGCAGGCGTCTGCGATGAGATCACGCTGCATGGCCACCAGTTCGCGGATCGCTCCATGAGCCTCCCCCAGCCCCTCGAGGAGGTCCTCTTCGGGCACCTCGACCGCGGCGCCTTCGACCATCGTGATCGCCTCGGCGGATCCCGCCACCACCAGGTCGACGTCGGAGTATTCGAGCTGCTGGAAGGTGGGATTCACGATCCAGGCGCCCTGAATCCGGCCCATGCGCACCGACGCCACAGGAACGTGGAACGGAATCTTCGACATGTTGAGCGCCACCGAGGCGCCCATCAGACCGAGGACGTCCGCGTCGTTCTCCTGATCCGCGCTCAGGATGTAGCAGATGATCTGGGTTTCGTTCATGTACCCTTTCGGGAACAGCGGGCGGATGGGGCGATCGATGGAGCGCGCAGCAAGGATCTCCTTTTCGCCCGGGCGACCTTCGCGCTTGAAGAAGCCCCCGGGGATCTTGCCGCCCGCATACGTCTTTTCCCGGTACTCGACCGTGAGGGGAAAGAAGGGGAGATGGGTGGGCCTGGTCTGCGCCGTGGCGGTGCACAGCACCATGGTGTCCCCAAAACGAACGAGGCAGGCCCCGTGGGCCTGCCTCGCCATGCGCCCGGTCTCCAGGACCAGGGTGCGTCCTGCAAACTGTCGCTCGATTCTTTTCAGCATGCTCTGACCTAGTGGCGGAGACCGAGGTCCGCGATGAGTTCGCGGTACTTCTCGTAGTCGGTCCGCTTGATGTACTCGAGGAGCCGCCTTCGCCGGCCCACCATCTTGAGCAGACCCTGACGGCTGTGATGGTCCTTCTTGTGCGCGCGGAAGTGACCCTGAAGGTGATTGATTCGGTGGGTCAGGATCGCGATCTGAACGGGGGCGCTGCCCCGGTCACCATCATGAACCTGGTACTTTCGGATGACTTCTTCCTTTACGAATCCCATCGCGGGAACGCCTCCTCAAGAGTCTGAACGCTACAAGGGAAGCCCGGGCGCAAACCCACTGACTTGTAAACGGCGACCAAAGCTAGCCATAAGGGGTGGAGGCTACAAGGCACGCGCTCCAACCGGGCGACACGGCTCAGCCTTCGCCGAACGCCACGTCGGTCCTGGCCGCCATTACGAAGTCGTTTACATGGAGGTTGCGGATCTTGTGGGTCCACCAGGAGACGGTGACGCGCCCCCATTCCGTCAGGAGAGCCGGGTGATGTCCCTGCTCCTCGGCGAGCGCGCCCACGCGGTTGGTGAACGACAGGGCCTGGACGAAGTCCGGGAACGGGAAGACGCGCTCGAGACGGGGAATGCCCTCACGCTCCACGATCTCCCAGTCGGGAATCTGTGGACGCCAGGCGGAGATTTCGGCTTCGCTGGCGGGGGCCGCTCCCGCCCTGCACGGTTCGCAGGTCTGCCGGGTCAGTTCGGTCATGGTGTCATCCGGGATCTGGTCTGTGGAGAGGGGTGGCGTTCGCGGTATTCGGTCAGGATGCGGCGCGCAAGCCGGACATCCTCGTTCATCCGGCCGACCAGTTCCGCCACGCTGGCAAAGGACCGCACACGACGGAGCCGTTCGATGAGATCCAGCTGGAGTTCCGCCCCGTAGAGGTCGGCATTGAAGTCGAGAAGATGGACTTCGATCGTGGCGGGGGAGCCGGGGAAGGTAGGGCGCGGTCCGATGTGCAGCGCTCCATCCCACGCCCCCTCGGGCAACCTGACGCGCACCGCGTAGATCCCCTCGCCGGGAATCAGCTTCCGCGAGTCGCGGATCTCGAGGTTGGCGGTGGGGAAGCCGAGGCGCCCTCCGCGGCCGTCACCCCGGACGACCACGCCGCGCAGCGAATACGGACGCCCGAGCCCGGTATGCGCGGCACGAACGTCGCCTTCCAGCAGCGCCTTGCGAATCCTGCTCGAAGACACGGGACCGCCCCCGGCGACGATGGGCGGTACGACCCGGACGTCGAACCCCAACTCCGTTCCCATCGCATCCAGGGTCTCTGCGTCTCCCGAACGTCCCCGGCCGAAACCATGATCGTAGCCGATCACGAGCTCCCTGACCCGGATGCGGGCGACCAGAATCTCCTCCACGAAGCGCCGGGGAGTATAGCGCGCCAGTGCCCGGGTGAAGGGCAGGAAGACGGCGTAGTCCAGTTCGCTCTGCGCGAGGATCTCCTTCTTCTCGACGGAACTGGTCAGGAGTCCGGGCGCGTCCTCCGGCCTCAGGACCTGGAGCGGGTGGGGACGGAAGGTCACCAGGACGCTGGGCCTGCCCGTGTGTCGGGCTCTCCGGCCCATTTCGCGCAATACCTCCCGGTGGCCCAGGTGAACGCCGTCGAACGTCCCCACCGTGACCACGCTTCCCCGTTCACAGCGCGCGACCAGCGCGCGTGGGGCGGATCCCGCGCCGCGACCCTCCGGGTGGCCGGACGCCGTCACCGGAACACCTTGCGCGGTCGCAGCACGCCGCCCCGGCCGACCCCGATGGCGACCAGGGCTCCCCGCTCGAGCGCCACCACCGGATCGGCGTCGGGCACGGGCTCAAGAGTCGGCTGGATGGCCTGTCCGCAGGCCAGGCGCGCGGCGTCCTCCTCGCCCACGCGCACGGCGGGCAGGTGCGCCAGCGCTCTCGCGGCGGGCAGGTGCGCGGCCCGGGGCACTTCCTCGTGCAACTCGCCCGCGGGCACGGCGTCGCGGACGCTCATCGCGCCCACCAGGGTGCGCCGGAGTGCTGCAAGATGGGCTCCCGTCCCCAACGCCATCCCCAGATCGCGCGCGAGCGCCCGGACGTAGGTTCCGGAGGAACAGCGCACGGCAAAGGTGACGAACGGAAGCGCGCAGCGGATTTCCCGGATCTCGTACACTTCGACCGGAACCGGTTCGAGCGTGACCGTCTCGCCCCGGCGAGAGCGGCGGTGGGCGGCGGTCCCCTGCAGCTTCTTGGCGGAATAGCGCGGCGGAACCTGGAGGATCGTGCCCTGGAGCGCCTCGAGGGCGTCCCGGACGGCGCGCTCATCCAGTTCACGCCACCGGGAGCTGTCGTCCACGATGTCCCCGTCCACGTCGTGCGTGTTCGTCGACACGCCGAGGCGCGCTGTCGCCAGATAGGTCTTGTCCATCGCCGACAGGTACTGCGAAATGCGGGTGGAAGGGCCCAGGCAGAGCAGGAGCAGTCCCGAGGCGAAGGGGTCCAGGGTTCCGGCATGGCCGACGCGCCGAAGGCCCAGTCGCGCGCGCGCTTCCCGGACGATGTCGTGGGAGGTGGGGCCTATGGGCTTGTCGATCAGCAGCACGCCGTCGCGGGGGCGGTTCACGCCTCCTCCTCTTCCCCGGCTGCGCCGTCGCGGGGGAGAACGTCCTTGAGGATCTGTTCGATGCGCGCGGCGTGTTCCAGCGACGTGTCTTCGACGAAACGCAACTCGGGTACGCGCCGGATGTGGAGTTCCGCACCCAGCGACCCCCTGATGAACGGCGCCGAGGCGGCGAGCCCCTTCATGGCCCGGTCGCGCTCCCGGCCGCTGCCGTCCAGCCTGACGAAGACCCGCGCGAACGAGAGATCGGAGGTCACCCGAACTTCGGTGACCACCGGTGTGCCCACCCGGGGATCCCGCACCTGGCTGCGGAGGATGCGTGTGATTTCCCGCTGCAGCTGGCTGTTCACCCGGGCGAGCCTGCGACCCATCTGCGCTCAGAGGCCGGGGCCGGTCAACGATGCGCCCGCGCAAGCCTCCACGCGAGTCCGCGCCCGCTTCAGGCCAGGGGATCGCGCACCGTCAGCACGACGATGCGGCCATCGGCTTCCACGAAGCCGGCGAGGTGCCCGCGAATCGACTCCGCGTGCCGCCCTTCCGTGGTCACGAAGACCGCGGTAAGGCCCGCTCGCGCGTGCAGCTCCCGCATATGGGTCTCCGAGACCGCGACGTTGAAGCGGTGGCGCATGCGGTCCTTCAGGGACCGGACGACGCGGCGCTTGTCCTTGAGGGACACGCACCCCGGAAGCAGCAGGTCCCATGAGATCGCCCCGATCACCACGGCCGGCGAGCCGCCGGACCGCCTGCAGCTTCATCGCGCGTGGGCACTTCCGGCCAGGGTGCGCGCGACTTCCTCGACCACGAAGCACTCGATGACATCACCCACTTTTACATCGTTGAAGTTGGCGATTCCGATCCCGCACTCAAGCCCGTTGCGGACCAGCTTCACGTCGTCCTTGAACCGCTTGAGCGAACCGATTTCGCCGGTGTACACGACGATGCCGTCCCGGATCAGGCGCACCGTCGACTGGTGTTCCACAACCCCCTCGCTCACGTAGCAGCCCGCGATGGTGCCCACCTTTGTGACCTTGAAGGTTTCGCGCACCTCCGCGCTTCCCACGACCTTCTCGAGGCGCTCGGGGGCGAGCATGCCTTCGAGAGCGGCGCGCACGTCGTTTTCCGCGTCGTAGATGACGTCGTAGACCTGGATGTCCACGCCTTCACGCTCGGCCAGCTGCCGGGCGTTGACGTTCGGACGCACTCTGAAGCCGATGATGACACCGCCGGCGGTACGCGCCAGCAGAACATCCTCCTCGTTGATGGCCCCAACCGCCCGGTGGACGATCTCCACCTGCACTTCCGCGGTGCTGAGCCGCTGGAGCGTGTCCGACACCGCCTGTACGGAGCCGTCCACGTCGCCTTTGATGATGAGCGGCAGAGTGCTGACCTCGCCCGCGGAAAGGATCTGGGAGAAGTCGCCGAGCCTGATCCCGCGATCCTTGATGCGCAGGAGTTTCTCGCGCTCGAGGCGCTGGCGGGTGCTCGCGATCTCGGAAGCACGCATGGCTTCCATGACCTGCAGCGTGTCGCCCGCCTGAGGCACTCCCCGGACGCCCAGAAGCTGCACCGGAATCCCCGGACCAGCCTCCGTCACCATCGCCCCGCGCTCGTCCAGCAACGCCCGTACGCGGCCGTCGAACTTGCCGCAGATGAAGTCGTCGCCCACGCGAAGAGTACCGCGCTGAACCAGCACGGAAACGACCGGGCCCTTCCCGACATCCAGCCTGGCCTCGATCACGGCTCCCGTCGCCGGGCGGTTCGGGTCGGCCTTCAGTTCGAGCAGTTCGGCCTGCAGCAGCACCTTCTCCAGCAACTCGTCTATGCCCGTTCCGCTGCGGGCGGAGATCGGCGCCACCAGGACGTCGCCCCCGAAATCCTCCACGGTGACCTCGTGGTTGAGAAGCTGTTGCTTGACACGGGCGGCGTCTGCCGCCGGCAGGTCCATCTTGTTGATGGCCACCACGATGGGGACGCCCGCGTTGCGCGCGTGCGAGATCGCCTCGATGGTCTGCGGCATGACGGAGTCGTCCGCGGCCACCACCAGGATCACGATGTCGGTGACGTCGGCCCCCCGCGCACGCATCGCGGTGAACGCGGCGTGGCCCGGCGTATCCAGGAACGTGAGTGAGCGTTCGCCG
>JAJEBS010000289.1 GCA_022822425.1 Gemmatimonadota bacterium | reverse complement strand
CCAGGCAGCCGATGGTGGTCCCGTGATAGTCCCGGTCGCGGTAGAGGACCTTGTACTTCCCGGTGCCGTTCAGGTGCGCGATCTGGCGCACCATCTTGATCGCCTTCTCGTTGGCCTCCGAGCCGCTGTTGGCGAAATAGAGGTGGTCCAGCTCCGGCATCCATTCCGCCAGCGCGCTCGCGTACTGGGCCGCAGGGACGGTGCCGACCACGCCCGCGTAGTAGGGCAGGCGCATCAACTGCTCGTAGACCACCCTCGCGATGCTCTCGCGCCCGTGGCCCACGTTGACGCACCAGACGCCGCCCGAAGCGCCGTCGAGATACTCCTTCCCGTGGATGTCCCGGACCCGTGCGCCCTCTCCCTCCACGAAGACCTGCGGATCCCGGGTCTCGAAGACGCTGTGCTGAAACAGATGGTGCCAGAGGTGCTTCCTGTCCTTCTCGATGACGTCCTGGACGTCGTAGTCGGCGAGCAGCGCCTGGGTGTCGGACATGTGGTCTCTCCGGATGGGCGGCTATTCGAGGCTCAGGTGTGCGTACTTCTGCAGATGACGGGTCGGCATCGCCAGCGCGTCCCGGCGGAAGGGCTCCGCGAGGACCTTCGCGCCACCTTCCACGACCGCGTTGATGACGCAGGGCCGGCCGCTCGCGACCGCGTCGCGGACCACGTCCCGCACGTGCCGGTAGTCGTCGACCCGATAGCCCTTCGCTCCCATCGCCTCGGCCACCTCTGCGAAGTCCGGATTGGCGCGCAGGTTGGTGCCGACGAAGCGGTTGTCGTAGAAGTCGATCTGGTTCTTCTTTTCGGCGCCCCATTCGTGGTTGTTGATGACGATGGCGATGACCGGGATGTCCTCGCGTACCGCGGTCATGACCTCGCTCAGCCCGCTGATGCCCCAGGCGCCGTCTCCCTGAATGGCGAAGACGGGCGCGCCGGGGTTGCCGACCTTCGCACCCAGGGCGGCCCCGTAGGCGAAACCGCAGTTCCCCCAGGTCAGCGCCGCGAGATGCTGCCGGGGGCCGTTGAACCTGAGGTAGCCGTTGCTGATCGAGCAGGTGTTGCCGATGTCCGTGGTGACCAGGGCATCCTTGGGAAGCGCGCGCGTGAACTCCCACAGGAAGCGCCGCGGATGCATGAAACTCTCGCTGGAGGAGGACCAGGCCTCGAGTTCGTCGTCCCAGGCCCGCTTTTCGCGCGCGACATCCGCGATGCGGTCTTCGTTGCGGCCCGGATCCGGGAGGGCGCCGCGCAACTCCTCGAGCAGTTCCGTCGCGTACTCCTTCACATCCGCGACCGAGAAGAGCGCGGGGATCTTGCTCATGCCCCACTGCCTGGCGTCCCGGTCCACCTGGATGAGGGTGGCGTCCTCGGGCCAGTAGGCCATGTCGTACTGGGGCAGGAGGCCGAAGACGCCGAGCCGGGTCCCCAGCGCCAGCACCACGTCCGCCTTGGCGATGGTGCGCATCGCCGCCTTGGACCCGCAGTAGCCGATGGGGCCGCAGCCCAGCTCGTGGCTGTAGGGGAAGGTGTCGTTGTGCAGGTAGGTATTGACCACCGGCGCGCTCAGGTGCTCGGCCAGCGCCCGGACCTCGTCCACGGCGTCGCCCTGGCTCACGCCGCCTCCCGAAACGATGACCGGATAGCGGGCCTCCTTCAGGATGCCGACCGCCTTCTCGATGTCGGCCCGGGGGGGGCGCCCGGCTCCTAGGGTGGGAGTCGCGAAGATCTCTTCCTCGATGTCCCCGTAGAAGTAGTCGCGGGGGATGTTCAGATGGGTCGGGCCCAGTTCCAGCTTGGCCCGGTAGAAGCAGCGGCGCGCCAGTTCGCCCATGCGCTCGGGACGGTTGACGCGCACCTGGAAGACGGTCTGCGCCTCGAACATGGGCATCTGGTCCAGCTCCTGGAAACCGCCCGTGCCGATGCCCAGCGACCCGGTCTCGGGCGTGATGGCCACGACCGGGGAGTGCGCCCAGAACGCCGCGGCGATGGCGGAGACGAAGTTGGCGGCGCCGGGCCCGTTCTGGGCGATGCAGGCCTGGGGTCTCCCCGTCACCCGCGCAAGGCCGTCGGCGGCGTGCGCGGCGGCCTGCTCGTGAGCCACGGGGATGAACCGGATGCCCGCGTCCGGGAACAGGTCCAGAGCGTCCATGAACGCCGATCCCACCAACCCGAAGACATCCGTAACCCCTTCGGCGACCAGCGTCTCCACCAGTGCTTCGGAGGGCGTCATCGTTCTCTTTGCCATGTGCAGCCTCTCGGTGTTTCGGCGTTCTCGCGCATCCGTGTGAAGTAAGTAGGCGCGTGCCGCCGCCGCTGGCAAGGCGAGACGGGTACCGGAGGCGGGCTCCGGCTTGACGCGGCATGACGGGCGGGACTACGGTGCCCGGGTCAGTCTCAAGCCGGCCCGGAGGGAATCATGCGCAGGTTCAATCACGCCCTCACCGTTCTCGCGGTTCCCGTTTCCGTCGTGCTCGCGGGTTGTGCCCCGCAAGCCGATCCCGCGGACACCATCTTCCACGGCGACAACATCGTCACCATGGATCCCGAGCAGCCTGCCGTGGAGGCGGTCGCGGTGCGCGGGGAGACCATCGTGGCGGCAGGATCGATGGACGACGTGATGGCCCTTCAGGGGGCGTCGACCCGGGTGGTGGACCTGGGGGACAACGCCCTCCTCCCCGGCTTCATCGACTCGCACGGCCACTTCCTGGGCGCGGGGCGCGACCAGACGTCGCTGGGGCTGCACCCGCCGCCGGTGGGCGACGTCAACAACATCGACGACATCGTGCGCAAGGTCCGTGCGTGGATCGACGAGCACGACATCCCTCCCGGAGAAGTGGTGACCGGGCGCGGCTACGACGACTCGCTGCTCGAGGAGGGCCGGCATCCCACGCGCGAGGATCTCGACCGCGCGTCGACCGAACATCCCATCATCCTCACCCACGTGTCGGGGCACCTGACCACGACCAACTCCGCCACGCTCGCGGCCAGCAACATCACCGCCGACACCCCCGATCCGCCCGGCGGCCATGTGCGCCGCATGGACGGCTCGATGGAGCCCAACGGGGTGCTGGAGGAAACCGCGCGCGGGCTGCTCGCATTCGACCGTCGCGCCACCCCGTCGGGCGAGGAACTCGACGACCTGATTCGCCGGTCGATCGACATCTACCTGAGCCACGGCACGACCACCATCCAGGACGGCGGGACCGGCCCGGCGCAGGCCGAGGCGTTCCAGGCGGCCGCGAACCGCGAGCCCTTCAAGGCGGACGTCGCGGCCTTCGCGCGCTTCAACGAGACTCCCGCGGACCTGGCGAGCATAGGCTACAGGCGCGACTACCAGGGCGGCTTCCGGGTCGGCGGGGTGAAGCTGATGCTCGACGGCTCCCCGCAGGGTCGCACGGCATGGGTCACGATCCCCTACGAGGAGGGACCCCCGGGAGCCCCACCGGACTACGTGGCCTACGGCGTCATGGTCCCCGGCGAATACAAGGCGGCCGCGGCCGAACTCATCCGCGGAGGCATTCCGATCATCGTGCACGCCAACGGCGACGCGGCCATGGACCTGATGATCGACGGCGTGGACGAGGCGGTCGCGGGAATGGATCCGATGCCCGATCACCGCTCCGTCATCATTCACGCCCAGCTCATGCGCGACGACCAGCTGGATCGCTCCGCCGTACTGAACATCGTTCCGTCGTTCTTCGCGGCGCACGCCTTCTTCTGGGGCGACTGGCACCGGATCAGCTTCGGCGAGTATCGGGGCAACAACACCAGCCCCATGGGCTGGGCCCTGGAACGGGGGGTGAACTTCACCATCCACAACGACGCGTCCGTGGTCCCGCCGCACATGATGCGCCTGGTGTCGATCGCGGTGAACCGCAAGACCCGCAGCGGGCACATCCTGGGGCCGCATCAGCGGCTGACGGTGATGCAGGCGCTGCACGCGGTGACGCTCGGGGGCGCCTACCAGTACTTCGAGGAGGACACCAAGGGGTCGATCACGGTCGGCAAACAGGCGGATCTGGTGATCCTGGGTGAGAGCCCGCTGACGGCGGACCCCGCGAACCTGGAGTTCATCCCGATTCTGGAGACGTTCTCACGGGGCAGGTCGGTATTCTCGATGTAGGCGGGCGGGAGGAGGCTTCCAGCGGAGCGCGCATCACCTCACGGTGACGGAGCGGATCTGGTCCGAGCCCAGAAAGCGGTCGCCGGCGTTGGTGTACCACTCGCGGTAGCGCGGCAGGCGCAGGCCGCCCCCTTCGACCAGCCCGTCGAAGGTGATGTACTCTCCGTCGTTGGCGCTCTCGTCGTGGTAGAAGCGGCAGCCCACGAGTTCCGCGGTGTCGGCATCGAAGTAGAAGTACCAGGTGTCGCCGCCCACCTCCGGATCGTAGGTCACCCGCACCGCGTGGACGTCCCGCCCCTCGAACGTCGTCTCGGCCACCTCCGGGACCAGACGGGTACCCGGGTCCGCGATCTTCATGGGCAGGCCGGCCAGAAAGCCGTAGTAGCTGCGCCAGAAAACGCCGTCCTCGCGGTCGAGCCGCATTCGAGCGAGAGTCTCTTCGTCCGGCGAACCGTCGCCGTCCACCGTGGCCGCCCAATCCTCGCCGGAAACCTCGTATTCGATACTCGAGCCGGCGTACCGGCCGGAGAGAGAGAAATCGCTCTCGTCGGAACCGAACCCGAGGTCCACCGAGACGCGCTCGCCGCCGTCCGAACCGGTCCCGAACCAGACCATTTCAATGGCGCGCGAGCCCCACGCTCCCTCGGGGTCGTGGAAGGCGATGGAGCGGTTGACCAGTTGTGCCGCCGGTGAATCGGGCCCGCCGCCCTCGCGCGGGGCTCCTTCCTGAACTACGCACCCGAGCGCGGCAAGCACCAACAGATGAATGGCGGGGAGGCGGCCGGCGAGTCCGCGGCGCGGGGTGAGCAGAAACGAGTACATCCGGTCCTCCGGGTTGCGGGTCAGCCACGGGCCTCGCCGGGCGGCGGACGGAACGGTCACGCGACGACTTGAGCAGTGCGCGCCAGCGACCGTCACGAGCTCGCCGCAGCGGCTTCCAGCAGCCCGATGTCGATCTTTCTCATCGCGAGCAGCGCATCCATGACGGCCTGCGGGGAACGGCCCATCAGTTCGCCGAGCCGGT
Source organism: Gemmatimonadota bacterium (assembly GCA_022822425.1). Classification (GTDB taxonomy): domain Bacteria; phylum Gemmatimonadota; class Gemmatimonadetes; order Longimicrobiales; family Gaopeijiaceae; genus BD2-11. Next base: position 1,024 of record JAJEBS010000289.1, on the reverse strand, counting down.
CCGGAATCACCTGCCAGGAAACCCCGAAGCGATCCTCGAGCCAGCCGCAGCGCCCCGGCTTCCCGTCCTCCGAGAGGCGCTCCCAGTAGTAGTCGATCTCTTCCTGCGACCCGCACGTCACCACGAACGAGATTGCAGGCGTGAACCGGTACATCGGTCCTCCGTCAACGGCCGAGAACGGCTGTCCGCCGAGCTCGAATTCCACGAACGCGCTGCCCTCCGCGGGACCGGCGGATACCTCGGTGTCGTTCCGAACCCGCGAGTCGGGAAAGATGGACACATAGAAGCGCGCAGCCTCCAGGGCGCATCCGTCGAACCAGAGGAAGGGATGGATCCTGGATGTCACCTGCATCACGTCCGCTCCTCGCTGGATGGCCTCGAGCCGCACCCGGCCGCGTCCGGTGCCACGCGGCTGAGGGCCGCGAACAATGACAAGCGAAAGGCCCCCGGGGGTGGATCCCCGGAGGCCCTTCCCGAACTCCGATGCCCCGCCAGGGACTCGAACCCCGAACCTACTGATTAAGAGTCAGTTGCTCTACCAGTTGAGCTAGCGAGGCGGGCGATGTCGCGCCGGGCAGGTAACCTGCGCCGGGGCGGGTGGGGGGTCAAGGGTTCCGCGACGCGCGGCGACGCGACGTGACGCGGACGGCTCGCGGCTCGAATGCGGCGCGGAGTACATCCCCGGGCCGCTAGAACGCCGACAGCCCCGTCATCGCCTGCCCCAGGATGAGGGAGTGGATGTCGTGCGTGCCCTCGTACGTGTAGACCGACTCCAGGTTGGCCATGTGACGCATGGCGGAGTATTCCACCAGGATGCCGTTGGCGCCCAGCAGCCGCCGGGCCTCCCTCGCCACCTCGCACGCCATGTCGCAGTTGGCCCGCTTGGCCAGCGACACCTGCTGCGGCGTGGCCTTGCCCTCGTCCTTCAGGCGACCGACCTGCAGGGCCAGAAGCTGCCCCTGGGTGATGCCCGTGAGCATGTCCGCGATGCGTACCTGCTGGATCTGCTTGGCGCCGATCACGG
>JAJEBS010000324.1 GCA_022822425.1 Gemmatimonadota bacterium | reverse complement strand
GCCGCCACCCCCACCGCCCCGCCGCCCTCGACCACCATCTTCTCCGACTCCATCAGGAAGAAGATGGCGCGCACGATCTCCTCCTCGTCGACCACGACCACGTCGTCCACCAGCGTCTGGATGTGCGGGAAGGTGAGGTCGCCGATACGCTTCACCGCGATCCCGTCGGCGAGGGTGTCCGAGCGCTCCAGGTGGACCGGCCGCCCGGCCTCCAGCGACGCGACCGCGCCCGGCGAGGCCGCCGCCTCCACCCCGATGACGCGGGCATCCGGCCGGCATGCCTTCACCACGGTGGCGATCCCCGAGATCATCCCGCCGCCCCCTATGGGGACCACCAGCGTGGTGACGTCGGGCAACTGCTCCAGGATCTCCAGCGCCATGGTCCCCTGCCCCGCCATCACCGCGGGGTCGTCGAAGGCGTGGACACCGGTGAGGCCCTCCTCCTCGACCAGCTTCTCGACGCGCGCCATGCCGTCGGTGAGCGTCGCGCCGGTCTGGATCACGCGGGCCCCGTAGCCGCGGGTCCTGGTCACCTTGATCAACGGCGCGGCGTCGGGCATCACGATGGTGCACGGGATTCCCAGCCGCGCCGAATGGTACGCGAGCGCCTGGGCGTGGTTGCCGGCGCTGGCCGCGACCACCCCGGCCGCCCGCTGCGCCGCATCCAGCAGGAGCAGGCGGTTCAGCGATCCGCGATCCTTGAACGAGCCCGTCCGCTGCCGGAACTCGGTCTTGAAGTGAACGCGCCCGAGCCGGGACCGGTCGAGGCCGAGGGAGCGCGGGCAGCCGGTCTCCACGATCCCGTCCCCGATGCGCCCGCGGGCCGCGATGATGTCGTCGTACGAAAGCATGTCACAAACCTGCGCCGCGCCGCCGGCAACTCAAGTCCCGGGGCCGCCTTCGGCCTTGTCCGGGTGGCGCCGTTCCGGCTAGTTTGGGCCGACGTCAGAACCCCTAGGGACTCATCCAGCCGGAGATTCCTCCATGATCGAATGGATCATTCCGTTCGCTCTCTATCCCACCCTGGCCGCCCTCTACTACGGCGGCGCCCCCATCCGCTTCGAAGGCCCCGACAACGCGCGCCAGTTGCTGGGCGTGTTTCTCGGGCTGGTCCTGTTCGTGGCCGTGTGGGGTGTGCTCAAGACCGTCATTCAGCCTGTGACCGGGCAGATAATCGGCCTCGCGTTCGCGTCCCTCCTCGCTTCGTTCGCGCTCCGCCCGGGGTGCAGGCTGGGATGCCGGCTGGTGGGCGTTCGGGTCGTCGACGACCAGTAAGTCCGCGCCCGTCAGTCCAACTGCCAGACGACGAGCAGCTGCACGACGCTCTCGTCGCGGGTCGTTCCCAGCTTGTTGGTCCAGAGCTGGTACTCCACGCCCATGTGAAGGACGCTGCCGGCCCCGGTCAGCGCCTGCCCCACGTCCCATCTGAACTGGGGCTGGGCGAGGATGCTGCCCGGGTAGTCGTTGCCCAGTTCGTCGGTAATGGCCCCCATGTATTCGGCGTGCCCCGTGAACGAGAACGACTGACTGCCCAGCTGGAAGACGGAGAGCCAGCTCACGTCGAAGTTGAAGCTGTCTCCGGTGCTCGGCGCGCCGCCCGCGTCCAGACCGCTGCTGGCATCGATGAAGGCCCCGAACATCGTGTTCACGAAGATGAATCCGGGGATGTTCCAGCCCAGTTCCACGCCGGGCACGTATTTCACGACCTTCGACTGGATGCCCAGGTTTACGCCGGCAACCAGCCGGACATCGTTTACCGGCCCGAAGCCCACGCCTCCCTCCGCCAGTGAACCCAGGCTCAGCGTCGGGTACCACTCCCCGTAGAGATCCCGGTCGTTGAACCCGTCCGCGACCCCGTCGGTCGAGTAGTCCAGGAAGAAGAACGAGCCTCCCGCGCGCCATCCCCCGGCGTGTTGAAGCGTGAAGATGTGGGTCGGCTCGCTGGCGGCGGAGAACGGGTTCAGGATACTGCCGCGCTGGTAGTGGAGCTCGAGTTGGGCCGATGCGGGCGAGGCCGCAAGGAAGAACACGGCCGCTGCGATCGCGGCCGGCAGGAGGGTCGAGGATCGACGACACATGGTGAATCTGCCCTCCCCCGAGATTCGCTCGCAGCCTGACTTCCTTCACCTCCCGACGCGGGTGCATTCTACGGGGCGGCAGACCGTGCGGCCAGCGACCGCACGAGGCGGAGGGACCGGCAAACGACGCTGTGCCGGCGGACGAACGGACGAACCCCGGCAAGCGAACCCGACGGAAACGCGGTATCCTGATGCCATACACCCGGCAGGGCGCGCCAGCCCGTTGCGCGGGGCAGGCACGGCGTTCACGGGCTTTCGAGACAAGACACGTTCATGTTCCTTCCAGACAGCAGCCCGGTCGCCGCGCGCCGGTACACCGCCGCGTTCGCCGCTCCAGGGTTCTTCTTCCTGCCCGCGCTGATCCCGGTCCTGATCGCGTGCGGCGTCGACGCGGTCGAACCACCTCCCCCACCGGTCGAGCCCAATCCCGTCGAGCCGCAGCCGGTGCCGGATCCACCGGCGCTCCAGATTCCCGCCCAGGGAACATCCGCGACGCTCGACGTGGCCACCTGGAACCTCCTCTACTTCGGGGCCGCGAACCAGGGGCCCGCGGATGAGGCCCTGCAGATGGCGCGCGTGCGGGACGTCATCCTGGGGACCGACTTCGACCTGTGGGGCGTGCAGGAGGTGACCGACGCGGACGCCTTCGCGGCTTTGCTGGATCGGTTGCCGGGATACGGGGGATTCCTGGCCAACGACGCCTCCGTCTCCGGTGGATCGAACAGCTACGATCGCGGGGAGCTGAAGGTCGGGTTGATCTACAAGACGGCGCTCGCGGAGGTGGTGAGCGCGCGCATCATCCTGACTGAACTGGACTACGAGTTCGCCGGCCGCCCGCCGCTGGAGGTGCAGCTGCGCGTGACGCTGGGCGGCGACAGCCGGGATGTCGTCCTGATCGTCCTGCATGCCAAGGCCATCGCCGACGAGACGTCATGGGAGCGTCGCATGGCGGCGGGGGAGGGCCTGCGGGAATACCTCGACGCCACCTGGCCGGACCGCGCTGTGCTCGTACCCGGGGACTGGAACGACGATGTGGACGAATCGATCACGCGCGGGCGCGACACGCCCTACCGCGTCTTCGTGGATGCGGCCCCGGAGTGGGTGTTTCCGACGGCCAGCCTGAGTGCTGCCCGCGCGCGCTCGATGCCGCGCTACACCGAGGTGATCGACCACATCCTGGCGTCGGACGAGGCGATGGCCTGGTATGAGGAAGGATCGGCGATGGTGTACCAGGTCGATGAGTTCATCGACGGCTACCTGGACACCACCAGCGACCATCTTCCCGTGATGGCGCGATTCGCGCCGGGGGGATGAGCGGCAGCCGCATCTCCGGACCCGGCCCGGCGTTCCGCGCGGGAGAATCCGGGAGGGCCGGGGGAGGAAGCGCCGGGGGCCTACTCGTCGATCAGGCGGCGGTTGCGCACGTCGCTGGCGCCCATCGAGATCCCGGAGCCGACCCCGGCTCCCACCAGCAGTCCGGCTCCGACGCCCACGACGGGCAGCCACGACACCGCGATGGCGGTCACGGCACCGGTAATGATCCCCAGCCAGCGCTTCTCGACCCACGACGTGTAGCGCAGGCGCCGCCGGACGAAACTCCGCGACTTCATGTGTGCGTAGATCCCGACCGCGGCCGCGATCCCCAATCCGATCAACTCAAACATCACGACACTCCTGTGACAGGCATCCCGGCTCCCGGGCTCTGCGCCCTACGCGCGAGCCGGGGATCCGTTTCGCGCCGGGGCGGGTTCGAATAAGTATGGTACAGGTTCCGGCAGGTACAAGGTTCGGCGCGCAGGAAACGCATGCCACGGAAGGAGCGGGGTCGATGACCGATTACGGGTTGGGCGTCGGGTGACACGGGCGAGATGGTGGGCTTCCGCGAGAGCCGGGGCAGGCGCGATGGCTCCGCCGCTGGGACGGCTCCTGCTCCTGCTGGTGGTGGAGGCACTCTGGCTCACGCCCGCGGGCGGTCCGCGCCTCCCCATCCCGGGCTTCGGCCGGGACGTGTTGTCGCAGGAGGCGCTGGCGGCCGCCTTTGCGGCGCAGGAGGAGATCAGCCCGGACCTCCTGGCCATTCCGGGCGTGGTGGGGACGGCTGTCGGATTGGGCGCCGGTGATCGGCCGGTGGTGATGGTCTACCTGGAATACGCCGCCGTGGCCGGGCTTCCCGCCAGTTTCGCCGGCTACCCGCTGGTGCGCGAGGTGACGGGGCGCATCACCGCGCTCGGCGATCTGCCGCTGCCGGCCGCGGCCAACGGCCCGATCGATCCCAGAGGCCCGTTCCCGCGCCCGGTGCCCATCGGCGTGTCGACAGGGCGGACGGGGGTCACCGCGGGCACCATCGGGGCGCGCGTCACGGACGGACGCCGGACCTACGCCCTTTCCAACAACCACGTTTTCGCCAACCGCAACGAGGCCAGCCTGGGCGACAACGTGATCCAGCCGGGCGTCGCCGACGGAGGGAGCGACCCCGAGCACGCCTTCGGCACGCTGGCCGACTTCGAGGAGATCGGCTTCTGCCGCGCCCTGGCCTGCCCGGAGAACCAGGTCGACGGCGCCATCGCCGAGACATCGCCCGACCAGCTGGCGGCGGCTACGCCCTCCAACGGCTACGGCGCGCCCCGAAGCGGCACGGCGGAGGTGTCGCTCATGCTGGCCGTGCAGAAGTACGGTCGCACCACCGGACACACGCGCGGCAAGGTGACCGGCATCAACGCCATCCTCGACGTCAACTACCGCACCGGCAGGGCGCGCTTCGTCGATCAGATCGTCGTTACCGGCCAGGGATTCAGCGCCGGTGGCGACTCGGGCTCCCTGATCGTGACCGACGGGCGGGGGCGCAAGGACCGCCGTCCGGTCGGGCTGCTTTTCGCCGGCAGCCCGAACACCACCATCGCCAATCCCATCGACCTCGTGCTGGACCGCTTCGGCGTAACCGTCGACGCCGGGTAGGGCGCCATGGCCGTGAGCATCGAGGACGCGCATCGCCACCTCTCGCGCCAGGTCATGGGACGCCCCGGCGTGGTGGGTACGGCGATCGGGGTGGCCGCCGGAAGGCCCTGCCTCAAGGTGTACCTCGCACGCGGCGGGGGCGGAAAAGGAGCCCGTATCCCGGGCAGCTGCGAGGGTTACCGGGTGGTGGTCGAGAAGACCGGCACCATTCGCCGTCTGCCTTCCTGAGCCCCCGATCACGCCGGCACAACTCCAGGTTGCGGGGCCCCCTCGGCGCATCCGTTCACGAAGACGGGCCCGAACTTCAAACGCAGGCAACCCTCCTGCCGCGTAGCGCAGTCCAAGAGCCGTGGATCGCGACGCCTCCCGCCCACAACGTGACCGTTGACAGCAACCCGCTCAGCCACTACCCGTAAACTACGACGTCTTTCGTGGCACGACGCCCACCCTCCTTTCTCCACCGAAGAACGGTACGCGAAATGAGCAGCCGACTCGCCCGCAGCCATCGCATCATGCCCTTCGCCTTCCTCATGACGCCGGGGCTCTTCGCATGTGCCCAGGACGATGCCGCAGCCCCCGCCGGGGCCGTCCCCGGGTACGAACTCGGCGAGCCCGAGGCGGTTTCCGGGGACTTCGCGTCCGTGAACGGCATCCGCACACGTCCCGACGGCAGCCTCCTGGTCGCCGATGCGACAAGTGGAGAGCTCGTGGTTCTTGACCTGGACCTGGGAACGCGGACCGTGGTGGGAGGCCGGGGCGAGGGTCCGGGAGAGTACCAGGCGCCGAGCCGCATCTGGGCTCTTCCCGGGGATTCGACGCTGCTGCTGGATGTCGGCAACAACCGTCTCACCGTACTGGCGCCCGATCTCTCCTTCGGCGCCACCCGCCCCATGTTCGAGATGGACCCCGATCGCGGAATCGTGTTGCTGAACCCGCAGGCGATCGATGGCGCCGGACGCATGTACAGCACGACGGGGTTCTCGATGAGCTTCGGCAGTCCGAATGCGACAGGCGGCTCCGGTTCCGATTCCCTCTCCGTCCTGCGGACGACGCTCGACGATCCGACCCCGGATACGGTGGCCCGACTCGCACCCAGGTCCACCGCGGAGGTCGAGATGAGAAGCAACCGGGGCGACCGGATGGTCACGATGCAACGCACGCCGTACTCGGCTTCCGACAGCTGGGGCGTCGCCCCGGACGGAAGGGTAGCCGTCGCGCGGGCCGCGGACTATCGCCTGGAATGGATCTCCTCCGACGGATCGGTTCGCGGCGGGTCGCCCGTCGCCTGGGACGCGGTGCCGGTGGGCCAGGCGGAAAAGGAAGCGTGGGTCCGGGAGCAGAGCAGCCGGTCCGTCCAGACCGCGACCTTCATGACGGGCGGTGGGGGCGGAGCGTCCCCGAGCTCCGGGATGGCTGCGGGCGCGGCCCGCAGCATGACCTTCGGCGGCGGAAGCGACGACGTCGACGACTACGAATGGCCGGAGACGCTGCCTCCCTTCACGGGGAGCATTCTGATCGACCCGCGGGGCCGCGCCTGGCTGCGCCGCCACCAGCCCGTCGGGGCACCTTTCCTGTACGACATCTTCACGCCCGACGCCGAGCACGCCGGCACGGTGGAGGTCGCCGAGGGGCATACCGTCCGGGGGTTCGGCGACGGCGTGGTTTACGCGACCTTCAGGGACGAGGTCGACCTCGTGTACATTGAACGGTATCGCCTCCCGGAGATGTAGCGATTCGGCCTCGGGAGCACCCTGACAGCGGGCGACCGCCTCACCTGCCTCACCTGCCTCCCCAACCCGACGCTGACATGTCCGACCTGACCTCCCTCGCGGCGCTGATTTCCCGGCGCCGCTCCATCAAGCAGTTCACCGGCCGCGCTCCCTCCCGGGAGGAAATCGAGGGGCTGCTCGAACTGGTCGCGCAGGCCCCCAACCATCGCATGACCCAGCCCTGGCGCTTCCATGTGCTGGGACCGGCCGCCCGGCGCGGCTACGGGGCGGCGCTCGGAGCGCGCAAGGCCAAGCGGGTCGCCGACCCGGACGCGGCCCGGGAGGTCGTGGAGAGCGTGGCCGCCCGCCACGAGGCGCTGCCCGCGATGATCGCGGTGGCGGTGGTGGTGCACGACAACCCCGAGATCCGGGAAGAGGACTACGCCGCAACCTGGATGGGCATCCAGAACCTGTCGCTGGCCGCCGAGGCGGCGGGACTCGGGACACACATCAAGACCGGCGCGGTCATGGACGATCCCCGCTCCCGGGCAGCGGTCGGGCTCCCCGACGGGGAGCGCATCGTGGCCATCGTCAACCTGGGCGAACCGGCGGCCGTCCCGGACCCCAAGCCACGCGTACCCGCCCGCGACCTGACCACCTGGGTGGACTGAGCGGCCCGCCGGGAACCCCGCCGCATCGGACCGGCACGTCCGGAGGTCCGCTCTCCCGAGCAGGCCTTCGGCGCGCAACCGCAATTCTGACAATTCCCTTGCACCGGGGGCGTTGAGCGGGGCTGGCGCGCCGATACCTTCAAGGCATGGCAGGGCATCGCATGACGACCCGCCCCCGCCGGCTGGTCACGGTCACGCTCCTCGGACTCACCGGGGCCCTGACCGCCGTCCTCGGCTATGAGGCCTGGGACGGCAGCCGTTCGAGCGTGCAACTGGCCGAGGAGATCGTTCGCGATCATGCCCTGTTCGCCGCCTCCAACTTCGCCATCGAGGCTCGTGGCGAGGTCACATTCGAGTTGTTGGAGGAAGGGATCGAGGTCATCGAGTGGAGCCTGGGGCGCCGTGGCGATCGTCCGCTCACCATGGGTGGTCTGCGCGGCGCGGCGCGAGCGCAGAGATGGGACGGGATGGATCAGGCGTCGCTGTTCTTCCGGCTCGATCCCGCAGAGGGCGATGTCTCGGTTGCGGGAGCGGCGGATTCCGCCGAGGTGGCCTGGGCCCTCAACGAGGCGCGGGAACACACCCGCCGGAACCCCGACGATGACGACGTGCGAGCGGTGTTCGCACCGGGGGGAAGCAGCGTGCTGGTGCACCAGCTCTCCTACGAAGGCCGGGGGGAATACGCGCTTCAGGGAATGATCCTGTCGCCGAAGGCGTTCGGCCCCGCGTTCGAGCGCGCGTTTCGCGACGAGCCCCTCCTCCCGGAGGCCTTCTCGGGGGGACGCCCCAACGGGGACATCTTCGTGGCCCGCGTATTGGATCCCCACGGCAACGTCGTCTACGAATCGTCCTCCGAAGAGCCCTCGGGAAGTGCGGTGCGACACGACCTGGACGAGAGTCTCGGCGGGATGGTGCTGGAACTCGGCGTGCGCGCGGAGGCGGTCGATCAACTGGTGAGCGGCGGGGTTCCGCGGTCGCGCATGCCCTACATCGTCGCGCTGCTCCTCCTGACCTCCGGTCTTCTGGCCACGGCGGTGTGGCAACTTCGTCGCGAAGCGGAGTTGGCCGATCTGCGGGAAGACTTCGTGTCGAGCGTATCCCACCAGCTGCGCACGCCCCTGACCCAGATCAGGATGTTCGGCGAGACGCTGATGCTGGGCCGGGTGCGGACCGAGGAGGAGCGGTCGCGGGCGACGGAGATCATCGTGGACGAGGCAAACCGGCTGACGCACCAGGTCGAGAACGTCCTGCTCTTCTCCCGGGGCGAGCGGGACGCGCTGAACCTGAACCTCGTCGAGGCGGACGTGGGTGCTCTGGTGGAGCGTGTGGCGGAGAGCTTCGAGCCGCTTGCGCGGGACGCGGACGCGACCATCGAGCAACGCATCGAGACGGGTATCGCGTGCACGCTGGACGTCGAGGCGACACACCAGGCCGTGCTCAACCTGCTCGACAACGCCGTCAAGTACGGACCGGCCGGGCAGACGATCGTGGTCGGCGTGGAACGCGCACGCGGTGAGGAAGACCCCTTGGCCACCATCCGGGTGGAAGACGAGGGGCCGGGCGTACCCCCGGGTCAGCAGGATCGCGTCTGGGACGCCTACGTTCGGCTGGACCGCGACCGCGCCTCCGCGACCGCAGGCTCCGGCATCGGCCTGGCGGTGGTTCGCAGGGTGATCGAGGCCCAGGGAGGCAGGGTGCGCGTCGAGAGAGGCGAGACGACCCCGAATACCGGCGCCCGGTTCATCATCCAACTGCCGCTGGCCGACGCGCCACGGGAGGCTTGAAGTGGCGCGGATCCTGATCGTCGAGGACAACGCCCGGCTGGCGTACGGTCTCCGCAACAACCTCGAGATCGACGGCCACGTGGTCGATGTGGCGGAGGACGGGCCGCAGGGTCTGGAGGCTGTGGCCTCGGGAGCGCCCGACCTCGTGATCCTCGACCTCATGCTGCCGGGGATGAACGGCTACCAGGTGCTCCGCTCCCTCCGCGACCAGGGGAGCGGCGTCCCCGTGCTGATCCTGACGGCAAGGGGCGAAGAGGCGGACAAGGTGATGGGGTTTCGCCTGGGGGCGGACGACTACGTCACCAAGCCCTTCGGCGTCCTGGAACTCCTCGCGCGCGTAACCGCGATTCTGCGACGAGCGGGGCGCGACGGGCAGCCGAATCAGGTGGAGACCTTCGGCAGTGTCGAGATCCGCCTCGAGCAGCGGTCGGTCCTGCGGGACGGCCGGGAGGTCCAGCTCACCCCGAAGGAGTTCGATCTGCTGGTCGCGCTGGTGCAGCGTCGCGGCGCGGTGGCGACCCGGACGGCGCTCATGAAGGAGGTGTGGGGTCATCGCGCGGCCATCCTCAGCCGGACTGTCGACACGCACATCGCGGAGCTCCGTCGCAAGCTGGAAGAGCATCCGGGCGAGCCCCGTCACATCCTGACCGTCCACCGATCCGGATACAGGCTGAAGAGTTAGCGGAGCGCTACTGACATTGACTGTTATCTACTGCCAATATATATGACAAATTACTGACAACTTGCTGACCCGGCACCCACCAATTCGCCTCGCCGGGATGCGATCATTCGGTGCCAGGCATCCTGCGCCGGCGTGAACGCGAAACGGCCTTGATCGGCCAGTTGCGCGACCTGGACACCAGAAACCCGGGAGGTACGGCATGAAGCACGACGACACTGGATTGGGACGGGTTTTGACGCGGCGCGAGGCACTCGCCGCCCTCGGCGTAGGGGGTGGAGCCCTGGCCACCGGCCGGTGGGCCTTCGGGATGAGATCGCACACGACGCCCGCCGCCCCGGGCAAGGAGATCGCTCAGAGCCTGCCGGCCTGCGTGGTGCGGCCGGAACAGACCGAAGGACCCTTCTTCGTGGACATGCAGCTCGACCGCTCCGACATCCGGTCCGATCCGTCGACCGGAGCCGTGAGCGAGGGCGCGCCGCTGACGCTCAGGTTCAACGTGTCGCAGATCTCCGGCGGCGCCTGCACGGTGCTGGCCGGGGCGCTGGTCGACGTGTGGCAGTGCGACGCCGAGGGCGTGTACTGGGGCGTCGACGACGACGGAGCCCCTGCCGGGGCGAGGGAACGCCAGTTCCTGCGGGGCCACCAGCGCACGGACGAGAACGGCGTGGCGCGCTTCACCACGATCTTCCCGGGCTGGTACCGCGGACGGGCGGTCCACGTGCACTTCAAGGTGCGCACCGACGTCGCCCGGCAACCGTACGAGTTCACCTCCCAGCTCTACTTCGAGGAGGCGCTCATCGACCGGGTGCACGCTCAGGCCCCTTATGCGGCGCGGGGACGGCGCGCCACGACCAACGCCGACGACCGCATCTTCCGCGACGGCGGCAGGAGCCTCATGGCCCGGGTAAGCGAGTCGGGCGGGGGATACGCCGCGACCTTCGACCTGGGCCTCGATCTCACGGATGCGGCTGCCGGCCGGTCCGATGGCGGCGGGGGCGGGCGACGGGGAACGGTGCACGTCTGACTTCCATGGAGTCCGGGCGCGAGGGGATGGCACAGACGGGGGGTGGCGGATGGACGTTCGAAGGCAATTCGACGGGGTGCCGAGGCACCTCTCGTGTCCGGGCTTTTCAAGGCACGCTACGGGGAGGCTGCGCTCGGGGTGGGCCGGCACGGTGCTGCTTCATGCGGCGGGGCTGCTGCTGGTCGTGGCGGCGTCGCTGATTCCCTCGAAGGGAAGCGCACAGCAGGAGATGCTCGACCCCGGTCCCGAGGACTCTCGCCTGCGCGTCTTCCTGGACTGCGAGCCATGGATGTGCGACTTCGACCACTTCCGACGGGAGGTCGCGTTCGTGAACTACGTCCGGGACCGGGCCGATGCGCAGCTCCACGTGCTTGTTACCTGGCAGGAGACGGCCGCCGGGGGCGAAGCCTACGAGATGTACTTCATGGGGCTCGAGGATCGGGCCGGGCAGCAGGACACGCTCCGCTTCGTCTCGCAGGAGAGCGACACGGACGAAGAGCAGCGGGCCGGACTTACGCAGGTCTTCAAGCTGGGCCTCGTCCGGTACGCGGCACCCACGTCCGCCGGCCCCCTGCTCGACATCCGCTACGAGGCGCCCGTCCAGACCCGGCAGCAGGCCTCCGCCGGGACGGATCCATGGAATCTGTGGGTGTTCAGCATCCGGGCCGGCGCCGAGCTCGATGGCGAGAGCCGCGAGAGTTCGCAGGCGTTCGACGGGTCGTTCTCGGCGAGCCGCACCACCGAGGACCTCAAGATCGACATCAGTTCGTACGCCGAATACGAAGAAGAGAGGTTCGAGCTGAACGACGAAGAGGAGCTCGTGAGCACCTCGCGCAACATCAACCACGAAGGCCTGATCGTGTGGAGCCTGGGGCCGCACTGGTCCGCAGGCGTGCGCGCGTCCGCCCTCACCTCGACCAGGGTCAACCAGGACCTGGCCATCCGGGCGGCGCCCGCGCTGCAGTACAGCGTCTACCCCTACGCCGAGTCGACCCGGAGACAGATCACGTTCCTCTACTCGCTGGGAATCGCGTCGTTCGACTACGAGGAGGTGACGCTCTTCGACAAGGCGAAGGAGAGCCACGCGGAGCAGCGCATGGAGGTTGCGGCTGAATTCCAGCAGCCCTGGGGAGACATCAACAGCGGGCTCGAGGCCTCCATGTTCCTCCACGACCCTTCGGTGCACCGGATCGACCTGTACGCGCGCGCGGAGTACCGGATCGTCCGAGGTCTGAACCTGGATCTGCAGGGAAGCGTGGCCCGGGTGAAGGACCAGATCTACCTGAGCCGCGAGGGTATTCCCGATGAGGAAATCCTGCTCGAGCGCCGCCAGTTGGGAACCGATTTCGAGTACGAGCTGGAACTGGGGTTCAGCTTCACCTTCGGCTCGGTCTTCAACAACGTGGTCAACCCGCGCATGGGGTCGAACCGGGGAGGCCGGTTCTTCTAGGTGATCCGATTCGTGAGATGTGATCGATGCCCGGTCGCGCATCGACCTGTTCCGGGCTACCGCAGCACCGGCCTCCCGGCGCGCGCGCCCTCGACGTACTCGCCGCGCTCGATGGTGAGCACGCCGTTCACGAACACGTACTCGATGCCGCCGGACGGCACCGCCGCGTTGGTGTAGTCCCCGCGGTCGATGACCGTCGCCGGGTCGAACACCGTGATGTCGGCGTCGGCCCCCACCCGGATGCGCCCCTTGTTCGCCATCATCGGCACGTAGCGCTCCAGGCGGCGCGCCGGCTCGATGGTCATCTTGCGGAGCGCTTCCATCAGCGTCATGACGCCGTCCTCGCGCACGTACTTCCCGAGCACCTTCGAGAACGACCCGGTCGAGCGTGGATGGCTCACCTGCGCGCCCCCGTCGCTCGCCACCATGGTGAGGGGGCTCGCCACCGCGGCGAGCGTCATCTCCTCCGTTCGCACGTGGCTGATGACGCTGCCTCCCTGCGCCCGGTAGCGGCCGAAGCTCTCGCGCGTCAGCCGCTCGCCGGTGGCGCCCCACTGGAAGACGCCGAAGCGCTGGTCGTCCCATCCCTCCCAGTCGTCGTAGAGAGCGGACTCGATTCGGCTCTGGCTCGCCCCGTAGGGATAGGCCTCGGTGGTCACGTCCCCGCCGGCGTCGATCGCCTCCTGCACCACCGCCAGGAACTCCGCGGTGGCGGCGCCGCCGGTGGAGTTGGCGTGCACGATATGGAGCGGCGCTCCGGCCTGTGCCGCCAGGTCGATGGCGTAGTGGGCGCCGTCGGGCCATCCGTAGGTGTGCACGTGCGCCGACGCGCCGGCCTCGCCCGCGACGGACATCGCGGAGAGGAGTTCCTCGTCGGTGGCGGCCGGCGTGTAGGGGAATCCGAAACCCACCGCGGGCGCGCCCTGGTCCAGACCCTCGCGGATGCGGCGCGCGATCTCCTCGATCTGCTCGGGCGTGGCGAGCTCGTCCTTGCCGGCGTCCGCGGGCAGGAAGTCTCCAGTGTCGCCCATCACGCGCATGCGCACGGGGATGTGGCCGATGCTCGCGCCGTAGTTCACGGGCTGGCCGCCCGCGCGTTCGGCGTAGAACGCCGCGACGTCTCCCGTGCCTACCTCGAGCTCCAGGCCGGTGGTCACCCCGTCGTGCGCCATGAAGCGGTAGGTCTCGTCGGTCTGGCCGTGCTGGTGCAGGTCGACGAAGCCGGGCGCGACCACCAGGCCGGAAGCGTCGATGACGCGGGCGCCCGTCAGCGGGTCCTCCGAGACCGCCTCGATGCGGTCGCCCGTGATGCCGACGTTGAGCATCGCGTCGGTACCCGATTCCGGATCCATGACCCGGCCGCCGGAGAGCACGAGGTCGTAGGAGGTTGTCGCATCGGCGCATGCGCTCGTCCCCAGGGCCGCTGCGAGCGACACCGCAAGCATCTTCCCGAACATCTCTCTCGTTGCGCGCATCTTCCGTGCTCCTCCGCCGGGTTCGTAGACTTCGGGTGGGTTGCCCCCAACCCTTCCCTCGAAACATACGGCGAGTGTCCGGCAGAGGCAGGCTCGGCCGGCTTCGGGGCAGGGGTGCGCGGACGAGCTGCCGGGGGCAGACTTTGACGAAGCGGATGCGTCGGAAGCACTATTCCGGATCCGGTCGCGCGCCCACTCGGAAGGAGTCCGTCCATGAAAGCCCCGCCCCCCCTGCCCTTCCTCGCATCGCTGCTGCTCCTCGCCGGTGGTGCGAGCGCATGTTTGCAGCCGGCGTCGGAAGCGGACCCGCGCGTGGACGAGATCTTCGCGCAGTGGGATTCGCCGGGGAGCCCGGGATGCGCGCTCTCGGTGGCCATTGCCGGCGACATGGTGCTCTCGCGGGCGTGGGGCATGGCGGACCTCGAGCACGGCATCCCCAACACCCCGTCGACCATCTTCGAGGGGGGATCGCTGGCGAAGCAGTTCACCTCGGCGGCGGTGGTCCTGCTGGCGCTCGACGGCAAGCTGTCCCTCGACGACGACGTGCGCACGTACATCCCGGAGGTGCGCGACTACGGCGAACCGGTGACGCTGCGTCGCCTCATGACTCACACCAGCGGCATGCGCGACTGGGGTGCGGTCGCGTCGATCTCCGGCTGGGGGCGCGGCGAGCGCTCGCACCGGCACGCGCACGTGCTCGACATCGTGAGCCGTCAGAGCGCGCTCAACTTCCCGCCCGGCCACGAGTACTCGTACAGCAACACCGGGTACAACCTGCTCGCGGTGGTCGTCGACCGGGTGAGCGGGATGCCCTTCGCCGAGTTTTCCCGCCAGCGCATCTTCGAGCCTCTGGGGATGAGCGATACGCAGTGGCGGGACGACTACCGGCGCCTCGTTCCGCGGCGCAGCACGGCCTACTCCGCCGCCGAGGACGCGTTCCTGATCAATCGCCCCATCGAATATGTGCACGGCAACGGAGGCATCCTGAGCACGGTGGGCGATCTGCAGACCTGGAATGCGGCGCTCACCGACGGGCGCCTGGGCGGCGAGGAGTTCGTGCGCATGATGCACGACCGGGCCGTCCTCAACGATGGTCGTACGATCTCCTACGCCGGGGGTCTCCAGCTGCGCGACTTCGCGGGCGTGCCCTCGATCACCCATACCGGGTCGACCGCCGGGTACCGGGGCTTCATCGGGCGCTATCCCGACCAGGCACTTTCGATCGCGATCCTGTGCAACGTGGGCAACGCCAACCCGGGGGCGCTGGGCGGGCAGGTCGCGCGTGTGTTCCTGGGTGACGCGGCCACTCCCGACCCGGAGCCGGGCGAGGGAATGTCGCTTTCGGCCGCGGAGCTGGAGGCGAAGGCCGGGCTCTACCGCGAAGTGGACACCGGCGACCCGCTGCGCATCACCCTGGAGGACGGCGCGCTGCGGG
>JAJEBS010000115.1 GCA_022822425.1 Gemmatimonadota bacterium | reverse complement strand
CCGCCACCGCCACCGCTTCGAAGTCGTCTCCCGGCCCCACACCCGGCTTCACAGGATCATCCCGGCCACGGTCGCCGTCATGAAGGCGGCCAGCGCCCCCCCGACCATCGCCCGCAACCCGATGCGCGAAAGGTCCTGCCGGCGTGAGGGCGCCAGTCCGCCGATGCCGCCGAGCTGGATGGCGATGGAGGAGAAGTTGGCGAAGCCGCACAGGGCGTAGGTGGCGATCACGACCGAGCGGGGATGGAGCGTGGAGCCTTCCCCGAGCAGGCCCGCCAGCTCGACGTAGGCCACGAACTCGTTGAGAGCCGTCTTGATCCCCATCAGCGAACCCACCTCGGCCGCGTCGGCCCAGGGCACTCCCATGAGCCAGGCCAGTGGCGCCAGGGCCAGCCCCAGGACGGACTGCAGAGTCAGACCGGGCAGACCGACCAGCCCTCCGGCCCATCCCATCAGCCCGTTGATCAGGTAGACCAGCGCCACGAAGGCGAGCAGCATGGCGCCCACGTTGAGGGCGAGGCGGAGTCCGTCGCCGGCCCCTCGCGCCGCCGCGTCGATGACGTTCACATCCGGCTTTTCGACCTCCTTGACCAGGCGGCCCGCGGTCTCGGGTTCGCCGTCCTCCGGATACATGAGCTTGGCCATCATCAGCGCCGCCGGGGCGGACATGACCGACGCCGCCATCAGGTGTCCCGCGATGTCGGGGAAGTACGAGATCAGAAAGCCGACGTACGCCGCCATCACCCCGCCCGCAACCGTCGCGAAGCCGGCGGTCATCACCGCGTTCAGCTCCGACATCGTCATCTTCTCGACGAACGGCTTGATCAGGAGCGGCGCCTCGGTCTGGCCCACGAAGATGTTGCCCGCCGCGGAGAGGGTCTCGGCCCCCGAGGTGCGCATGGTGCGCTGCATGACCCAGGCCATTCCCCGCACCACGAACTGCATCACGCCCAGGTGATACAGCACCGTCATGAGGGAGGCCAGGAAGATGATGGTCGGCAGCACCGTGAAAGCCACGTAGGCGCCCGGATTGGCGACCTGACCGGGGATCGGGTTGAAGTCGCCGTTGCCCGGTTCGCCGGTGCCGATGGGGATGTTGTTGTCGACCAGGTTGCCGAAGATGAAGCGCGCGCCTTCCAGCGTGTACCCGAGCAGCCCCACCACCACGGTGTTGGCCCCCTGGAAGATCGCCAGTCCGACGGCGGTCTTGAGGATGAAGAAGGCGAAGACCAGCTGGAGCGAGACCCCCCAGGCCACGACCCGCCACGGGATGCCGGCCCGGTTGACGCTGCACAGCCAGGCGAGCCCGCCCAGCGCCAGCATGCCGAGCAGCGACCTCAGGCGCTCGGGAAACGAAGTGTCCAGTCCCTCGGAGGCGATCGAAATCCCGAGTCCCGGACTCTGCTGGATCGGCGCGGGCGCCGGCGCGTCCCACGCCCCGGCCGCGCCCAGCGAGGAAGCAGCCACGCCGGCTCCGAGAAGAAGCAGGCACACAGCCCACAGCAACCGAAGCACGGGTGCGGGATCGGCTCGAGGTCCGGCGGACGCCCGGCTCATGGAGCCACCCGGGCGTCGGACATCATCCGGGCGATGGAACCGCCCGGTCGACGGAAGGCGAAAGGCATGGAGAGCATGTCGGACCCGGTGTCGGTGGAAGGGCGCCGCGGGCTGTGCTGCGCGACTGGCGGCGGGCTGCGGTGCCGGACGGGACAACACGTCCGGTTCAAATACGCCTGGGCCGTTTCGCCGCACAACGCGCGGGGGGTCGACGCTCATGATAACCCGACCGCCCGAAGACCGCCCATCCGGCCCGGCAAGTCTGCCATTTTGGCAGGTTTCGGGAAAAAGTCTGCCATTTTGGCAGACTCACGGGCCTTGTAGCGGCACGAACGTTGCTTGAGGGCGTCGCGCGGGATCACGAATCACTCATACCAGAACCGGCAAGGAGAACAGATGAGCAAGGTCATCGGCATCGACCTGGGGACGACCAACTCGGTGGTCGCGGTCATGGAGGGCGGCGAACCGGTCGTCATCCCCAGCGCGGAGGGCGGGCGCACGACGCCGTCGGTGGTGGCGTTCACCAAGGACGGCGAGCGCCTGGTCGGCCAGGTGGCCCGCCGGCAGGCCATCACCAACCCGCAGAACACCATCTTCTCCATCAAGCGCTTCATGGGCCGCAAGTCCTCCGAAGTCAGCGAGGAGCGCAAGCTGGTCCCGTACGAGGTCACCAGCGACGCGGGGAGCCGGGTGCAGGTCCGGATCCCCAACGCCGGCAAGACCTTCAACCCGCCGGAGATCTCCGCGCTCATCCTGCAGAAGATGAAGCAGACCGCGGAGGACTATCTGGGCCAGAAGGTCAGCCAGGCGGTCATCACCGTCCCCGCGTACTTCAACGACGCCCAGCGCCAGGCCACCAAGGACGCCGGCAAGATCGCCGGCCTGGAGGTGCGCCGGATCATCAACGAGCCCACCGCGGCGGCGCTCGCGTACGGGCTGGACAAGAAGAAGGACGAGAAGATCGCGGTCTTCGACCTGGGTGGCGGAACCTACGACATCTCGATCCTGGAGCTGGGCGAGGGCGTCTTCGAGGTGAAGGCCACCAACGGCGACACCCACCTGGGCGGTGACGACATCGATCAGGTGATCATCAACTGGCTGGTGACGGAGTTCAAGAAGGAGCAGGGCATCGACCTGTCGAAGGATTCCATGGCGCTGCAGCGGCTCAAGGAGGCCGCCGAGAAGGCCAAGATGGAGCTCTCGTCGACGATGCAGTCCGACATCAACCTGCCCTTCATTACGGCGACCCAGGAGGGGCCCAAGCACCTGAACTACTCGCTGTCGCGCGCCCGCTTCGAGCAGCTGGCCGACGGCCTGCTGCAGCGCACCATCCCGCCGATGAAGGCCGCCCTGAAGGACGCCGGCCTCACCGCCGACGACATCGACGAGGTCATCCTGGTGGGCGGCTCGACGCGCATCCCGAAGATCCAGGAGATCGTGCGCAAGTTCTTCGGCAAGGATCCGCACAAGGGCGTGAACCCCGACGAGGTCGTGGGCATCGGCGCGTCCATCCAGGGCGGCGTGCTGGCCGGCGAGGTCAAGGACGTGCTCCTGCTGGACGTCATCCCGCTGTCGCTCGGGATCGAGACCCTGGGCGGGATCATGACGCCGCTGATCGAGCGCAACACCACCATCCCGACGCGCAAGTCGGAGGTGTTCTCGACCGCGCAGGACAACCAGACCACGGTGGAGATCCACGTGCTGCAGGGCGAGCGCAAGATGGCGCTCGACAACAAGACCATCGGCAAGTTCCAGCTCACCGGAATCCCTCCGGCGCCGCGCGGCATGCCGCAGGTGGAGGTGACCTTCGACATCGACGCCAACGGCATCCTGAACGTGTCGGCGAAGGACCGCGCCACCGGCAAGGAGCAGAAGATCCGCATCGAGGCCTCGAGCGGGCTCTCCGACGCCGAGATCGACCGCATGGTGCGCGATGCCGAGAAGCACGCCCGCGAGGACGAGGAGCAGAAGGAGAAGATCGAGGCGCGCAACCACCTCGATTCCCTGGTCTACCAGGTCGAGAAGGACACCGGCGAGTGGGGCGACAAGGTCGGCGAAGGCTCGCGCGAGCGGCTCGACGAGGCGCTGTCGAAGGCGAAGGATGCGCTCAAGGGCGACGACCTCGCGACCCTCAACTCGGCCCGTGACGAGCTGATGCAGGCCTTCAGCGCGGCCGGCCAGGAGATGTATCAGGCGCAGGCCGCCGAAGCCGGCGCGGCCGAGGATGCCGCCGGGGAGGATGCCGGGGACGGAACCGGGGACGGAACCGGGAACGGAACGGCCGGGGACGATGACGTCATGGAGGCCGACTACGAGATCGTCGACGAGGAGAAATAGGCCCCTCGGCGACTCCCGCCCGCGCTGCGCCGGGGCATGTCCGGCCGGGACAACTCTGGCGCCGCGCGGCGCATCGAAAGGGGCGCACACAGAAAAGGAGAAACCGGTGGCGCGGGAACGGGTAGCACCAGTCAGCATCCCTCGCCCCGGCTGCAGCGATACCACAGGAGGCCAGGCATGTTCGATCCCCTGAAAACCAAGATGAAGGTTCTCTTCTACGTCGCCCTCGCGTTCCTGGTCGGCGTGGGCGTCGCCTCGGGGATGGGATGGACGCAGGATGCGGCCGCGACCCCCGCGATCTCGGTCGCCCCGCAGGTCCCGGTGGAGGCGGTTCAGCCGGCGCGCGATCTGAGCGAGTCCTTCGTTCGGGTGGCGGAGGTGGTCACGCCCGCGGTCGTGAGCATCACGACCCGCCGCGTGGCGCGAGCCACCGCCGGCGACCCCTTCCGCAACTGGTTCGGCACACCGGACCCCGAGCCGCGCGGCGGCAGCGGCAGTGGATTCCTGGTTTCGAGCGACGGCTACATCCTGACCAACAACCACGTCGTGGAGGACGCGGACGCCATCACGGTCCAGCTGGAGGACCGGCGCTCCTTCGAGGCGACCCTGGTCGGGGGTGATCCCACCACCGACGTCGCAGTGATCAGGGTGGAGGGCAGCGACCTGCCCACGCTCAGCCTGGGCGACTCCGACGGAGTGCGCGTGGGCGAGTGGGTGCTGGCGGTCGGCAACCCGGGGTTTCGGTCGGCCGGGGGACCGACTTCCTTCAACCACACGGTGACCGCCGGCATCGTCAGCTTCAAGGGTCGGCCGCTGGGCATCATCGGCAACGAGCTGCGCAACGACCCCGAGTCCGAGGCAGCCGCCCAGTACGCGATCGAGGACTTCATCCAGACCGACGCGGTCATCAATCCCGGAAACTCCGGGGGGCCGATGGTCAACCTCGAGGGCCAGGTGATCGGCATCAATTCGGCGATCGCCAGCCAGTCCGGCTACTACCAGGGATACGGGTTCGCAATTCCGATCAGTCTCGCGCGCAGGGTAATGGAGGATCTGATCGAATACCGCGCGGTGCGACGCGCCTTCCTGGGCGTGCAGATCGGGCCGGTGGGGCCCGAGGACGCCGAAGTCTACCGGCTGCCCGAAGTGAGCGGCGCGCTGGTTCAGGACATCACCGAGGGCACGGCGGCCGAGGACGCGGGGCTGCAGCCTCAGGACGTGATCGTCGCCATCGACGGCGACCCCGTCGACTACTCGAACCAGTTGCAGCAGCTGGTGGCGCGCAAGCGGCCGGGAGACCGGGTGCGTATCGCGTACTACCGCGACGGCGAGCGGCAGGAAACCGACGTCCGGCTGGGCGAGTCCCCGCTCAACGAAGCCGCCGCGGCGGCGGCGCCCGAGCGGACGACGCGTGCCGAGGAGAGGCTGGGGATCGAGGTCGTGGATAACAGCCCGGAGCTGGCCCGGCGCTATCAGTTCCGGATCGACGAGGGCGTGCTCATCAGTGGCGTCACCCGCATGGGTCCCGCCGACCGGCGCGGCGTCCGCGCCGGCGACCTGCGTGTGGGCAACAACCCGCGGCAGGTGGAGTCCGCGGATGAAGTCACGGAACTCCTGGCCGAAGTGGAGCCTGGCGAAATCGTCACGCTGGTCCTGGCCAACCCGGTCACCGGCCGGCAGCGCTTCACCAACATCCGCATGCCGGAGTGACGCTCCCGGGGCGGAAGGGGCTACCGGAACGGGCGGCGGAGGCGGTCGGGAACCGCTTTCCCGCCCGTCCGGCACCCGGGTTCCCCCGCGCGCTGTTGTAGTCCCGCCGGCTGCTCGCTTATCTTTTTGAGTTTGCGCCAGCTTCGGGGATGCCGCGGAGGAGAACTTCGCCCGGACCCGGGCTTTCCGCGAAAGTGGCGGAATTGGTAGACGCGCGGGATTTAGGATCCCGTGGCCCCGGGCCGTGGGGGTTCGAGTCCCCCCTTTCGCATCCTCTCCTGACCGGAATCGCACTTCGCTTCTCACAGGCGAACCCCTGAAACAGCCATGACGAGCATCGACCCTTGACCATCGACCCCGCGCGGCTGCGCGTATCCGTCACCGAAGGCGAGCGCTGGCGGCGCGAACTCGCCATCACCGTTCCCGCCGATATCGTCGGCCGCGAACGCGCGCGTATCATGGGTGGCCTCTCCGGCCGCGTTCGCATGGCGGGCTTCCGCAAGGGCAGGATCCCGGCGAGAGTGCTCGAGCAGCGCTACGGACCGGCCGTCGAGCAGGAGACGCTGGAGAAGCTCCTTAACGAAGCGACCCGGGCAGCCATCCGGAGCGAGCAGCTGCGGCCCATCAGCGACCCCGAGGTGGGCGCGGTGCGGAGCGAGCCGGGCGAAGACCTCTTCTTCGAGATCTCGTTCGACGTCGAGCCCCGCATCGAGATCGAGCGCAGCGGCGGGTTTGTGGTGGAGAGGCCGGCGGTCGAGGTCGGTCAGGCGGACATCGACGCGGTCCTGCTCCGCCTGCGCCAGCAGAACGGCGCCTGGCGACCGGTGGATGACGGTGTCCCGGATGCGGGCAACGCGGTTTCGGTGAGCATCCTGCAGCTGGACCAGGAGGGCGCCGAAGCGAGGGACTACGAGTTCATCCTGGGCGAGGGCGACGCGATTCCCGATGTGGAGCGCGCCATCGAGCAGCTGGAAGTGGGAACCGGGGGAGACTTCCTGGTCCGGTTTCCCGACGACTTTCCCACCGAGGAGCGCCGGGGGGAGGAAGAGCACCTGCGCATTCGGCTGGTCAGCCGCAAGGTCCTCGACCTTCCGGAACTGGACGACGACTTCGCCGCCAGCCTTGACCTCGCGAGCCTCGACGATCTCCAGGACAGGATCCGGGCAGACCTGGAACAGAACGCCGCGGGCCAGGCCGAACAGGTGGTGCGTGCGCGCCTCATGGAGTATGTGCTGGAGGCGAACTCCTTCGAAGCGCCGGACTCCATGGTGGACCGGTACCTGGAGGCGGTCGCCGGAGAAGGACCCGAGGACACGCCGCCCGAGAAGGTGGAAGAGATGAAGGCCGCCGTCCGTCCGCGCGCGGAGAAGGCGGTTCGCACCATGCTGGCGGTGGAGAGCCTGGCCCGGGCCAACGACCTCGCCGCCAGCCCGCTCGAGGTGTCGGAGCGGGTCGACGAGATCGCGCGCAGGAACGGCGTGCGGCCGGAGACCGTGGAGGCCGGGCTGCGCCGGAACGGGCGCATGGAGTCGCTGGAGCGCGAGATCACCGAAGGGAAGGTGTTCGAATTCCTGAAGCAGCAGTCCCAGATCATCCAGGCCGGCTGAGCCGGACCAGGGGAGAACGACAACCCGATGCCTATCTTTCCTCCGTACGTCATCGAGCGGACGAGCCGCGGCGAACGAAGCTACGACATCTTCAGCCGCCTGCTGATGGACCGCATCGTCTTCCTGGGCTCGCACATCGACGACAATGTGGCCAATGTCATTCTGGCTCAGCTTCTCTTTCTGGACGCGGAGGATCCCGAGCGGGACATCTATCTGTACATCAATTCACCCGGCGGGAGCGTCTATGCCGGACTCGCCATCTTCGATACCATGCAGCACCTGCGGGCGCCGGTCTCCACCTACTGCGTGGGCATGGCGGC
>JAJEBS010000034.1 GCA_022822425.1 Gemmatimonadota bacterium | reverse complement strand
CAAAAATAACATACACGACCATAAAACGAACAAGTAACCGACCGTCGGCATCGGCAACATCGCCGGCGTGGCGATCGCCATCCACTGGGGGGGGCCTGGCGCGCTCTTCTGGATGTGGGTCACCGCCGCGCACGGCATGGCCACCAAGTTCACCGAGGTGACGCTCGCCCAGAAATACCGGGAGGTGGAAGCGCCCGACCACGATGCCCACAAATGGGAGGGGACGGTAAGCGGCGGCCCCATGTACTACATCGAGCGCGGGCTGGGAGCGCGCTGGAAGTGGATGGCCGTCTTCTTCGCCATCATGCTCGGGATGACCGCGTTCCTCACCGGCAACGCGGTCCAGGCCAACACGGTTTCCGATTCGATGCGCACCATCTTCGGCATCCCGACGACGGTGAGCGGTCTGGTAACCTCCGGCGTCGTCGCCCTGGTTATCCTGGGAGGGATCACCCGGATCGGACGGGTGACCGGCATCCTCGCGCCGGTGATGGCCGCGGTCTACTGCCTCGGCGCGCTGGTCATCCTGCTGTTCAACGCGGGCGACATCGCTCCCGCCCTCGGCCTCATCTTCCGTGAGGCCTTCAACCCGACCGCGGGCGTGGCCGGGACCGGGGTGGGCGCCTTTCTCGTGACCCTGATGTGGGGGGTCCGCCGCGGCCTCTTCTCGAACGAGGCCGGACAGGGCTCGGCGCCCATCGCGCATGCCGCGGCCAAGACCGACGAGCCGGTATCGGAGGGGGTAGTTGCGCTGCTCGAGCCCTTCATCGACACGATCGTGATCTGCTCGATGACGGGACTCGTGATCATCACGACAGGCGTCTGGAACGCCCGCATCCCGACGGAGATCACCCTGGGGGGCGGTGACCTCGGCTATGTGACCGTGGACGCCATGGGCAACAACCAGGCTGCGGACGCACCGGCCGAGATCCGCTTCGAGGACGGAGCCCCCGCGGATCCGGGCGGGGTGCACGTCGCCTGGCACGACGCTTACGTCGACATGCTCTATGTGGACGAGGCGCAAACGACGCCGTTCACAGGCACCGTTGTCCCGGCCGAAGGCGTTGCCAGGGGAGACGACGGCCAGGCTCTCACTTCCCTCTTCGGCGGAGCCTTCGAGAGCGGCGCGCCGCTCACCATGGAGGGTTTCCGCCGGGGACTGGCCGGCCTGGGTGACTGGGGGCACATGATCGTCGTCTTCTCGGTGCTCCTGTTCGCGATATCGACGGCCATCTCATGGAGCTACTATGGCGACCGTTGCGCGCACTATCTGCTGGGGGCGAACGCCGTGCTGCCGTACAAGCTCGCGTTCGTCATCATGCACTTCATCGGCGCGGTGCTGCCCCTGACGGTGATCTGGGGCCTCGGCGACCTCTTCCTGGCGATCGTCATCGTTCCCAACCTGATCGCGCTCATCATGCTCGCCCCCAGGGTGGCCGCGGACGCCAACAGCTACTTCGCGCGCAAGCCCTGGGAGCGTTAGTCGGGGAGCATCGTACGAGCAGGGGGGAGCCAGTCCCGGGAGCGGGCTACTGCATGTTCCGGGGATCGAGGCTGCGTCCCGGACCCAGAGCGTCGTCGCCGAACCGGTTCCGGGCGAGGTCCATTACCCGGGAGATGCGTCGGGCGCGGTCCGGATCCGCATCGTCCGCTTCCGCAAAGAAGGCGAGTTGCGCGCGTTTGCCTTCGCGCGACAACCCGCTCGCGGCGACCCCGAGGAGGCGCGCGGGAGTCCGGCGCCGGGACCGGAGTTCGGCCAGGAGTTCCCGCGCGACACGAAGCATGGCCTGGTCCGATTCCACCGGCCGGGGCAGGGTGCGGCTGCACTGACGGGTCGCGAAGTCACGGTCCCGGATCTTGACGGTGATCGTGCGCGCCCCGCCACCGAGTCGGCGAACGCGGCGCGCGACAGAGTTCACCTGTCGCGACAGCACCCCGTCCAGCTCATCATCGTCGGAAACATCCGTGGCGAACGTCCGCTCCACGCTCACCGACTTCCGCTCGCGCACCGGGAGCGCGCCCTCGCTGTCCAGTCCCCGCACGCGGTCGTGCAGCCAGCGGGCGCGCCGGGCTCCGAACCAGCGCTCGAGCCATTCCGGCTGGACCCGCAGGACGTCGGCAACGGACCGTAGCGACCGGCGCTCGAGGGCCGCGCGAAACGCGGGGCCGATCCCCGGAATGTCCTCGAGGTCGAACCGCCGCATGAACTTGGCTTCCTCTCCCGGAGGCACGATGCAGACGCCCGCCGGCTTGGCCAGTCCGGTGGCGAGCTTGGCGATGAGGCGCCGGGTGCCGCCTCCCGCGGAAACCGAGATGCGGGTGCGCGCCAGCACCGTATCGCGGATGCGCCGGGCAGTGTCTTCGAAGGACTCGCCGGCGAGCATCCGCTCGGTGCCCGAGAGATCCAGGTAGAATTCGTCGATGGAAGCCGGTCTGACCACGGGAGACAGTTCCTGCAGCGCCTGCCGGACTTCCCGGCTGCGCCGCACGCACGCGGCCCTCGGCACGGGAACCACCGCGGCTCCGGGACACAGACGGAGCGCCTGCGCGGTTGGCATCGCCGAGCGGACCCCGTGGCTGCGCGCCTCGTAGGAGGCCGACGCGACCACGCCCCGACCTTCCGGCGTCCCCCCGACGATGAGCAGCCGCCGGCGTCCCGCGCCATCGGGATCCTCGAGGCGCGCCACCTGCACGAAGAAGCTGTCGCAGTCGACCAGAAGGATGCGCGGCGGGTTCGTCTTCAGCTTCCAGGTTCTCCCGCGGCCAGTGGTGGAACTCCGGGGCGCTTGCCTGTAAGATACGATGCCGATTCCCCAACATACCACGCCTCGTCCCGGCAAGATGCCCGGGCGAACGTCCCTTTCATACAGCGGAGCCTGCGACCATGGCCTATCCCCACGCACTTCCGGACCTCGGCTACGACTACGATGCGCTCGAGCCGCACATCGACGCGCGCACGATGGAGATACACCATTCGAAGCACCACGCGGCCTACACCGCCAACCTCAACGCCGCGCTCAAGTCGCAACCGGGTCTCCAGGGCCGCAGCGTGGAGGACCTGCTGGGGAACATGGGCGACGTCCCCGAGGCCATCCGCGGCGCCGTGCGCAACAACGGCGGCGGATACGTCAACCACGCGCTGTTCTGGCGCCAGATGACGCCCGGCGGCGCAGATGCCCCCAGTGGGGACCTGGCCTCCGCGATCGACACTGCCTTCGGCTCCGTCGACGAGCTGAAGAGCCGGGTCAACACCGCGGCCATCACCCGCTTCGGTTCGGGATGGGGCTGGGTGGTCGCCACCGATTCCGGCCTCGTGGTGCGCTCCACGGCGAACCAGGACAGCCCGCTCATGGATGGGCAGACCCCGATCCTCGGCGTGGACGTCTGGGAGCACGCGTACTATCTGCGCTATCAGAATCGCCGGCCCGACTATCTGACCGCGTGGTGGAACACGGTCAACTGGGACATCGTGGCCGCCAACTTCGCCGCCGCCGGATAGGACCGCCCGCCAGGCATCGCGGGATCCCGCGCTCCGCACCGGCGTCGCCGGTCCTCGAACCGCGTTCGGGAAGTACCGTCCGGGCTGGTTATGGACACCGCAGCATGCTTCCGGCTCCGGGACCGTCATGTCGTTGTGAACCCTTGCGGACGAGGGAGAATCGGCGTATAAAATACACGTTGCGCACTCTAAACAAATGAAGTTTGGAGATGGTCGGAGTGGGGCGATCCGATCACCCTCCCGCTACAGCCTGGATCTGGATGGGAGACGATGGGACGAGACGGCATTCGGGCAGGAGTCCTGGTCTTCGGCGCATTTCTGGCCGCGGGCCTCGCGCCATCCTCATCCGCCGCGCAGAGCCTCCGCGGGTCGTCCCGCTCGCTGACGGCGCAGAACGTCCAGGCGCGGGCCCACAACTACACCTACCTGCGGACCCCTGCGCACGTCCAGCGGTTTGTGGAGCTGGGCTACCTGGTGCCCTTGAACGGCAACCGGGACTATGACATCGATGACGAGGTCAGCTTCCCGTATGCCCGCCCGCAGGTTCGCACCTTCGTCGAGCGGCTGGCGGGGCAGTATCGCAGAGCCTGCGGGGAGGTCATGGTCGTCACCAGCCTGACTCGCGCGCTCAACCGGCAGCCCCCCAACGCCTCCAGCCGCTCGGTGCATCCCACCGGCATGGCCGTCGACCTGCGCCGGTCGAACCATCGTCCCTGCCGCGCATGGCTGGAGGACGTCCTGCTCTCCCTGGAAGCGAACGGCGTCCTGGAGGCGACGCGCGAGTCCCGACCCCCCCACTACCACATCGCCCTGTACCCCGAACCATACACCCGCTACGTGGAGGGCCTGAGAACGGGAGCCGTCCAGGCGACGGAGACCCGGGTGGCGGATGCGGCGGAAGCAGCCTCGGCAGAAGACGTCGTGCCGGCGGCCGAGGGCAGCCGATCGTATCGCGTGCGATCCGGAGACGCTCTCTGGGATATTGCGCGGGCGCACGGGACGACGATCGCGGCGATCCAGCAGTCGAACGATCTTCTGGGCAGCCGGATCCATCCGGGTCAGCTTCTGACGATTCCGGCGGGCGGCGGAGTCGGTGTGCAGCAGGCCATGAGGCTGAGTTACCGGGTGCAGCGGGGGGACTCCCTTTGGGACATCGCGCGGGCGCACGGGACGACGATCGCGGCGCTGCGGCAGTCGAACAACCTGCGGGGCAGCCGGATCTACCCGGGTCAGGTGCTCACCATCCCCATGCAGTTTCGGTAGCGACCATCCTCACGCGGCCGTGGTAGCGGCCGAAGTGGTCCTGGAAGCCGGGTAGTCCCGGATCGACATTCCGTAGTCCCGGCACGCCATCCCCGGCAGGATCCCCGGACGCCATCTTTCATGGCATGAACGGGGGATTCACACTCTTCGAGTGCCTGGTGGTGCTGGCCATTGTCGGCATCGGGATCGCGCTGGGGATGCCTGCAATGCAACTGCACCGTGATCGCTGGGCGGTGACGCAGGCGCGCGAAGCCAGCGCGGCGCTTCTCTCTCGCGCCCGGATTGACGCGCTGGGGTCCGGCGCCTCGCAGGTCACGATCGTGCCGGGCCGCGGGCACATCGAGCGCAGCCTCGGGGGCACGTTCCGGGAGCGTGTCGACCTGGGAGACCGCTACGGGGTTTCGCTCGACATCTCGGGGCGGGATACGCTCGCGACCATCGAATTCAATGCGCTGGGGCTGGGCCGGATGTCCGCCCGTACGCTTCGCTTCGGGCGGGGCGCAACACACGTGTCGCTGGTGATTTCCACCTATGGGCGGGTATCGCGGCGATGAGTGGGTCGAGGCGGGCGTCCCCTGCAGCGGCTGCTTCCGCGGGGTTCACGCTCGTGGAGGCCATGCTGGCCATCGTGCTCCTGTGCACGGGTCTGCTGGCTGCGGCCGCGCTTGGGACCGCGTCGCTTCAGTCCTGGCGGCGGGCCGGAGAACTGGCCGCGGCGGTGGTGGCGGCGGGGGACATCGCCGACTCTCTCGGGCTTTTCGGAGCATCGAGCGGCGGAACGCGCCAATACCCGTGGGGGGTGCTGGTCTGGGAAGATCCGGTTCCCCTGGGAGGGAGGCTCCTGCAGGTCGTCATACGGGCCAGCGCGCACGATACCGCAAGAGCGGAGCTGCTGCGCGTCACGGCTACCGTACCGGCACCCTGACATGGGCGCGCCACATCCGCCGACAGCCGCTTCCCGACGGGGGTCGTCGATCGTGGAAGCCCTTACTGCCATGGTGCTTCTGGTCGCGGTCATGGCGGCGGCACTGCAGACGCTGACGGCGCTTCGGCATGCCCTTGGGAGCGTGACAGGGGAAGCGGAGATGCGCGAAACGAGAAGGATCGCGCGGTACGCGCTCGCGCAGGAACTAAGGACGGGGCTTGGCGGGGTCGACTGGGTGGCAGGT
Organism: Gemmatimonadota bacterium; assembly: GCA_022822425.1. Lineage (GTDB taxonomy): Bacteria > Gemmatimonadota > Gemmatimonadetes > Longimicrobiales > Gaopeijiaceae > BD2-11. The sequence goes on along the minus strand of JAJEBS010000034.1, from coordinate 4,868 downwards.
GTCGGAGATTCCGTTGCCATGCGGGCGTTCCGGGGAACTGGGGTACATTGCGCCCCCGCGTCCCGGCCCCTGTGGGTTGTGCGCTACGCCGGACTGCGCCGACCCGACCCGGCCAAGGACTCTGTCCTCGTCCTCGCGGCCGATGGGGTGTGGCGTGTCGCCGCACTCGTCCGGGCTCGGCCTGCCGCGTGCGGCGATGGCGCCCGCGGTCAGGCCTGGGAGCTGAGTCCGGCCGTACCGGAGGCGGTCGTGGGACGAGTATTCGAACGGGGCAGCTACCATGTTGCTGCGGGAGCCTTCCGCTACCGGCCGGGTCGTGGGGGGCGCCAGCCGCTCACCGCGCAGATCCTGCGAACTGCTGCGGGTGTCGCCTCGGGGGTGTCGGGCCGCGGGGCCGGACTCGATCTGCGGCTGGCCTTCGGACAGGCTCCCAGTACAACCACAATCGACTCGGTGCGCGTGTGGCCGCGGGAAGTCTGGCCGTGAAGCGCGTCGCCGGCCCGGAAGTCGCGGGCGACGGGGGATTCGCCATCCCGCTGATCCTCATGGTGCTGCTGGCCGCCACCGGCTTCGGACATCTCCTCCACTACCTGGCGCACCAGGAACTGACGGTAGCCGGAGCGGAACGCGAGTTGCTGATCGCCCGGCTCGCCGCGGAGGGCGGAGTGCGCGTGGTAGCCGGCACGGCGGCGGAGCTGCTCGCGGCCGCGCCGGTCGGGGACAGCACGGTGGTGGAGGGTGCCCACGGGCAGCGGGGCTCCTATCGCGTGGCAGCACATCGCCTTACACGCGAGATCCACCTGCTTGCGGGGGAGGGCAAGGTGGATGGTGCAGCCCGCGCGAAAACGGGGCGGCTGACCTGGGCGCTCGATGCGGGCGCCCGCCTCAGCGCCTTGCCGGCGGCGGTCGCGGCTTCGGCCGGCATCTCGGTAACGGGTTCGGCCCTGATAGCGGGTGACCGCGTTACGGCTCCGCCGCTGGCCTGGAGCGCTGCCGAGTGTGCACCACAGCTTCCGGTGGCGGATTCGATCTTCCCGCATGGCGCAGTAGCCGAGAGCGGGCGCTGGGTGCCCCCGGCCGACACGCCAGAGCCGGCGCGGCGGCAGCGCCTGGCGCTCGACATGAATCCGCCGTCCCTGAATCTGGGAATCCTCTCGCTCCAGGATCTGGCGGAGCTGGCGGACATCACGCTCGGCGTCCCCGGTGGCAGTACGCGCGTCCATCTGGGCGCCGGCTGTCCCGCAACTGCGGCCGGCAACTGGGGCACGCCGCTGAGTCCTGCCGGAAGCTGCGGGGCCTACCTGCCGGTTGTCGTTGTCCGCGGGTCGCTGGAGGTGACGGGGGGAGAGGGACAAGGGGTGCTCGTGGTTGACGGGCGCGCGAGCTTCCTGGCGAACGCAACCTTCGCGGGGCTGGTGCTTGCGACGGAGGCGGTTCGCCTTGCGGACGATGCCCGCGTTGTCGGGTGGATCCGCTCGGGCGACCGGGTCCTCCTGGAAGGACGGGCTCGAGTGGAGGCGTCCGCCTGCGCCGGGCTGCGCGCGCTCGGCCATGCCGGACTGGGGACGATGCGGGCCCTGCCGGCGGGCTCCTGGCTCGAGCCCGTCTAGGCAGCGTCGATGAGCTGGTTCAGGCGCGGACAGGTGTCCCTCGGGCTCGATGTCGGGAGGCGATACCTCAAGGTCGTACAGATGAGCCAGGCCGGGCAGGCTCCCGAAGTCTCCCGGGTCGCGATGCGCGCGTTGACCGTGGGAGAGGACGATGCGCGCGCCGGAGCATCCGTGGTGGAAGCGGTGGTCGGACTGTTCCGGGAGTCCGGACTGAAGCACCGCGAGGTAGTGACCGGCGTCGCCGGTCACGGTGTCATTGCCAAGCGGATCGAATTGGAGCGCATGAAGCCGTCCGAATTGCGGGAGGTAATCCGCTGGGAAGCCGAACAGCACCTTCCCTTCGATACCGCCAGCGTTGAACTGGACTTCCAGATCCTCAACCCCGGAGATCCCATGGACGTCCTTCTGGTGGCGGCCAAGCGCGACCTCGTGCATGAGGCCACCGAAATCGTGCACGCCGCCGGGCTCGCGGTCGAAGTCCTCGACGTGGATGGCTTTGCGCTGAGCAATGCCCTGATCCACAACCATCCCGAAGCGGCCGAGGGTGTCGTCATGGCCGCCGACATTGGCTGGGAGACGACCACGGTGGTCGTTGTCGAAGAAGGTATCCCCGCGGTTACGCGCGATTTCCACTTCGGCGTGCGCTCCCTGTGCAAGGCAGCCCAGCGGGAGATGGGCCTCGAGGCGCGGTCCACGGAAGCGATGATTCGCGGCCAGCAGGTATCGCCCGGCCTGCAGACGGTCATCGAGTTCGTGGCGGACGACATGGCCGTGGGGCTGGGGAGGGCATCGGCCTTCCTTAAGACCAGGCCCGCTGACCTGGGTCCGGGGCGCGTCTATCTGAGCGGCGGGGGTGCCCGGATCCCGGGCCTGGCCGAGGCGCTGGGCCGCATCCTCTCCATCGAAACACACGTCGCCAACCCCTTCGAACGGATTCCCGTCCGTCCCGATGCCTGCGTCGACGTCGCACTGGAAGAGATCGCGCCCATGCTGTTGTTGCCGGTGGGTCTGGCGTTGCGCTCATTGCCACGGAGTCGCGACCGGTGATTGAAATCAACCTGATGCCCAGCGGGGCGGGCCCGGCCGCGGGCGGGCGGCGATCGTCAGCGGATGCGCCGCGTTCGAGCGCCGGGTTGCCGTGGCACCTTGCCGCCGGCGTTCCCGGGCTCGTCAGCCTCCTGGTACTGGCGTTGCTCCACCCGGGTGCCAGTGATCGGCGCCGAGTTCTGGAGGATCGAGTCGCTCAAGCCGTGAGCGACTCGACCGAACTGGCCGGCCTGATCTCCACCGCGGAGCAGTTGCGTGCCGGACGCGATTCCGTGGCCGCACGCGTGCGTGTCATCCGGGAACTCGACCGCGGGCGGTATGTCTGGTCCCACATCCTCGATGAAGTAGCGGCGGCGGTGCCGGAGTTCACCTGGTTGACGCGTATCGCGGAAGCGGGTGCCGGGGACCAGATCGAGGTGGAGATCGAGGGACGGACCGCCAACACCTTTGCCCTGACGCGCTTCATGAACCGGCTGGAGGCGTCTCCCTTCCTCACTTCCGTCCGCCTGGCCGGTACCGAGCAGGTCGCGGAACGACTTCCGGACGGCGGGGAGTGGGTCCTCAGCGCCTTTGTGCTACGGGTTTCCTACAGGCCCCGCCCAACAATGGGGAACACGGCATGACGATCGGCATCCCGGGTCCGCGGCCCGCGCTGCTGACGGCGGTGCTGGTGACGCTGGCCGCGGCCCTGTTCTACCGTGAGCACCGCAGCCGGGATGGGGAGGTACAGCAGCTGGAGCGCCGGCTTCAGCAGTTGGAAGCCGGGAATGAACGCGCGCGGAACCTGGTGCCCGAGGGGACCACGCAACTCGAGAGCCGGCTGAGACGCTACGCAGATGACATCGCGCGCCTGGAGCGGCTGATCCCCCGCAACGAGGAGGTCCCTGCGCTCCTGGAGTCACTGGCGGCAGAGGCTCGGCGTTCGGGGCTGGGAGACCTGGCTTTCATGCGCCCCGGAGAGGAGGAGGCGAATCCCTTCTACACGAAGCGAAGCTATGAGATATCCGTGGTGGGTGGCTACCACGAAGTGGCTCGTTTCCTGACGGCGGTCGCGTCGCTGCCGCGCATCGTTACGCCGATGGAACTGGAGATGACTTCGATCCCCGATCCGGCCATGGAGGAGGATGCGGCGGTGCGCGCCCACTTTCGCATCGAGACCTTTGTCCGTCCGGCGGCAGCGGCCGATCCCACACCCGACGGGCCGAACGGAGCGCCAACGGAGGTCGCGCGATGAATGCGGCGCCGGTGCTCGCGCTCGTCCTCGTGGCCCCGTTTCCCGCCCCCTGGGCCATCATCGCGCAGGCTCGACCTCCGGCGTCTCCCGGTGCGGCGGGCGCCTCTGCGTCGCAGTCCGAGGCCAATCTGCCCGATGAGGCGGGCGAGCCGACTCTCGACCGGGAGGTTTTCGTCTACCCGGGAGGCGACCGGCGTGACCCGTTTGAACGGCCGCTGCCCGCTACCTCGGCGGGCGCCAGGTTCGAGGATCTTCAACTCGTCGGCGTCATCCATTCCCCCGACGGCCGGGAGAGCGTCGCTCTGATCAGTTCCGGGACGGCGAACCCGGCGGCCGCGGCCGCCGCCGGTGAACGCACGTTCCGCCTTCGCCAGGGTGTGGTTCTCGGCGAAATGAGAGTTCTCCGGGTCGAGCGGGAGTACGTGATCGTCGAGATCCGCCGGTTCGGAATCGGAGAGCAGCGTCAGCTGCACCTGAGTCGACCACCACGGAGAGCGGGACAATGAGACGGATGCTGGCTGCATGGATGTGCCTGGGGTGGCCCTGGACCGACGCCTCCCTCGCATACGGGGCGGCGTCCCCTGCCGTGTCCGGGCTGCGGGAGGATGTCGACTTCGCCGACGTGGCGGCCGCCGCGATGCCCGCACCGCAGGTTGCTCAGCCGCCGCCCGGGGAGCCGCGCATAACCGCCACCTTCGTCTCGGCTCCACTCCGGGACGTTCTCTTTACGTTCTCGGAGTTCGCGGGCATCTCCATCGTCCCGGGTGCCGACGTGTCCGGCATCGTATCGGCCGACATCCGGGACCAGCCCTGGGACGAGGCCCTCCGCGTCATCCTCGATTCGCACGGGCTGGCCGCGCGCGAGCTCGAGAACGGCATTCTCCGGGTGGACGACATCGAGAACCTGAATCGGCGTGAAGACGTTGAACCCCTGGAGACCGGGGTGTTTCACATGAGCTACGCGACCGCCGCCGACC
>JAJEBS010000064.1 GCA_022822425.1 Gemmatimonadota bacterium | reverse complement strand
CCGCACCTCGCCGGTGCTGCGCGGAAAGTGGGTCATGGAGGTGCTCATGGGGACGCCGCCACCACCACCGCCGCCCAACGTCCCGACCCTCGAGGGAAGCCCGGACGCCGAGGGAGACCGCATCCTGACGACGCGCGAGCGCATGGAGCTGCACCGGTCCAGCCCCGTCTGCAGCTCCTGCCACAACTTCATCGATCCCATCGGCCTGGCACTCGACAACTTCGACGTGACCGGCCGCTGGCGGGTGCGCGAGAACATGGCCCCGCTGGACACCCGCGGCACCTTCTACGACGGCACTGCACTCAGCTCTCCTTCCGAGTTGGCCGCCGTCCTGCTGAAACGGCCGATTCCGCTCGCGCGTAACTTCACCGAGCATCTGTTGTCGTACGCGATCGGGCGGCCCGCCGACCATCTCGATCAGCCGACCATCCGCGCCATCACGCGGGCGGCGGCGGACAACAACTACAGCATCTCGTCGATCGTGGTGGGAGTCGTGAGGAGCGCTCCCTTCCGCATGCGACAAACCCAGGAGGTTCAATGAAAGACATCACGTTCGCCACCCGTAACCCGGCGCCGCCAGGTCGCCTTGCGGCTTCGGTTCATGCCACCGTCCTGGGTCTCGCGCTCCTGCTGGCCGCTCCCCTGACCGCTCAGCAGGGGCAGATCACGGGGCTCGTCACCAACGGCGCCACCGGCCAGCCCATCTCCTCGGCCCAGGTCTTCATCCCGGAGCTCAACATGGGAGCCCTCTCGGCTTCCAACGGCCGCTACCTCCTGCTGGGCGTCAACGCCGGCACCCATACGGTGCGCGTCGAGCGCATCGGCTTCGCGGCAGCCACCGTGGAGGTAACCGTCGCCGTGGACCAGACCGCCGAGGCGAACTTCCAGCTCCAGGAGGTGGCCCTGAACCTCGACGAGATCGTGGTGACCGGGACCGGCGCGCCTACGCAGCGCCGCCGCCTGGGACAGACCATCACCTCGGTGACGTCCGACGAGCTCGCCATCGCGCCGATCACCAACCTCTCGGACGCGCTGGTCGGACGGCTAGCGGGTGCCCGGGGCCTGATCTCGGGAGGTCAGACCGGCGCGGGCAGCGCCATCGTGCTGCGGGGCACGTCGAGTATCAGCCAGCGGCAAAGCCCTCTCATCTACGTGGACGGCGTGCGGCTGGACAACGCGACCGAGGACGCCCAATCCGCCACCACCGACCGGCTGCAGGACATCAACCCCCAGGACATCGACCGCGTCGAGGTCATCCGGGGCGCCGCCGCCGCGACGCTTTACGGCACGGAAGCCTCAAGCGGCGTGATCCAGATCTTCACCAAGCGGGGGCAGACGGGCGCGCCGGTGTACGCCTTCTCCACCGACCTCCAGCATCTGAGCTTCCCGCGCGCATTCCCGGACAACTGCGGGTACAACAGGTCCGAGCACAGGCTCCTCTGTGACAGTCCCTGGGACGCGAACAAGGTCCTGGGCTACCATCAGAACTACAACCTGTCCGTTCGAGGCGGGACGCCCGGCCTGCGCTACTACCTGTCCGGGCGCCTGATGGAAGAACGGAATCCCTCACCCAACAACGAACTGGCGAACCAGTCCGTGCGCGCCTCCTTCGACTTCACCCACACCGAGAAGCTGACCAGCCAGGTCGGGGTGAACGTCGTCCGTCGCAATCTGAGGACGGCCACCCCCGGTTGGGGCGACCTCTTCGGAAACCTCATGCTGGGGAATCCGCTGCGCGCGACCGAGACCAACCCCCATGGCGCCTACACGCCGCTCCTGGCCAGCCGCATCACGGAGAACTTCCAGGAGTCGGTGAACACCATGCTGAACGCCTCGCTGGTCTACCAGTGGGCGGAGGGCCTCAGCTCCACCCTTCAGGTGGGGCACAACTTCATCGACTCGCGCTTCAGCGAGTTCTTCCCCCAGGGCGTGGTCGCCGAGTCGGTCACGGGCTACAAGCGAGTCAGGAATTCGAGGTTCGCCACTACGACTCTGGACTTCAGCACCCACTGGGAGACCGAGATTACCGACCGGATGGTCGGGAACCTGACCGTGGGCGGCCAGAGCTTCCGCGAGACGCAGGCTTTCGAAGTGGCGTCCGTGCGCGAGTTTGGGTCCCCCACCCTCAAGACCCTCAGTGGGGGCGCCCAGATCACGGGCGTCAGCGAAGGCTACGAGGAAGTCATCAACGCCGGCCTCTTCGTCCAGGGTCAGGTCGGGCTCGACGACCGACTGTTCCTGACCGGCGGGGTGCGGGCCGACGGCAACTCGGCCTTCGGTGAGGACTTCGGCCTGCAGGTCTATCCCAAGGCGGGCGTGTCATGGGTCGTCTCCGAGCACGACTTCTGGAACGTCGGCTGGATGAACGAACTGAGGCTGCGCGCTGCGCTGGGAGCCTCCGGCCTGCAGCCGGGCGCCTTCGACGCCCAGCGTACATGGAGCCCCAGCAGCAGCGTCATCGGCGGCTACCTGACGCCCCAGAACCTGGGCAACCCCGAACTCAAGCCCGAACGGTCCACCGAGATCGAGATGGCGGTCGAGGCGGGCCTGCTGGATGGCCGCTTCGGCATGGAACTGGTCTACTTCAACCAGACCACCAACGATGCCCTGCTTCCGGTGCCGCCGTCGCCCGGTGACGGGTTCACCCGCTCCCAGCTGCGCAACCTTGGCACACTCAAGTCGTGGGGGCTGGAACTCACCGCCGACGCGCGCCTGGTGCAGAGCGCCAGCTTTACCTGGGATCTCACCTTGAGCCCCACTTACCTGAAGCAGTGGGCGGACGACCTGGGCGGGCTGCCCGACCGGCGTCTCGGCAGCCGTCGCCGCTTCCACTCCCTCTACGAGGGGATGTGGCCTGGCATCTGGATCGCCCCCATCGTCGACCCCAACCAGCCTTACATCCTCTCCGGCCCCATCGACGAGATCCGCAGCCGACGCGACATCGCTCCGAACATCCTGAAGGCGGCCGACGGCACCGACTCGCTGGCGGTGATCGGCAGACCACAGCCGAACTGGACCATCGACATCCGCAGCGCCATGCAGTTCGGAAGCTTCACCTTCCGCAACCTCTTCGAGGCGGCGGGCGGCTTCATCGTCTCCAACGAGACCGACCACCTGCGCAACGCCCTGGGCAACGGTCCTCTGGTGGCCACGCTGGAGTATACGCTCAACGAACCCACCGCCACCGTCGAGGAGAAGCAGCGGCTGGTGGACGAGTATGGCCGCAAGCACAATGGGGTCATCACCAACACCGTCTATCCGGGCGATTATGTGCGGTGGGCAGAGCTCACGGTCTCGTGGCAGCTCCCGGACGGGTTGGCCGAGCGCATCGCCGCCACCAGCGCGCAGGTCAGCCTGGGCGTCAAGAACCTCAAGGTCTTCAGCGACTACCTGAGTTCGCCCAAGAACGGCTGGATCGACCCCGGCACCCGCGGCATCGAAGCGGGCACTGCCGGCGCCAGCTACTTCACCCAGAACGTCGACTACCTCAAGGTACCGGCTCCGAGACGTCTGGTCTTCTCCCTCAGAGCCCAGTTCTGACCGGGCCGCAAGACTGTGGAGGCAAACATGAAGACGCACCAGACAAAGGGGAGTCGACGGATGAATAAGCATGGAGATCGCGGTATCGGAAGAACCATCGGAATCGTACGGACCCGGGGCGTCATTGCCCTGTGCGCGGGGTTGCTGCTGGTCGCGGGCACGGGCTGCAGCGACTTCCTCGAGGTCGACAACCCGGCCAGCCTGCTGGACGAGGACCTGGAGCGCAAGGAGCTTCTGGGGACGCTGGCCAATACGCCGGAAGGCAACATCACCGGCACCTATTCCAGCCTGCTGACGCGGCACGGGCTGCTCAGCGACGAGCTGTTCCATCCCACCACCCAGCTCGAGAACATCGACGCCATGCGTGGCAACCGGCTGGCGTCCAATTCGGCCGTGGAGGGCCACTGGCGCGGGCTCGCCCAGGCGCGCTGGCTCGCGGACGAGGTGGCCGAGCGCCTCTCGGCCGCCGGGGGCAACGATCTGGGCATCGCGCGCGCCCACTTCTTCGGCGGGATCGCGCGCATCACCATGGCCGACCACTACAACGTGATCGTCTACGGGGCCGAAGGCGGGCTGCTCGGACCCATCGACGTGATCGCGGAGTCCGCCGAGCGCTTCCAGCAGGCCGCGCAGGTGGCCCAGTCGGCCGGGGATGCCAATCTGGCCGCCGGCGCGCTGGGACAGGTCGCTCGCGCCTACCGCTCGCTCTACTACGAGCGCACCCACCTGCAGGGCACCATGGACATGAGCCTGATGCAGCAGGCCGAGTCCGCTGCCCGTCAGGCGCTCTCGACCTACCCGGACTACAACGTGTCGCTCCGCTTCGGGGCGCCCGGCGGGTCCAACTCGGCCGCTTCCCTGGGCGGTCCGTACGGAGGCACCAACCGGATCGACGAGGTCTATCTCTTCCTTCCCGACCCCGTGACCGGAGACTGGGATCCGCGCGTCCCGCACGAGGAAACCACCCGCGAGGAGCCGCTCGGCACCAGTTCCTACAACCTGAAGTATACCGCGCGCGAGACCCCGCTGCCGCTCAGCCGCGCCGCCGAGGCGATGCTCATCATCGCCGAATCCCGCCTGCTGGCCGGCGATCTCGCGGGCGCGGTCGAGTGGATCAACAACACGCGAGCGGCCGCGAGGGTGCGAACGATGGCGGGGGACTGGGGAGACGCTTCCCGGGGCTGGCCACCCACCGAACATGCGCTCTCGGATCTCAGGGACTTCGCCAGCATGGACTCGGGCGAGATCATGGCGCAGCTCCAGCACGAGCGGCGGGCCGAGTTCTGGATGGAGATGCGGCGCTGGCAGGACATGCGCTACTACGAGATCTTCCCCTACAGGTGGTTCGACCAGAACAAGGCCATGGGGATCCACCTGCGTTGGCCGCCCTCCCCCGAGGATGTCAACGCCAACCAGAACCTCACCAACGAAATCGCGCAGCGCCTGTATGTAAACTGAGCCGGCTGTATGTGAATCTGAGCAATTCGGTCGAGGAGGCCGGTCCATGAATTTCATCACCGGAAGACACCTTTCACGCCGCACTTTCGTGAGGGGTGCCGGCGCCTCCGTGGCACTGCCCCTCCTCGACGCCATGATCCCAGCGGGAAGGCCCTGGAGCGATGCGGCCCAGTCGCAGTTCACGCGGCTGGTATGCGTCGAGGAGTCCATGGGGTGCGCGGGCGGCAACGACTGGGGCGACGCGCAGCACCTCTTCGCGCCGGCCAGGGCGGGGCGCGACTTCGAGCTCAAGGCGGAGAGCCAGCTCAAGCCCCTGGAAGCCTACCGCGACTACCTGACCATCGTCAGCAACACCGACGTGCGCATGGCGGAGCCCTACCGGGCCGAGGAGATCGGCGGCGACCACGACCGCTCCACCGCGGTGTTCCTCACTCAGGCTCATCCGCTCCAGACGCAGGCCGACGTCTACCTGGGCAAGTCGCTGGACCAGGTGCACGCGGACCGCTTCGGACAGGACACCGCCCTGCCCTCGCTCGAGATCACCACGGAGCAGATGGACCGCGGGGGCGGGTGCGCCTACAACTATCATTGCGCGTACACGACCACCCTGGCGTGGGCGTCGCCCACCCAGCCGCTTCCGGCGATCCGGGAGCCCCGGCGGGTGTTCGAGCAGCTCTTCGGCGCGGGCGACTCCCCGGACGACCGCGCCGTGCGGCTGCGCAGCAGCCAGAGCCTGCTCGACTGGGTGCTGGTCGAGCTGAACGACCTGAAACGGGAGCTGGGGGCGCTGGACCGCCAAGCGCTCGATCAATACGCCACCCACATCCGCGAGCTGGAGCGGCGCATCGAGCTGGTGGAGGCGCAGAACTCGAGCGGCGAGGAGCGGCAGATGCCCGAGGCCCCGTCGGGCATCCCGGACCGCTGGGAAGACCACATGCGACTGATGTTCGACCTGCAGGTACTCGCCCTGCAGGCGGACCTGACCCGCGTCATCACCTTCAAGACGGGCTTCGACCTGCAGAACAGCACCTTCCCGGACAGCGGCACCAGCAAGTCGTTCCACGCGTCGTCGCACCACGGCAACGTGCCCGCCGCCATCATGGAGTTCAACGTCATCAACACGTATCGCCTGGGGCAGATGGCGTACTTCCTCGAGAAGATGAAGAACACCGTGGAGGGCGAGGCGTCGCTGCTCGACAAGACGGCGATCATCTGGGGATCCCCGATGGGAGACCCCAACCTGCACAACCACCGGCGCTGCCCGCTCCTGCTCATGGGCCATGCCAATGGCGCGCTGGAGGGCAACCTGCATCTGAGGGCGCCCAAGGGGACGCCGATGGCCAACGTGTTCGTGAGCCTGATGCAGCGCCTCGGACACGACGACATGCGCGCCTTCGGGGACAGCACCGGCGAGTTCCCGCTCAGCTTTCCGGCGGGCCGGTCGGTGAGCACGCGGAGGGAGCCATGAGGCTCGGACGCGGGATGAGGGGCGCCGGCGCGGTTCTGGCGGTCGTTCTGGCCCTGGGGGCAGCGCCCCCGCAGGATAGGCTGCTGGATGCGGCCAGGCGCGGTGACGCGGATCAGGTGCGGGCGTTACTGGAGGAGGGCGCGGATCCCGACTTCTCGCAGGGAGACGGCCTGACGGCGCTGCACGTGGCCGCCCGCGAGGGTCACCTGGAGATCGTGGACATCCTGATTGGCGCGGGAGCCGAGACGGAGCCGACCACGCGCATCGGTGACTACACGCCCCTGCACCTGGCCGGAGGCGCGGGACATGCGGACGTGGTGGGCGCGCTGCTGGACGCGGGCGGTGACCCGGGGGCGGTAACCACCTCCAGCGGCGTGACCCCCCTCCACCTGGCGGCGGAGGCGCGCGACGGCGAGGGGGCCGTGCGACTGCTGCTGGAGAAAGGCGCGCCGGTGAACGCGCGCGAACGATCGGCCGGGCAGACGCCCCTCATGTTCGCCGCTGCCGCCGGGCGCGCGGCCTCCGCGGCCGAACTGCTGCGTCACGGCGCCGATCCCTCGATCGCCACCGAGGTGGGGGACGTGCTGCGCCGCATGGCGGTCAGCCGGGCCGCCCAGGGGCGTCTGCTGGAGGCTCTGTCCGAGATCCAGCGGGCCACCGAGGGCGGAACCGCCCGTGAACCGACCGCCGCCGAAGTGCAGGCCGCGCTCGCCGTCCAGCGCGAATTCCTCGTTTCCGGGGAGCTGCAGGAACAGATGACGGACTTCCACCCCGACGACCTTTCCAACGTGGTGCCCGCGTGGGACACCCCCGCGGGCTACGTCGCCGACGAGGAAATCCTTCGGCGGCCCATGTACGAAACCCTGGTCGGCAGGACCGGCGGCATGACCGCCCTGCTGCACGCCGCCCGCGAGGGCCATCTGGAGGTGGCCCGGGTGCTGCTGGACGGCGGCGCCGACATCGACCAGGTCGCGGGCGACGGGGCCAGCCCGCTCACCATCGCCGCGCTCAACGGCCAGTTCGACATGGCGATGCTGCTCATCGAGCGCGGCGCCGACCCCGATCTGGCCACCCACACCGACGGTATCGCTCCCCTCTTCGCGGTGCTCCAGACCCAGTGGGCGTTCAAGTTCACCGACCACCCCCATCCGCGCGCGCACGACAACCAGGCCACCCGGCACATGGATGTCCTCAACGCGCTTCTGGAGGCCGGCGCCGACCCCAACGCGCCAATCCGCACACACCTCTGGTACTCCGATTTCCTGCGCGGCAAGCTGGGGCTGAACCTGACCGGGGCCACCCCCTTCTGGCGGGCGGCGCTGGCCCAGGACCTGCCCGCCATGAAGGCGCTGGTGGCGCACGGGGCGGACCCGGACCTGCCCACCACCTGGCCGGAGCCGGGGATGCGCGAGGGACGCCAGAACGACGGGCGCCTGCAGGAGGATTCCGGGCTCCCCATGATCCCCGAGGGCACCCCCAACATGTATCCCATCCACGCCGCGGCGGGCGGCGGG
>JAJEBS010000119.1 GCA_022822425.1 Gemmatimonadota bacterium | reverse complement strand
CAGGAGCGCTGGCAGTGGCGGGCCAAGACCGTCTTCGGGGCCGAGTCGTCGAAACCCCTTGAGGTGTTCGCCAGCGGGAAGCGCGAGGATCTGGAGGAGTTCTTCACCTGGCTCTCGCCCGAGCGCCGTCTCGAAGTGGATCCCGCGGATCTGGGCGACTGGAAGCGCAATTCCGATCTCGTCTTCGGGATGACGGCCACGCCGGTCGTGACCTCGACGCTCAAGCTGCAGCTGAGACCCCAGGTGCAGCACGTCCGCAACCAGAACTACTTCCACGACAACGAGGACTTCCACCGTTCCACCCGCTACGGCAGCGACCTGCAGGTCTCGTTCTTTTCCGGCGGGCGGCACGCGCTCACGGCGGGAGGAGAGGCCTCGCGCACCGATGTGACCTCCAACTTCCTCAGTCCGACGCCGGACGTCACCGATCTGGCGCTGTTCGTTCAGGACGAAATCGATTTCTCGGATCGGCTGCGCGGTTCGGCAGGCATCCGGCTTGACTCGCACAAGGCCTCGGTGGTGGAAGGCGATCTGACGCTGAATCCCAAGATCGGGCTCGTCTTCGAAGCCACTCCGGACATGAGCCTGAGGACATCCCTGAGCCGGGGATACCGGTCGCCCAGCGTCTCCGAGCAGTTCACCAGGACCACCACCTTCGGCTTTCGCGTCGTGCCCAATCTCGAGTTGCGGGGCGAATCGGCGTGGGCCGGGGAAGTGGGCACCACCGTCATCCCGAACGAACGGCTCTGGTTCGACGCGGGACTCTTCTGGAGCGAGTACTCCGGCCTGATCGAGGTGACGGGCGCCCCGAACCTGCCGCTCACGTTCCAGTTCCGCAACGTGGCCGAGGCACGGGTGCGCGGACTTGACGCCGGCATGCGCGTCGGCGTCGTCCCCCGGAAGCTCAACCTGCACGCAAACTACCTCTTCATCGACTCGCAGGATCTCGACACCGGCCGGCCGCTGGCGTACCGGTCACGCCACAACATCACGACGACCCTCTCCGGCTGGGCCGATCTGGTGGCTCTGGACGTGCGTCACCGGAGCGAGGCGGAGACCGTTCTCGCCTATCCCCTGGACGAGCGGGGAGCGATCACGCTACTGGATCTGCGGCTCGCACTCGAAGTCATGGACATGGATGTGCGGGCGAAGGTGGAGAACCTTCTGCAGGCGGAATACGTAGACGTTCAGGAGCGCAATCCGGGAGCCACCCGGAGCTTCCGCGTCACCGTGACCTCCCGCTTCTGAGGCCGGCCCGGGGCAACTTCAGGATCCGCGCGGGTGTCCAACGGATACCACCGTCCAGCGAGGAGGCCCGTGACCCCATCCGATCGAATGAGCATGGAGCAGTATTCGGCGGGCGACGGCCCCGCGGAGTCGGCGCTCGTCCGCTTCCTCTATCCCGCCCCGGCCGAACGCACGGTCGGCGGGATCGTCAAGTGGTGGGAAAAGCGGCGCCTCGCCTACAACGCGGTGCTCGCGGGGTCCGGGATCGGCACCATCTTCATGGCGCTCCTCACCCTGAACCCGCTGTCGGAGGTGGTGCAGGCGCTCCCGGCGATCCTGCCCTTCGCGGTCATGGCGAACCTCTGCTACACGCTCGGGTGGATGGTCGAGAGTGCGCTGCACAAGATCTGGGGACGCAGCCTGCGCCCGGTCGGGCCGGCGCTCTTCCGCGCGGGGCTGACCCTCGGGGTAGGCGTCGCCTTCGTCATCCCCACGATCATGCTCATGGTCGCGTTCGTGGTGAGGCTGGTGACGGGGAATCTGTAGGGCCGAGCTATCTCCCAACGACCTCCAGCAGTTCGATCTCGAAGATCAGGGTCTCGTTGGGGCCGATCAGCGCACCCGCGCCGGCCTCGCCGTAGGCCAGCTCCGACGGGATCGTGACGCGGACGTGGCTGCCGACCGACATCAGCTGGAGCGCCTCGCTGAATCCCTCGATAAGGCCGTTCACCGGGAAGGTGTTGGGCTCGCCCCTGTCATAGGAGGCGTCGAACTGGGTTCCGTCGGTGAGCGTCCCGCGGTAGTGGACGACGACCTCGTCGTTCATGGTCGGCATCGGGCCGTCACCCTGTCGCAGCACTTCATATTGAAGGCCGCTGGCGGTGGTGATCACTCCGGCTTCATCGCCCGCGCATGCGACGCCGGCCAGCGCCAGCAGCGCGAGCACCCCGCGAAATGGATTACGCATCTCCTGCTCCTTGGATGTTGGAAGGGTCTTCAGGAAGGTAACCGCCCGGCGGCCCCCTCGCGCTCCGACGGGCCGGATCCGCGTCGATTTCGTCTCATCCAGAGACCATCTGCAGGGTGTGGCGCACGAACTCCACGGCTTCGTCCACACTCTCCGTCGACGGCACGGGGACTGACAGGTGCTCCGCCCGAGCGGTGTCTCCCAGCAGGATGACGGGTCGCCCGTAACGGATCGCAAGCTCCACCTCCGAAGCCGTCCCCGACGATCCCGGCAACGCGATGACGACATCGGACGACAGGATGTTGATGTGGTTGCGTGAACGGATGCCGGAACCGTCGTCGCCACGGGCGTCGAGGTGAGTGCGGATGGCAAGTTCAACCCACGGATTGGGATAGCCGGGGGGAGTGCCGGGATCCGCGTCCGTTCGATCGGGGCGCGCGTCCCCCGCCGGGAGGATCCCGATGACCAGTCCCTCCCGATCCGGCACCGCGATGAAGCCCCTCGAGACGGACTCCATGACCCCGGCCCCGCCCCCCGTCAGCAGGTGCACGCCCATCCGGGCAAGTGCGCGGCCCAGGGGCCCTGCGAGATCGGCGTGCCGGGCGGAGCCGGAGCCCATGACGCCGACCACGGGGATGCGGCCGGGCACGCGGTTCGACACCGGGGCGACTCTCAGGCGCGCTACACGGCTCCCGGGTGCACGCGCTATTTGAGGAGGATGAACCGCCGATGGAGCGGCTGGACCGGACGCGCGTTCATCGGATACAGGGCCGCGAAGGCGTCAACCTGCGCCTGCGAGACGGCTATCGACTCGGTCATCACCACCCAGCTCACCACCTCGGAGCAGGGCGGCGTGGTCAGAGAGCCGGCGTAGCGGAAGTAGGCGCGCCCTTCGGGCAGGAAGGCGTTCGGGTCGATCCCGGCGAGCGGAGCGGGGGCCTCGTCGACGCCGGGTATGGCATCCCATATGGCCTGTATGGCTGCATGGGCCTCGCCCGCATCCATGAAGACTCCGACCACCGCGAGGTCCCCCTCCTCGGCCTGATGCACGAAGTGCACTTCCATCGGGTAGACCCCTCCCTCGACGGTGTGCTCACTCGGCAGATGGAAGTGGAACTGCAGCATGGAGAACCGCCGGCCCTCCAGGGTTATCGTATTCCCTTCGGCCATGTTGACCTGGATGGTGTGCCCGTTGTCGACCACCTCCCCGTCCGTGGGCTGCCACTGGATCTCGAGCCCTCCGCCGCCCGCCGGGATCGCGCCCGCCAGGTCGATCGGGGATTGCTGAACACCGGCGTCGCAGACCGCGAAGGACGGGTCCAGCCCGCCCCAGCGGTCGGGACCGGTGTCGCCCTCATAGCTCCAGTGAACCTCGCCGCCCTCCGCCTCCTGCGCGTGTTCTGCCTCCATTTGCTCCTCCGCATCCGCCTGGCCCGGTGCGTCCGCCTGGCAGGCGTACAGGGCGCCCAGAAGGCAGGCCGTTGCGATGCCGGCGGCGAGTTTCTTAGGGAATGAGTGATGATTCTTCATGGGTTCCTCCCTGCTGTCTTCGGCCACGCCGATCTGCGACAGGCCGATTCTACTGCCGAGCGGGTCGCCGGTCCAACCCAAAGGCGTATTATGGATGGTCGGATCGAGACGGAATCCACGCCCAGGCGCTCCATGCACTCCACATCCGCAGGCGAGACGGGACCCGGGTCCGGGGGTGCGGGGCGCGACGACAGGGTATCGGGCGGTCGCGGCGCTGCGCCTCGGGAACCCGCGGACAGCCGGGCGACATCCGTGCGCGGATACGGCTTCCATGCGGCCGCCGCGGTCGTGGTCGCCAACATGATCGGCACCGGGGTGTTCACCAGCCTGGGCTTCCAGCTGGAGACCATCCGGTCCACCTTCCCGCTCCTGCTGCTCTGGGTGGTCGGCGGCGTGGCGGCTTTCTGCGGCGCGATCACCTACGCGGAACTGGGCGCGGCGCTGCGGCGCTCGGGCGGGGAGTACACCTTTCTGGGTCGCATCTACCACCCTGCGGCGGGCTTCGTGTCGGGATGGATCTCGGCCACGGTCGGGTTTGCCGCCCCCACCGCGCTGGCCGCCATCACCTTCGGCGCCTATCTGGCCTCGGTCTTCCCCGCCCTGTCGCCCACCTGGCTGGCGGCGGGCCTGGTCGCCGCGGCGGCGTGGGTGCACTCGGCCACCTACGGCGCCTCGTCCTTCTTCCAGCGCAGCTTCACCACGGCCAAGGTGATCCTGATCGCCGCCTTCTGCGCCGCCGCCTTCGCCCTGATCGAGGCGCCCGAGCCGGTGGCGCTCCTCCCTGCCGCCGGGGACGCGCAGCTCGTTTTCGGCGGCGCCTTCGCCGTGTCGCTCATCTACGTCTCGTACGCGTACACGGGGTGGAACGCCGCCACCTACCTGACCGGCGAACTCAAGGACCCGGGCCGCACGCTGCCGGGCGTGCTCGCGGGCGGCACCCTGCTGGTCATGGTTCTCTACCTGGCCCTCAACTACACCTTCCTGAGGGCGGCGCCGATGTCCGAGCTGGAGGGAAGGCTCGAGGTGGGCCACATTGCCGCCATGCACACCTTCGGCCCCCTCGGAGCCGACATCATGGGCGTCACCCTGGCCGTGCTGCTGGTCTCCACGGTGAGCGCCATGGTGCTGGCGGGGCCAAGGGTCCTGCACGTCATCGGCGAGGACCATCCCGCCTTTCGATTCCTGGCGAAGAGGACCCCGGCCGGCATCCCCAGGGTCGCGATTCTGACGCAGGCCGCGCTGTCCCTCCTCTTCATCTTCAGCGCGTCCTTCGAGGCCATCCTGGTGTTCTCGGGATTCACGCTGGGGCTGAACAGCCTGCTCGCTGTGGCGGGAATCTTCGTGCTGCGGAGGCGCGAGCCGGAGCTCGAACGCCCCTACCGCGCCTGGGGCTATCCGGTCACGCCCCTCGTCTACCTCGCGCTGACATCGTGGACGTTGCTGTACATCCTGCTCGACCGCCCGGCGCAGGGCCTCATCGGCCTTGGACTGATCGCGGCCGGGCTGGTCTTCTATTGGCTGGCCGGACGCAGGACGGCGTGACGGCGGGCCAACTCGAAGACCTGACCCGGGCTGCCCGCCTTCGGCTCCGCCTCGATCAGCCGGGCAAGTACGCCCGTTACGTTGGCCACCGCGAAGCTGATCCCACCCAGGTTGCGCGCGGGAGAGACGCCGGGAATCGGTCGCGGAAAACCCGAGGCGAGGAAGGTCCGGGCTCCCTGGTGGTCGGTTCCCACCCGCACCGCGTGGCGGGGACAGCTCCAGTCGAGCAGCACGCCGATGGCGCCGGGGATTGACCCCGGGAGCCAGCGCACGCCATCGCTCTGCCGGGCCGACACGACGAGAGCGCCGCGCTCCGCTGCCTCCTTCACCGCCGCGGCCAGCCTGGCTTCGTGCGCCGGGTTCGACGTGCCGAGGCTGAGGTTGACGAGCCGTGCCTCATGCTCGGCCGCCCATTCGATGGCTCGCACCAGGGCATCGCAGTTGGTGGCCAGCCGGTCGCCGAACACCTTCACGGCAAACAACTCGGCTCCGGGCGCCTTCTCCCTGATTGCGGCGGCAACGGCCGTCCCGTGGCCGAGCCAGTCGACGTAGTCGTCGGCTTCCGATCCGTCCGACCCGATGGCCACGCCACCGGCTACCCCACCCACGTGGGGGTGCGCCGCATGAACGCCGCTGTCCACCACCGCGATGCGGATGTCCTTGCCGTCATGCTCCACGACAGCACCATCGTCCAGCCGCAGCTCGCGCTGTTCCCATCCTTCCATTGGGGTCATGAGATTGATGATATAGCGTAGAGGCTCCCGCCACCAAGCGCGGCGGGGAGGGCGACATCGTTGACATGCGAACCACATGAAACCATGCTATACACATGTACAAGATGGTTCAGATTCGCAACGTCCCCGATGCCGTCCATCGTCGGCTCAAGGCCCGCGCTGCGCATCTCGGCCTTTCCATGTCCGACTACGTACTCCGCGAGATCGAACGGCTGCTCGAGAAACCGACGCGCGACGAGTTGTTGGCAAGAATCTCCCGGTTGCCACCCATCGAACTCGACCCCCCTCCGCGCAAGATCCTGCGAGAGGAGCGGGAGAAGCGTTAGCCCGACGTGATCGCGGTCCTGGACGCCTCCGCGGTCGTAGAGCTGGTGCTCGGAACCCGGTCGGGGATGGAGATTCTCACGAGGATCGCCGATCCCCGGCTCTCGCTGCACAGTCCCGAGCTCGTGGATATCGAGGTCCTCAGTGTCCTCCGGCGTTACGAACTGACCGACATCATCCCGCCCGACCGCATCGCCTGCGGCATCGACAATCTGAGGGATCTCGATCTGCACCGGCACCCGCACGGACCGTTACTGCCGAGAATCTGGTCCTGGCGATACAACCTGACCTCCTACGACGCAGCATACGTCACGCTGGCCGAAGTCCTCGATGCCCCGTTGCTTACGACGGACGCCCGTCTGGCCGGAACTCCCGGGCTGCCGGTTTCCGTGGAAGTGTTCGCTTCCCGCCGGCGACCTTTGCCGGGGGCCTGACTACCCCCCCTCCCTCCCGAACAGCCGGGCGAACGTCCCGTGCCGCGCCAGCAGCTCCGCGGCGGTGCCCTCCTCGACGATGCGGCCGCGCTCCAGCACCACGACCCGGTCGGCCCGCCGGGCGAGCGCGAGACGGTGGGAGACCAGGATGGTCGTGCGCCCGCGCATCACGACCTGGTAGCCCTCCATCAGCGCGCGCTCGGAGGCGGGGTCGAGCGACGAGGTGGGTTCGTCGAGCACCAGCACCGCCGGGTCGGCCAGGAAGGCGCGCGCGACCGCGACCCGCTGGCGCTGCCCCACCGACAGCTCCCGCCCCTGCTCGCCCACCTGCGTGTCCAGTCCGTCCGGCAGGGTCGCCAGGAAAGCGTCCAGCCCCACCGCGCGCGCGGCTGCCTCCACCTCCCCGTCCGAGGCCCCCGGCCGGCCGTAGCGGATGTTCTCCGCGATGGTGGTGTTGAACAGGAACGGCTCCTGCTCCACCGCCACCACCCGCGCGCGCACGGCCTCCAGCCGGAGCGCACGCAGGTCGCGGCCGCCCAGGAGGATCCGGCCGGCATCCGGGTCGAGCTGCCGCGACAGCAGGTCCACGATGGTGGACTTGCCGCTCCCGCTCGCGCCCACAACCGCCACCACCTCCCCCTCCCCCACGACAAGGTCGACCCCGTCCAGCACGGGCTCCCCGCGCCCGAACGAAAAGCTCACCCCCTCCAGCCGCAACTCCCCGCGCAGCCCCTCCGCGCTCTCCGGCCGCGCCGGGTCGCGCACCTCGACCGGGGTGTCCAGAATCACATGCACGCGCCCGAGCGAGACCCGCGCCGTCGCGAGGCTCGCGTACAGCCCCATCAGCCCCTGGATCGGTCCCAGCAGCCGCATCTGGTAGGCCATGAAGGCGACGAACGTCCCCATCGTGATCGCCTCCGCGATCACCCGCTGGCCCCCGTACAGGAAGATCACCGCCACCCCGCCCGCCAGGATCAGCCCGGGCAGCCCGCCCGCGAGGTACGTCAGCAGCCGCATCGACATCAGCGTCCGGATGAAAGCGTCGTTCTTCCGCCGGAACCGCCTCTGCTCCCGCCGCTGCGCGTTCGACGCCACGGTCAGCTTGAGCCCCAGGATGGTCTCGATCAGGAAGCTGCCGATCCCGGCGCTCCGCTCGCGCAGCTCGGAGGTGATGCTCTCAAGCCGCCTCCTGTAGCGCACCAGCGCCCACAGACACGGCGGCAGGATCGCGAGGCTCACCAGGAAAAGCCGGGCATCCAGCCAGAGCAGGATCCCCACCGTCCCCAGCAGATACGCGATGTTGCCCAGCCACGCGAGCAGGCTCTCGGAGACGATGCGCTGGATCTCGCCGATGTCGTTGTTGATGCGCGACATGATGTCGCCCACGGGCGTGCGCGCGTAAAACCGGGGCGAAAGCCGCTGCAGGTGCCCGTACAGGGCGAGGCGCATGTCGAAGAGGATGTCCGCCGACGTGCGCGTGTAGCGGAGCCCCGCAACCACGTTCAGCCCGAACGACACCACCGTGATCCCCGCGAAGAGCGCCACGATGCGGGTGAGCGCGGCGCCGTCCTGCCCCAGGAGGGCCGTGTCCACCAGGTCCTTGGAGAGGTAGGGGATGTAGAGCGAGAGGGCGGTGCCGGCCAGGCTCAGGGCGAGCACCAGGACCAGCCATTTCGCGTAGGGGCGGACGAACCCCAGCGCCCAGCGGATTTCGCGGTCGAGGAAGCGTCCGGACCGAGGCTCGGGAGACGCGGACAGTGGCTTTTGAAGACGCCGGCGGACGTCTGCTACGAACCGCCGGAGTCGTCCGCGGCGCCAGTCCCCGGCACCAGCAGGAAGCGCGTCATGTCGGCGTCCAGCCACACCGTGCGCAGCAGCTCGTGGGTGTCGGCGTCGTAGACGTCGATGGTGTTGCCGGCGTTGTAGATGTAGAGCAGTTCGCCATTGGAGCTCGGCACCAGCGACATGCGCGGCCGCCCCGGGAACTCGACCCGGCTCTCGACCCGGCGCCCCTCCAGATCAAAGGTCCAGAACTGGTAGAAGCCGATCTCCGAGCGCAGGCCGTACGCCTTGCGTCCACCCGGCGCCAGCGCGAAGCTCACCCGCTCGCTGGGCCCCAGGGTGTAGAAGTCGACATCCTGCTCGGCGAGGTTCACGCGCGCGATGCCCATCATCTGCCGGCCCTGCACGGGATCCGTCATCCGGAAGAGGTTCGTGAAGATGCCCTCTTCGTCATAGGGACTGCGCTGGAAGCTCAGGTTCATGCGTCCGAGCCCCTCCTCCAGCGGCTGCGACAGCTCCCAGCGGTCGACCTCGGTGAAGTTCTCGGTCTCGACGGCGATGATGTCGCGGCCGAAGAAGTAGAGCAGGTCGCCGTCCGGCGAGAACATGAGGTTGGCGCCCTGGCGCTGCTCGCCCACCGAACTCGGCACGGTGTCGGTCACCTCGCGCGAATCGAGGTCGACGCGAAGGATCGAGAATTCGCCGATCTCGAAGCGGTCGAGCAGCTTGGTGTAGCTCCGCGCGCCGAGCAGCACGTATTCGCCGCCCGGATCCACCGCCATCGAGCGGATGCGTACCTTCGTGTTGCCCTCGCTCAGGGTGAAGGAGTCGATCGAGCGCCCCTCGACCAGATCGACCACCTCGATGTGCTCCATGGCGGCGTCGCGCACGTACATGGTGCGGTTGTCCGGGGAGAGCTGCATCAGGTTGGGGATGCCGGTCGTGACCGGGATGCGCTCGGTGACCTCGAGCGTCGCCTCGTCGATGACGTAGACGGCCTCGTTGTAGGCCCCCATGTAGATGGTGCCGTTGCCGCCCGAGCGGACCTCCTGTGCGGCCAGCGCCGAGGGGAGGAGGGCGATCAGCACCGCCAGGTATGACATTTTGTCAGACATGTCTGCCATTTTGTCAGGTTTCGTGGAGGAAGGGAGGCTTACCCGCCTACGGGAAGATCATCTCCAGCTTGCGCCAGTCGTTCTGCGCCGCCGCGCACTTGCCGGTCCAGTCCGGGCTGTGGTTGAGCTGGTCCGGGACGTGGGCCGGCCAGAAGCAGGCCAGATGGCAGTCGAAGAGGTCGCGCTCGACCGGCTGGCAGAGCCCGGCGGTGCCGCCCGCCTCGTCTACCTCCCAGCCCGGCGCGAAGACCAGCGAGCATCCCAGCGGGATGTGCGGGATCTCCGGCACCTCGGGAAGCCGTCCCCCGAGCGCGACGACATCCTCGGCGTTCGCGTCGGCGCCGCCCTCGACCTCGCCCGCGGCCGGCCCCACGGGACCCGCCATCTGCTCGGCCGGGGGCACGTCGCCCTGGTTCGCCAGGTAGGTCACCATCCGGTCCGCTTTGCGGTTGATCGGTTTCAGTGCCAAGGGTCTCTCTCCTGGTTGACTCGGTCGCGGTGGATCCGGCTCAGGCGTCGAAACGCGCCAGGAATGCCGGGTTGCGCTCCGAGATGGCTCCGTAAACTCGAAGACATGTGTCGGTCCAACTCCGAACCCACTCGCAGAAGTGGAGGTTCGGGGTTGCGGTGGTGCCGTACCGGGTATGGGCCTCGTGATAGCATCCGCCGGCGCAGATGGGACGGGCCCAGCAGGTGCGGCAGTCGGTCTTGCTGTTGATGTGGTGCTTCTTCAGGTAGTCGTACTGCACGTCGACGTCGACGCCCTCCGACACCGACCCGATCTTGTGCTCGTCCGAGCCGGCGAAACGATGGCAGAGCGCGACGTCGCCGTCGGTCGCCACCCCCATCAGCCCGAGCCCGGCGCCGCAGGGGTACGCCTTGCTCACGCCCTTGTGGATCTCCTCCAGGGTGTCCTTCACGTTGGAGAAGCCGTGATGGCGGTCGGCGCAGGCGTGCTCGAGGAAGTCGTGGGCGAGCTCCTCGAACTGGCCGAGCATCTTGTCGTAGCCGGCGTCCGAGATGGAGAAGTCGCGGCACGACGAACTGGTCACCGGCGCGAAGCCGACCTCCCAGAACCCGATCTCCTCGGTCAGGTGCCTGAAGATGTGTTTGACGTCAAGATTCTGGCTGGTCAGGGTAACGCGCGCGCCGATGGGGCGGGTGCGGTGGCGCGCCAGCAGATCCTTGATCCTGGGCAGGATGATGTCGTAGCTGCCCATGCCGTTGGAGAAGACGCGCAGGCCGTCCTGCACCTCGCGCGGGCCGTCGATGGAGACCGTCACGCCCACCCGGTTCTCCGCCAGCCAGTCGACGATCTCGGGCTTGAGCAGGGTGGCGTTGGTGGTGAGGCTGAAATCGACCTCCTTCCCGACCTCGCGGGCGCGCTGGCGCGCGTAGGTGGCGGTTTCCTTGAGCAGCTTGAAGTTGAGTAGGGTCTCACCGCCGAAGAAGGTCAGGTGCACCAGGCGGTTCGACCCGCCCTGCTCGAACATGAAGTCGACGCTCTCGCGGGCGGTCTCGAGGTCCATGTAGCGGGGCTTGGAGTCGGCCTCGACGATGCGGTCGTCGCCGTATTCGTAGCAGTACGTGCAGGCCAGATTGCACTTGCTGGTGACGTTCAGGACCATTGTGGTGAGCGGGAAGCCCTTGGGCGGCAGCACGTCGGGAGGGGGCGGGGCGGGCTTGCCGAGGTGGCCGATGGCACGCACCCCCAGCAGCTCGTCGACGCGGTCCCGGACCTCCTCGGCGGGGAATCGGCTCTCCAGTAGTCCCACCAGTTCGGCGGGCGTGCGGTTGGCCGTCTCGAGCGCCCGGAGCACCGCGAGCGACGCATCGTCCATGCGGAAGATCGCCGCGCTCGGCACCAGGTAGAGGAACGTCCCGCCGTCCGCCTGGAAGGCGTGGAACTCCCCCGGAGTGAGGAGACCCGGGGCTGCCGGCGAGGCGCCGGACGAGAGGGGCGGCGCGGGCGCCGGGGCCCCGTTGGCGCGCGCAGCGGCCCCGTTGGCAGCCTCGGTGGCTGCGCCAGTAACCGGTGTCGCGGTCGCGGCGCTCACCGACAGACCGCCCGGCGAAGTGATGTCGGCTGTGCTCATTTCGGGCTCCCTCCCATTCCGGGACTCGGTCCCGGGGTTCGGCTTCCGCGACCGTTCGAGCTTGCCGCCGGATCCGGGCTCGCACCCGTACTCACGTTGGCTCCCGGGTCGAAAAGCAGGTAGAGCGGGACGGTGACGACCAGGTGGGCGCGGGCCCGCAGGGGACGGTCCCCGTTGTCGTCCTGCGCCAGCGTGGCGACCACCCACACGTCGCCGACGTTGTTGCGGTTTCGGTCGCGGTCCGGGTTGGGGCCGTCGGCGGCGGGCACGAAAAGTCCGGTCTGGTCGATCGAGCCGACGAACTCGATGTCGTTGTCGTCGAAGGTCGCCGCGTATTCCTCGAGGCTCCAGTCGACCTCGACCGTCCCCAGCTCCAGGTCGTCGTCGGAGCTTGGACGCCCGTCGGGTCCGTCGTCGAAGGCGACCGCCTCGAACTGCTGGTAGCCCTTCGGGAATACGATGCCGCCCAGGCGGGCCATGCCCGTGCGCGGCAGCACCTGGATGCGGTCGATGCCGTCGTGCACGACCACGGCCTGCGGCAGGCTCGCGCCGCCGACGAAAACGTCGCGCCCACCGGGGACCGCGTCGGGCGCCAGGGTCACGTTGAGGGCGATCTCTTCGGAGGAGGCGCTGATCACTCTGTTGACGGTCAGCCCGGGGCCCAGATCCACATCTCCGGGCCCGACGCCGTCCGCGAATCCGGCCCCGAAGACGCGCACCTCGCGCTCGCCGCCGCCCAACTGAAGGGCGCGGGGATGGACCCCCGCGACGACGGGAGAACCGGCTACCCGGGTCAGGCTCACATCCATGCCGATCTCGTCGTAGTCGCCCCGGAACCAGCGCCCGCTGATCTCGTTCATGTCCCGCTCGACGACCATCACCTCGCGCATCGCCCCATCGGCTTCATCGGACTCGAAGGAGCGGCCCCGCCACTGGTACCCCGTGTACACCAGCCCGCGGCCCCGCCGGGTGACGGTCTCCCCGGTGGCCGGAAACGTGTAGCTGACCCGGGTGACGAACGCGTCCCGTTCGCCGCCGCCCCCCATGGTCACCGTGCCGTAGAGCGCGCCGCGTCCGGGCTGGTGACCGGAGAGGACCCATGTGCCCTCCAGGCGCGGCGGGCGCATGGTCGCCGACCATGCCGCCCACTCGGGGGTGTGGAGGGGGAAGACCTCGGAAAGGTGGTCGACTGCGCGCTCCATGGGCTGGCGCGTGTCCGGCGGCTCCCCGTCCGGGCCGGGCTGGTCGGGCGTGGGCCCCATGCGCAGGAAGGCCTGGAAGTCGGCGAGCGGATAGTAGCCGCGGTGCGTCGACATCAGGAGCTCCCACTCCTCACGCGTCCGCCGCTGCGTGATCACCCGCCCCATCGAATGGCACTGGATGCAGGTGAACTCGACGTCGGTGTCCGCCAGATAGCGGTGGTCGATCATCCTCTTCTCGACCTCGAAGAGACCGGGACGCAGCTCCTCGGGCGCCAACCCCTGCCGGTCCGAGAGGTACTTGACGATGTCGCGCGCCTCCTCGGGCGCGAGGGTCACGCCGTTGAGCGAGATCATGCGCTGCAGCGAGCCCTGCCATCCCTCCGGGGTCTTGCGCTCGAAGGAGATGCGCGACATGCGCCCCTCCGAATCCGGGAGGTGGCACGCCGCGCAGCGGGCGCGGATGGTCTCGTGCTCGATGGGGAAGCCTTCTTCGTCGCTCTGGGCAGCGGCCCCGGCAGCGACGAATGCGCCCGCGGCGAGGAACATCCCCGCGAACAGGCGCGTGCGGGTCAAGCGAGGGCGCTGAACCATGCGGGGACCCGTGGGTTGGAGAAACTATTGTTTATCGGGGTATGCGGCATACGGGATGATATCGCCTGTGGGGGTCGGAGACAAACGAGGCGATCCCGCCGGGGACAACCGCGAATCAGCTTGTTGGATGCTCCGGTTGGCGTCGGTGATGCACTGGTGCTATGGTGCATCCATGTCTGGGCACCGTCGCCGCAACCCGGAAGTTCGTGTCATGCCACGCCTCACAATCAGCTTGACGGACCGTACACACCGCGCATTGAGAGAGGCCGCAGCGCGGCAGGGGCGCTCGATGGGCGCGATCATCGAAGAGAGTCTCGAATTCAGGGGAATCCTTCCCTCCGAAACGGCACGCGAAATCGTCGCCCGCGCACGCTCCAGCGCCGGTTTGGGCGATGAAGAGGCGATGGCCATCGCGGTGCGCGAAACCAGGCGGTATCGAGCGGGGAAGGACGATTGACCCGAAAGGTCTTCGTCGTGGATACCAATGTCGTCGTGTCCGGAGTGATCAGTGCCGATCCGCGCAGCCCGACGTCGCAGACTCTCGACGCCATGCTCGATGGTCGCCTGCTCTACCTGATGTCAGGGGCCTTGCTTTCGGAGTATTCGGCGGTGCTGCGACGCCCCGGGGTAGTGCGGTTTCACCAGCGAACCGACGACGAGATTGACGGACTTCTGACCGACCTGGCGGCGAATGCGGTGTGGCGTGAGCCAGACGACGGCGATGCCGCTCCCGAGTCGGGTGACAACCATCTCTGGGCGTTGCTCGCAAGCCAGTCCGGCTGCCGGCTCATCACCGGGGACCGGCTGCTGTTGGAGAGCCCTCCGCGACCTGGCTCGGTCATCACACCTCGCGATGTCTCGGATGGTGCCCCATAACCGGGAGTACTCATGAACTTCGACGTCCCGGAACACCTGGGCGCCACGGAGCGCTCGGTGTCGGTGCTGGATCGTGATGGAGAGCCCGCTCGCGCGGTCACCCTGTCTCGCGGCTACGCGACATCCCTGGACGATCTGTGGGACGCCGTAACAAGTGATGATCGCCTCCCGCGGTGGTTTCTGCCGGTCAGCGGAGAACTAAAGCCCAAGGGCCGATATCAACTCGAAGGCAATGCGGGTGGGGTGATCACGGCCTGCGGGCGGCCGTGGCACTTCGCGCTCACATGGGAGTTCGGCGGGGACGTGAGCTGGGTGGAGGCAGGCTTCTCGCAGGGCGGAGCGGGCCGCGCGCGGCTCAGGCTGACGCACACGCAGCGCTTGTCGGAACACTGGAGCCGATACGGACCGGGGGCGACCGGCGTCGGCTGGGAGATGGCTCTTCTGGGGCTCGCGTTCCACCTCGCGCACCCGGACGCACCGAAGCCGGATGAGGTGGCCTTTGCGACCTCCCGGGACGGCAGGGCGTTCATCCGGGCCAGCGGCGAAGGATGGGCACGGGCGGCAATAGAGGCCGAAGCGAATCCCGCGGCGGCGCAGGCCGCGGCGAGGCGCACCATCGCGTTCTACACGGGGGAGTCGGCGGATCCCGCCTGACGGTCGGCGGGGGGGGCAGATCCGCCTACGGCTCGTTCTTCAGCATCCCCTTGCCGAGGAGGACCGAGAGTGCACCGAGGAAGTCCGGCAGCGCGACGGTGGCGACGCGCTCCAGGTAGGCCTGGTAGAGGTCCGGGACCTGATCGTGGGCGCCAGCCATGTCGACCAGGGGAGGCAGATCCACGTCCCTTAGATGGCGCACCCCATCCGGGAGCGCAGGAGAAGCGAGGTGTTCGTCCAGGACGATGCGGCGGCCGCGCACGGCGGGTAGCCGGAGGCGGCGCAGGCCGGGCGCGGGGCGCAGGCGAATGGAGGGGGCCGCTCGAAGATCGTTGAAGGCGCGCAGGACGTCGGGGTCGGTGCGCAGGGCGGTGATATCCGGTTCGTTCGGGACCGGTATGTGTACTTCGGCGGCCGGATCGAGGGCGGGAGAGGTCGCGGGGGCCCCTGACGGGGATCCGCCGGAAGTCTGGTCGTCGGGGGAAGGCGCACCGTCCACCGGGGTTGGCCCCGCTGACGCCATGGCCCCGGGGACGTCGCCGATTGCCGCCGCGCGGGCGCTCCAGAAGCCGTGGCCGTGGGCCGCAGCCGCCTCGCGGTAGTACCGGGCGGTGTGACGCCGATGGGCGAGCCAGGTTGCCCGCTCGCGGCCCTCGAAGAACTCGAGCGCCACATCCCGCATGCCGGGCGTCGAGATGCAGGTGTGGACCACCACCGAGGCAAGCCAGGCGGAGGCGAGCGCCTTCTTGACCCCCACGGAGGCGAGCGGGTCGACGAAGCTGGCCGCGTCTCCGACCAGCAGGAACCCCTCGCCGGTGAACCGGGCGGCGGTGTACTGGGAAGCGGAGTGTCCGCTGATGTCGCTCACCAGGCGGGCCGCGGCCACCAGGCGGCGCGCTTCCCGGGTCTTCTCCACCTCGGCCAGGTAGAGGCTGCGCCGGCCCCGGCCCTTCAGCAGCGCGGTCCGGCGGGGGTCGATCATCATGGTCAGGTAGCGGCGGGTGTCCGATACCGGCATCGACCAGGCCCAGCCGTCGCGGTAGCTCTCAACCAGCGTGCAGGGCTCGGCGGGGGAGTCGGCGGCGTTCGCTCGCCACACCCCGGCCAGCGCGACGGTGGCGTTGGCCTGGTCGTGGACGCGCAGATCGGGGTTGGCGATCACTCCGGAGCGGCCGGAGCAGTCCAGCATGAAGCGGGCTCGGAGGGTCGCCCTGCCACCACGCGCGCTCTCGTATTCGACACGTTGTGACGGCTCTCCTTCTCCGTCGCCGGCAGCGCTGGGCCGCACCGGTCGCAGCACCTTCGCATTCCGCCGCACCTCGGCTCCCGCTTCTTCCGCGAGGTCCAGCAACAGCGCGTCGAAGACGTCGCGAACCACGTGATGACCGGCGGCGCCGGGCGCGAAGTCGGCGCGCCGGAGCGGGTCATCGCCCCACCGAACGAGATTGCCCCGCGCCGGGAAGAAGCCCGCGTCGTCGATTCTGTGCGCGACCCCCAGCAGGGTGAAGAGCTTGCGCGTGCTGGGAGGGACGGACTCGGCGAGCGCGGGACGGCCGGTCGGGGGCCGCGTCAGAAGAACAACCGAATGCCCCCAGAGCGCGAGCAGGCGGGCTGCCGCCGAGCCGGCGGGACCGCCGCCGATGATGACGGCGTCGAGGATCCGTCCGGTTGCGCCTATGACACCGGCCGCTGGGGCGGCTCCACCTTCACCGACCAGAGCCCGGAGTTGGTGTCGGAGAAGAAGACGTGTCCCTTGAAGGGCATCGCACTCCAGACCATGGTCGAGTTGGGCACCCATCCGTTCACGTCGGTGGACTTGTGGACGGAGATCTCGCGGCCCTGCGTATACAGGTTGCCCATCAGCTCGCCGGAAACGTCGACGATGCGCAGCCCACCCTCATAATACGCCTGGTAGAGGATGTCGTCCTCGACCCAGATGTTGTGGGTGCCGTATTCGGTGACCTCGTAGCGGGCGACCATCTCGGGGTTGTCGGGATCGGTGAAATCGACCACCTGGATGTAGCCCTGGGTCGCGAGCGGCACGCCGTTCATCCCCGTCTCCGGGTCGTACGGAAGCTGATACGTGCCGCCCGCGCGCGGCCCCTCGTTGGCCAGCCCCCTCCTCTGCATGTTCTCGTCGCCGAGGAAGACGTAGAACCGGTCCGTGGACTGCGAGCGATAGGGGAAGATGGCGTGCGTGGTGCCGGTCGGCACCGCGAGCTCGGCGATCAGCACGGGATTCTCCGGGGTGCCGCCCCAGCGCCCGTTGCCGACGTCCACGGCCACCATGCCCTTCTCCCATTCGGCCGAATAGGCGATGCCGTCGTGGACCCAGACATCGTGCAGGCGGCTGTCGGGATGATTGTACTCGCCCACCACGCGCGGGTTGTAGATGTCGGCCATGTCGATGATGACGTACTTGTCGCCGGCGGAGAGCACATAGGCGTAGTCCTCGTCCGGGAAGGCGTTGTGGACGCCGCCGGTGAGCCCCTCGACCACCTCGGATGCGATCACCGGGTGGGCCGGGTCCGCCAGGTCGAGGATGACGACCCCGTTGCGGCGGTTGGAGGCGCCCTCGCGGGTGAGGGTGGCGTAGCGGGCGTCGGGAGAGACCTTCACGTCATTGACCGCGCGCGCGTCCACCTGCAGCGAGTCGGTCTTGAAGATGGCGGCCGGATTGGTGACGTCCCAGGCGTAGGCGTACCCGTCCGACATCTTGGCGCCCGTGAGGGCGTAGTCGCGGCCGTCCAGCCCCTCGAACACCCAGAAGTCGGTGGTGCGCACCGTGGCCGTGCTCCCTTTCCCCACCATGGTCATCTCGCGCACGACGTCGCGGGAAACGGCCTGGAGGGTCGCGCGCGCCGCCAGCGGGCCTGCGTTGGCGACGATCGTGTACACGCCGGGCACGTCCGCGACGAAGCGCCCGCGCGCGATCTGCCCGGGTGCGCTGGGCGCGATCATGTCCGCGTCGGGCACGGCCGTGTGGGTCCATGTGACGGGCACGTCGCCCACCACCTCGCCGGACGCGTCGCGCGCCACCGCGGTGAGGTGCTGCACGTCACCGGTGCGCACCTCGTCGGCCAGCCCGGTGATCTCCAGCGAGGCCGCCGGGAACGCGGCCACGTCGTAGGCTGCCGCCCCGACCACCCCCTCCACGTCGGCCCGGATGGTGACCGCGCCCGTGCCGGTCGCGGTCACGTAGCCGAAGCGATCGACTGTGGCGACCGACGGATCGGAGCTCGACCACGACACGACCGGATCCGGACGCACCGATCCGTCCCCGTGGCGCGCGGCGGCGGTGTGGCGGAGGGTGGTCCCCTGATAGAGGCGACCGGGCTCAGCCGTGACCTCCACCGTCGCGACCTCGGGAGCCAGCACCGTGAGCGGCACGCGCAGGCCGGGCGGCGTTCCTTCGTATCCGGGCGGCGTCAGCAGCGTCACCACGATCTCGTACTCGCCCGCCGTCCCCCCGCGGACCGTGCCGCCCCGCACGGTCGCCGCAGCCCGGGGCGCCACCGTACGCACCTGGGCGTCCGCCACCACGCGCCCCTGGGCGTCGAGCGCGCGCACCTCGAACGGGACTTCCTCGCCCATCATCACCACTACGGACGAGGGTACCGCCTCAAGCCGCACGACGCTCTCGGCGCCGGCTTGCGCATGCGCCCGGTCGGGCGCGAGCACAGAGGTCGACAGGAGGGTCAGAGACGCGAGGACGGTCAGCCGCTGCATGGCACGCTCCAGCTCGAGGAATCCGCACGAGGACGATAACCAACGAATCGCCGCGGCCGCCAGAACCGGAGCCGCCTGGCACGTCGCGACTCGACCCGGCCACCACCTGGCGGACCGACCAAGGAGGCCGGACGGCTGGGCTGCGCCTCGGCGAACGCGACCTGTCTTTACGCCACCCCCAGCCCGAACCGCAGCGCCTCGTCGATGGACGGATGCAGGAACTCGTATCCCGTGCGCTCCGCCTCCACCGGCAGTGCGCGCTGCCCGCCCAGGAGCACGGTCCGCCCCATCTCGCCCATCAGCGCGTAGACCGCCAGCGACGGCACCGGCAAGAGGGTCGGCCGCCGCAACACCCGGCCCAGCACGCTGGCGAAGGTCGCGTTGGTCACGGGCAATGGAGCCGTAACGTTGATCGGTCCGCTGACCTGCGGGGTGGCGATCGCGTGCAGAATGAGCCCGAGCGTGTCGTCCAGGCCGATCCAGGGCATGTACTGGCGCCCACTGCCCAGCCGACCTCCCGCCCCGGCCCGGAAGGCGGGCAGCATCAGTTGGAGCGCGCCGCCGTCCGGCGACAGCACCACCCCCTGACGCAGATGCACGACGCGGATCCCCGCCCGGCGCGCGGATGCCGCGGCGAGCTCCCATTCCCTGCACACTTCGGCCAGAAAGCCCCGTCCCGGCCGACTCTCCTCGGTCAGCTTCTCGTCGCCGCGATTGCCGTAGAATCCAACCGCGGATGCGCAAACGAGCACCCGCGGAGGCGGCGACAGACGAGCCGCGGTATGGGCGATCCACTCCGTGCCGTTCCTGCGCGACTGCAGGATCTCCTGCTTCTTCCCGGCGGTCCAGCGCACGCCGACCAGGGGCTCGCCCGCCAGATGCACGATCGCGTCCACGCCCCGGAGCCCGTCGTGATCCACCTGCCCCTGCGCGGGATTCCAGTACACGGACCCCTCTCGGGCCATCTTCCGCGAGCGCACCAGGCGCAGCACGCGGTGCCCCCCGGTGGTGAGAACGTGGCTCAGGTTGCGTCCCAGAAAGCCCGAGCTTCCGCTGATGGCCACCGTGAGCGGCCGCCGCTGCCGATAACGCTCGTGGAGGGCGAGATCGTTGGCCAACCGCTGATGCCGAAACGCGAAGCCCCGTTCGAGCATGCGCTCGATCCGCCGCACGAAGGGCGCCGCGTCCACGTTGAGGGGCGGGCCCCAGTTGATCTCGTCCTCCAGCACGCACCCGCCGGCTCCGTCCGGTGAGAAGCGATGCGTGTGCACCCAGTGGCCGAAGGGGCCCCGCACCTGCTCGTCCCGGAAGAGGACCCCCTCCTCGAAGGCCGTATGGCGGACCGTCCAGGCGAACTTCAGCGGCCCGGGTCCCACCCGCACCGTGACCGTTCCGCCATCGGCGATGCCGCCCTCGCGCGTCACCACCTGCACGTTTTCCCACGGAGGAAGCAGGCGCTCCAGTGCGCCCGGGCGCATGTGCCACGCGAACACTTCCGCCGGTGAATGCGGCAGCCGGTGCGTGCGGCGGAAGATGGCCATGACCGTGGCTACGGCGTCAGCCGCCCGGGGTTTCCACGGCGTTGCGTATCGCGGAGACCCCGGCAGCCACCCCCTGCGGATGCCCGTAGATGGCCGATCCGGCGACCAGCACGTCCGCGCCCGCGCCCGCGACCCGGGGGGCCGTCGTGGCGTCGATCCCACCGTCCACTTCGAGCGCCATGTCCTCACCTCCGCGGGCGTCCAGCAGCTCACGCGCCCGCGCCAGCCTGCCGAGCGCGGAGGGGATGAAGGCCTGTCCCCCGAATCCGGGGTTCACGGACATCACCAGCAGCAGGTCGATGTCCGGCAGGATGGGCGCTGCCGCGTCCACCGGGGTCGCCGGATTCAGCGCCACCCCGGGGCGGACTCCCGCCGCACGGATGCGCTGGATCGTCCGGTGCAGATGCGGACAGGTCTCCTGGTGCACCGTGAGATAGTCCGCCCCGGCATCGGCGAACGCCTGGATGTAACGGTCGGGCTCCTCGATCATGAGGTGCACGTCCACGGGCAGCCGGGTCGCCCGCCGCACCGCCTCCGTGATCGCCGGACCGATGGTGATGTTGGGGACGAAGTGCCCGTCCATCACGTCGACGTGGATCCAGTCGACGCCGGCCTCCTCCGCCTCCACCACCTGCTCGGCCAGCCGCCCGAAGTCGGAGGCCAGAATGGACGGAGCGATGCGAACCTTCATGCCGGCTGCCTCCTCAGCGTGGTCCGGGAAGAGCCCATCAGCGCATCCTACCCGGCTCGATCGTGCGCACGCCGCCGGGTGCGGCAATCAGGGCCCTGGTGGTCATCCCCAGAAAAAGCCCGTTCTCGACAATGCCCGCCCGCGCGCGCAGAACCTCGTTCAGCGCCACCGGATCATCGATGCCCTCCGGGAAGCGCGCGTCCAGAATGTAGTTGCCGTTGGACGTCACGTAACGGATCCCGTCGGCGGCGCGGCGCAGCACGACCTCCGCCCCGAACTCCGCCACGAAGGCCTGATGCCTGGAGGAGCCGAAGCGGGTCACCTCCACCGGCAGCGAGCTGCGCGTGCCCAGCCGCTCGACCACCTTGCTTTCGTCCACGATCACGATGAACCGGTCGGACGCCTGCGCCACGATCTTCTCGCGCAGCAGCGCCCCCCCCAGCCCCTTGATCAGGTTGCCCCGCGGATCCACCTCGTCGGCGCCGTCGACCGTCAGATCCAGGCGTGGCTGCGCGCGCAGGCGCGAGATGCGGATCCCGTGCCCTCGCGCGATCCCGGCCGTGCGCCGGGAGGTCGGCACCCCCACGACGGTGCTCAGGTCGCCGGCGCGCACGCGCTCCCCCAGAAGGTCGAGGAAAAAACGGATGGTGCTGCCCGTGCCGAGCCCCAGCACCATCCCGTCGCGGACGCTGTCGAGCGCCCGGGCGGCTGCGGCCCGCTTCAGGGCGTCGGTGCCGGAGGTCATGTCCCGGATTCCCGTACCGCGCGTTCCCGGTGGGAGATCGTCAGGACGGGAACCGGCTCAGGATGTCCTTCACCTGGCGCACGATCTCGAGCGCCTCCTCGAAGGGACGCTGCCACATGTTGCGGCCGAAGATGAGCCCGGTAGCGCCGGACTCCATTGAGATCCTCACCTTGTCAAGCATGTCCTCGTCGGAGAGCTTGCTGCCGCCGCTCACCAGCACCATGGTGCGGCCCGCGGAGCGGAAGACCCGCCGCGCGCCCTCCGCGTAGGTGTGAACGATCTCGGCATACCTGCCCGGCTGCGCAGGGTTGGGGCCGACCGCGGGCGGGATCACCAGCTTGGCGATGTCGGCGCCGAGCTCGAGGGCCGTGCGCGCCGCATAGTCGACCGCGTAGAGCGAGGTAGCGCCCCCTTTCGCGTCGATGGCCTCGCCGCGCGGATACGACCATACCACCAGCGGCATGCCGAAGCGCTCGCAGTCCTGGCGCACCCGGCGCAACTGGGCGAAGTCGTCGTCCTGCCGGGGTGTGCCCACGTACAGCGTGTAGCCGACCGCGTCCGCCCCGATGCGCACCGCGTCCTCGACGGTGGAAGTGAGCGGCGAGAGCGCCTTGTCGGCGGGGGGGATGTTGGTCTTGCCGTTCAGCTTCAGGATGAGCGGCACCCGGCCCGCGTACTTCGGCATGTACTTGCGCGCGAGCCCGTAGTGGCAGGCGATGGCGTTGAAGCCCCCCTCCACTGCCAGGCGCCATTGGAATTCGGGATCCTGCGACGGAGGGTTGGGGAAGAAGTCGATCGGTCCGTGCTCGAGTCCCTGGTCGATGGGGAGGGCGAGCATGGTGCCGTTCCGCAGACCGTTCCGGTAGAGAATTCTGTGGAGGCGGGCGCGCTTGCCCAGGTCGATGTCCAGATCGTGGAGCGAGGGGCGGGTCGTTGTCATGGAATCGTTGTGGAGGGGGCTGTCGTGACCGGCGGGTTGACTATATTGGGGCGCCGAACGCGCCCGGAATCTATTCGGGCGCCACAGGAGCGGAAAGGCGTCCCGGCAGCCGGGGACCCGGCACGCGGGCACTCCGGCTCCCGGAGACGCGCACAGGCCTCGAAGCGGAGAAACAGATGATTCTCGTCACCCGCAAGGGCATCACCGAGGAGGAACTCGACCACATCCGCGAACGCGTGGAGTCACTCGGGCTGCGCACGCACGTGTCCCGGGGCGAGACGCTGACGGTGGTGGGATGCATCGGCGACGAAGAGCGGCTCCAGCACGTACCCCTGCTCTCCATCCCGGGGGTGGTTGCCGCGCACCCGGTCATGAAGCCCTACAAGCTGGCCTCCCGGGAATTCGCGGCGGATCGGACGAGGATTCCGCTGGGCAGCGTGGAGGTGGGAGGACGCGGCCTGGTGGTCGTCGCCGGGCCCTGCTCGGTGGAGGGCGGCGACATGTTGAGCGAGACGGCCGCGCGGGTGCGGGCCGCCGGAGCACACGGCATTCGCGGCGGCGCCTTCAAGCCCCGCTCCTCTCCCTACTCCTTCCAGGGGATGGGCCAGCCGGGGCTCGAATTGCTGGTGGACGTGCGCGAGACGCATGGACTCCCGGTCGTGACCGAGGTCATGGACACCCGGCAGGTGGAACTGGTGGCGGGGTACGCCGACGTGCTGCAGATCGGCACCCGCAACATGCAGAACTTCAACCTGCTGACGGAGGTTGGAAGGGTGCAGAGGCCGGTCCTTCTGAAGCGAGGCATGTCGGCGACGATCAAGGATCTGCTGATGTCGGCGGAATACATCATGCAACAGGGCAACAGCCAGGTGATCCTGTGCGAGCGCGGCATCCGCACCTTCGAGACGGCGACCCGCAATACCTTCGATCTGGCCGCCATACCCGTCCTGAAGAAGGAGACCCACCTCCCGGTGATCGCCGACCCCAGCCACGCCGGCGGACGGCGCGACCTGGTGGCACCGCTGGCGTTCGCGGCCATCGCGGCGGGAGCCGATGGTCTCTTGGTGGAGGTGCACCCCGATCCGGAGTCCGCGTGGTCGGACGGAGATCAGTCGCTCGACTTCGCGGAGTTCGAGCGGATGATGGGGCAACTGGTTCCGTTTGCGGAGGCTGCGGGAAGGAAGCTGGCTCCGGTGTAGCCTACCGGAGCGCCGCCCGGAGTGCCTCGCGCGCCTGCTCGAGCTGCGCGGCCACGGCCTCGCGGCCCGTGCTTCCGCTCACCACGCGCGCATCCGCGGACCGGACCGGGTCGAAAACCTCCGTCACCCCGGGACCGAAGGCCTCGTGCTCCTGCGCCAGCGCGTCGGTGGACAGCTCCGCGATCGAGCAGCCCAGAGCCTCGGCGCGGCGCACCACCCGTCCCACGACGTTGTGGCTGGTGCGGAAGGGCACGCCCTTCCTGACCAGGTAGTCGGCCAGGTCCGTGGCCAGGAGGGCGGGGTCCAGGGCGGCCTCCATGCGCGCCGGCTGGAACGCCGCGCCGCCGATCGCTCCCGCCACCGCCGGCAGGGTGAGCTCCAGGGTGTCGACGGTGTCGTAGAGGGCCGCCTTGTCGTCCTGGAGGTCGCGGTTGTAGCCCGTCGGCAGGCCCTTCAGCTGAATCATCATGGAGACGAGGTTGCCCACCAGGCGCCCGGTCTTGCCGCGGGCGAGTTCGGCCACGTCCGGGTTCCTCTTCTGCGGCATCAGGCTCGAGCCGGTGCAGTAGCCGTCGGAGAGCTTCAGGAACCCGAACTCCTCGGAAGCGAAGAGCACCAGATCCTCGCACAGGCGCGAGAGGTGCACCCCGATCATCGCTCCCGCGAAGAGGACGGAGACGATCCAGTCGCGGTCGCCCACCGCGTCCATGCTGTTGGGGGCCACGGAATGGAAGCCCAGTTCGCGGGCCATCGCGGCGCGGTCGACCGTGAAGGGACATCCGCCGATCGCCCCCGCGCCCAGCGGCAGCACGGCGGCCTCCTCGAGGGCGGCGCGCAGGCGGGCCCGGTCGCGCACCAGCGGCCAGACGTGCGAGAGCGCCCAGTGGGCGGCGCGCACCGGCTGCGCCCGCTGGAGGTGGGTGTAGCCGGGCATCACCAGCTCCTGCGACCCTGCGGCCAGACGAACC
This sequence comes from Gemmatimonadota bacterium, assembly GCA_022822425.1. Taxonomy (GTDB): domain Bacteria; phylum Gemmatimonadota; class Gemmatimonadetes; order Longimicrobiales; family Gaopeijiaceae; genus BD2-11. Next base: position 37,982 of record JAJEBS010000119.1, on the reverse strand, counting down.
AGGGCGCGGCCCAGCCGGACCACATGACCGTCGAGGGAAGCCACCGCGTCCATGCCCCACAGGCGCACGTCGGTGGCCGCCTGATCGTTGCGCGAACGGCCGGTATGCAGCCTGGCGCCCACCTCCCCCACCTCCTCGACGAGCAGCCGCTCCACCAGGGAGTGGATGTCCTCGTCCTCCACCGTGGCGGGATCCGTCCCCTCGAGGCGGGAGGCCACCGACTCCAGACCGTCATCGATGTCCTGCCATTCCGCGTGGGTAAGGACTCCGGCCCGCAGCAGCGCCCGCGCCCAGGTGCGGCTGGCGCGCACGTCCTGGCGCCAGAAACGGAAATCCATGTCCAGCGAGCGGTTGAGCGGCGCCATCTCGGGCGCCATCTCATCGGAGAACCGCCCCCCCCAGAGCCCGTGACCCGGAGTGCCGGTTCCCGCTTCTCCGGCGTCGGTCACCGGTCGTCCGGCTCCTCCCCCGCCTCCGGGTACTCGAGCGACAGGCTGAGAAGCTTGATGAAGCCGGCGGCGTCGCCGTGATCGTAGTCGCCCGAGCCGGATTCGCCGAACGAAGCCAGGTCGCCGTCGTAGAGGCTCTTCGGGCTGGTGCGGGACACGCTGCGCGCCGATCCCTTGTACAACTCCATTGTCACGCTGCCGGTCACGCGCCGCATGAGCACATCCACCAGCGCGTCGATGGCCTCGCGCTCCGGAGTCCACCAGCGGCCCTCGTAGACCAGGTCCGCGTACCGGTCCGCCACGAGGTCCTTCAGGGCGATGGAGCGCCGGTGCAGCGTCAGTTCCTCAAGCTCCTTCAGGGCGGCGTACAGGATGGTTCCGCCGGGGGTTTCGTACACGCCCCGGGACTTGATGCCGACGAGCCGGTCCTCGACGATGTCGGCGCGTCCGACTCCGTGCCGGCTGCCGGCGGCGTTGAGGGCCATGAGAAGCTCCACCGCATCCAGCCGCTCTCCATTGACCGAAACCGGGTAGCCTTGCTCGAACCCGATCTCCACGTGCTCCGGCTCGTCCGGCGCATCCATCGGCGACACCGACCACAGGAACATCTCTTTCTCGGGCTCGAAGGTGGGGTCCTCGAGCGGGCCGCCCTCGTAGGAGATGTGCCAGAGATTCTCGTCGCAGGAATAGAGCTTCTCCTCGTCGACGCCCGTCAACTCGATGCCCCGCGAGAGCGCATAGGCGAGGGCGTCCTCGCGCGAGGCGATGTCCCACTCGCGCCAGGGGGCGATGACCTGGAGTTCCGGGGCGAGCGCGCGGTAGGTGAGCTCGAAGCGTACCTGGTCGTTGCCCTTGCCGGTGCATCCGTGCGACACGGCGTTGGCGCCCGCGGCCCGCGCCACTTCCACCTGGCGGCGCGCGATCAGCGGCCGGGCCATCGAGGTCCCCAGCAGATACTTGCGCCCGTAGACCGCCCCCGCGCGCAGCGTCGGCCAGACATACGAAGACACGAAGTCTGCGCGCGCATCCACCCCGTGGAAGGCCACCGCGCCCGTGGCGAGCGCCTTCTCGCGCAGTCCCTCCAGCCCTCCCGGCTGGCCCACGTCGACCGCAACACACACGACTTCCGCGTCGTAATTCTCGATGAGCCACCGGGCGATGACCGACGTATCGAGCCCGCCGGAATAGGCGAGGGCGACCTTCAGTGCCATGGCGCTTCTCTCTTCATGATCAGGCGCTGGCTTCGGCTTCCACGGCATCGCTGACGAAACCGCGAATGACGTCCGGCTCGAAGCCGAGGCTGCGGCCGATCTCCTCCCCGTCCCGAAACAGCAGGATCGTGGGCACGCTGCGGATGGCATAGCGCTGGCACTGCTCGACGGAGCGGTCACTGTCGATCTTCACTACCAGGAGCCTCCCCCGCTCCGCCGCCGCGATCTCGTCCAGAAGGGGCAGGACCAGCTTGCAGGGACCGCACCAGTCCGCGTAGAAGTCCGCGAGCACCGGCACGCCCGCCCCGAGCACGGTGGCCTCGAAGTCCTCGGCCTCGACCTTGATCGGCCGATCGATGAGAATCGGCCGCGAGCAGCTCCCGCACCGGGGCCCGATACGCGCCTCGGCCAGATCGATGCGGTTCAGAGAGCGGCAGAACGCGCATCTCAACGTGGTGAAATCGCTCAAGGCCGGATCTCCACGGGATGTGGCTCGCGACAGGCCGGATCCCGCCTCCGCCTGCGCGCAAACGTTACCACGGGGGCACACTCAACGGAAGGCATAGGTCAGGCTGGCCACCACCAGGCGGCCGATCTCGGGCGCCCCGATGAACTCCTGGTGGCGGTCGTCGAGGAGGTTGGTGCCGATGATCGAGGCGCTGGCGCGCGGCAGGCCCGGAACCGGGAAGCGTACCTGGGCATCGAGCACCGTGTACCCCTCCACCTCCCCGGCATAGACGCCGGCGTTGGCGTAGAAGCCACGCTGGCGTCGCATGCGCGCCTCGGCGGAAATCCCCGAGTCCGCGCCATCATGGCGAATCGAAAAGCTGCTCTTCGTCTTCGGCAGGTTGAGAGAGATGTCCTCCAGGTCCGAGCAGTCGGTCGCGGCCTTCTCCACCAGGTCGAAGCACTGCTCGCTGACGTGCGCGTGCGTGCCTTCGAGAGAGAGCCCGGAGGTCAGCGAGACCTCCGCCGCAAGGCCGGCGGTCCAGAAGTCGACCCTGCCGTAGTTGCGATAGGTGAGCAGCAGGCCCGGGGTCGTCACCTGGTCGGGCATGATCGTTCCGACGGGGAGTTCCAGGACAAGGTTGGTGAGGTCGTGAACCAGAAGGTCCCGCAGTTCGGGATATACGATGCCCAGCCTGACCATCGGCTCCACGCGCTTCTCGATGAACGCGCGCGTGGATGCGGGCTCGAAGAAGACGGTCGGGGTCTCGACCCGGAGGGGGCCGATGAAGTTGTCGCTGGAGAACCACCCGAGCGCCGCCGAGACGCGCCCCCGGCCTTCGACCTCGATCCGGTATTGCAGCGACAGCGAGTTGACGATGCCGGGCTCGAGCGGATCGACGGGGTCCACCCCGATGGGACGACCCAGCACCTCCTCGCCCAGGAAGGGAGCCCGGCCGGCGGCCCACTCCTTCTGATTGAAGAGGAGGAGCCGCGGAAGGAGTTCTCCCGGCTCCGGGTCTCTGAAGAACGGCCGCAGGGGTCCGAGCGCCAGGGGATCGCTGGCCGCCGCGATCTCGACCAGCGTATTCCAGAGCACCGCCGGATCCGCGGGCAGTCTCTCGCCGGGCGCGAGCGGCGAGCGCATGCACATGCCCCCGAAGCCTCCCGGGCAGCGGTCGTTGAAGGTGAAGCCACCTTCGGGGACACCGCGCGCGAGGACATCGTAGATGAGCACGCCGGCCGTCATTCTCCCCGCGGCGACATCAAGAAGGAGGTGATCGGCGGAAGGCATGAACGCAACGCGCGCGGCGCGGGCCAGGAGCTGGTGCCCGTCCTCGGGGCGGAAGCTCAGGTTTACGCTGGGCGAGACGCCGAGGCCGTCCACACGGGAATGGCGTTCGAATTGCACGGCCGCGGCCAGTTCCAGCCGGCTTGAGATCCGGGTGACGGAGTTGAGGTAGCCCCCGGCGACCAGGATTGCGTCGGCGTCCTCGTAGACGCCGGTCACCGTCCCGTCCGTGACCGGGCGCGTGCTGCGGAGATCGAGGCCGTACATGAGGTTCTGCCGGCCACCCAGGCGGGTCGAGTGATCGATTCGGCCCGCGAGGAAGAGCGACTGGTCCCTGATCGCCCGGGCGGTGCGGTAGAACACGGCCTCTCGCGCCCCGTGCCCGCGCGCCAGGGCGTCGGCCGACAGGCGGCCCCGACGGTAGCGTGCCTGCCCGTGCCAGCGGGTCCAGCTGCGGGCGTAGGCGGCGCCGAGCTCGGTGAGCTGGTTGCCGCGCAGGCGGTCCAGGCCGCCCTCGAAGACCCACCCGCCGGGATCGTCCGGGCGCAGGTCGTAGCGGATCCCGGCGCCCCATCGCTCCAGTTGGTCGTCGCGCGCGGGGAGGAGCGCACTGCTCTCGCGCAGCCGCTCCTCGACCGGATCCGCGAAGGGCCAGTCGGTGCCGCGCAGGTAGTGGCCGGCCGCCTCGAAAAGAGCCCCGCCCCCAACCCGGTCGGCGTGGCGGAATCTGCCTCCCGTGAGCGCCCGCCCGCCCCCGAAGAACGTTCCCTCGGTACCCGCGGAGTCGCCTCGGGAGAGAGGCTCGAGGCCATATGGAAACGAGAACCCGGTCCACTGCTCGTGGTGCCAACTCGCCGGCAGCAGGCTGCCTGCGAATGCATCCGTGAAGTGGGGCCCGACGAACAGGCGCTGCACCAGCCCGGCCTCGAGCGGCGGTCCGGGTTCGAAATACAGGCCCTGGGCCTCGGCCGCCCGCGGTGTCGGGTCAAAGGCGAGCCACGTCAGCGCAAGGACGAGCGGAAGTGGTCGCGGCAGCCGGCGTCGTGGAGGCGCCGGGCGTCGCGGGGTCGGCGGGTCCTGCGGGAAGGTCGGCATGACCGGGGCTCCTGGTGCGGATCTCGCTCCGGAGGAGCCAGTCCTGAGGGTGCGCGACATCACGACGCGCGCTGCGACGCAGCACCGCCCGCATAACCGGGTAGCGCCGGAAGTATCCCGCCAGACGGAGGTTGTTCCCATTGAAGCAATGACACCATGTTGTCAGTCGCTTTCCGTCCGTGTCCCCCGCTTCCCGGAGTACCGGAATCGAACCGCTCGTAACGCTGGACGCCGTCCAGGAAGCCCGGGCCCGCATCGGCGCCCGGCTGCACCGGACTCCGGTGCTGTCGTCGCGGCGGTTGAGCCGCCGCGCGGGCGTCCCGCTTCGCCTCAAGATGGAGAGCCTGCAGAAGACCGGGTCCTTCAAGGTGCGCGGGGCGCTCAACAAGGTGCTGGTTGCCGGTGGGGCGGCCCGCCGCGGGGTCGTCACGGTGTCGGCCGGGAACCATGCGCAGGCGCTGGCGTGGGCGGCGGGATGCGTGGATGTGCCGTGCGCGGTGGTCATGCCTGCGGGCGCCTCCGAGACCAAGGCGCGGGCGAGCGCCGGCTACGGGGCCGAGGTCGTAATCGCCGACGACGTGCACCAGGCCTTCGCGCTGGCGGAGTCGCTGGCGCGCGACCGGGGGATGCTCTTCACCCACCCGTTCGACGACCCCGCCGTCATCGCCGGCCACGGCACCACCGGGCTCGAACTGGCCGAGCAGGCCGCGGAGACGGAGGTAGTGGTGGTGCCGGTGGGGGGCGGCGGTCTGATCGCAGGAGTGGCCGCGGCGATGAAGCGCCTGCGCCCGGAACTCCGCCTCTTCGGCGTGGAGCCGCGCGGCGCCGCGGCCATGTCGGAAAGCCTGCGCATCGGGCGGGCGGCCCGTCTGGAGCGCGTCGGCTCGGTTGCGGATGGACTCGCCCCGCCCATGGCGGGCGAAATCACGTACGCTCATGTGCGCGCCCTGGTGGACGGCGTCGTGCGGGTGAGCGACGCCGAAATCACCGCGGCCGTGCGCGCGCTCGCCGAGACCGCCAAAATGGTCGTGGAACCTGCGGGGGCGGCCGGGGTGGCCGCGCTTCTGTTCGGGCGTATCCCCGACGTGGGCGGAGGCCCCGCCGGGGTCATCGTCTCGGGCGGCAACGTTGACTCGAATCTGTTGGCGGAGATCCTCGACCCGGAGCGCGCCGGAGGTGCCGCGTCCCCCGCCTGAGTTGCACGCGCCACATCCCCGGGGGAGATTCCATCCCTGCAGGCAACAGCCATCATCCTCCCAACGCGAGAAAAGGACCTTGTGCCGATTCGTATGCTACTCCGGCGATGAAATGCCCGTCCGCCCGATCGTCTTCGGGGGAAGTCACACGCTCGTGCGGCAGAGCTACGACTCGAAGGAGATGGGCCACGGGGTCCACAACGCGGACGGATACGGCGTCGCCTGGTACCACGAAGGGCGCCCGGTCCGGATGCGGGAGGCTCGTCCCATCTGGCACGACCCGGAGTTGGAGAATGTGCTCTCGTGCGTGCGCTCGACGTGCGCGCTGGCCCTGGTGCGGAGCGCGAGCCCGGGCATCCCCCTGGACCGGGGAGAGGTCGCCCCCCTCTCGTTCGACCGCTGGTCCTTCGCCCTCAACGGCTACGTGCGCAATTTCCACAGTCGTGCGATGCGGAGGCTGCGTTCAACGCTCCCCGACGAACTCTACGCGCAGATCCGGGGAACCTCGGACACCGAGACCCTCTTCCTGCTGGCGGTCGCCGAGGTCTGGAAGGGCGCGTCGCTGGGGATGGCGCTGGCCCGGGTCGGAGAGCGCGCGTGTTCGCTCGGGCCCAACAGCAAGCTCAACATGATCCTGACCGACGGAGAGGACCTGGCCGTGAGCCGCACCTCGAACGTGGACGAGACGAATTCGCTCTACGTCGCCTACCGGGGGTCGCTGGCTCCCGGGGGCACGCTGATCGCCTCGGAGCGGCTCTATGAAAGCACCGACTGGCGGTCGGTGCCGCCCCACTCGGTGGTCGAGGTGTCGGGTGCGGCCCCGCCGCTGATCGAGGAGATCCAGGTGCGGCTGGGCGAACCGGTGCTGCGCGCGGTCGCGGGAGGATCGGGCGGGTAGGCCCGGCAAGCCGCTCCACTCACTCGACTCCGAGCCGGGCCGACACCGAACGCAGGGCCTGATCGCGGAACACGACCGTGACAGGCGCCATTTGGACACGAGGATGCAGAGATGAGACGGTTGACGGTGGTTGCCGCGGCGCTCCTGACGGTGTGGACCGGGTGGGGCTGCGCCCCTGAGGCGCCTGCGGCCGAGGGTGGCGCGGCGGGCTCGATGGACGAGGGCCCCATCAGCGCGGAAGCGCTGGTCGACCTGCGCGCGGCGGTCGGCGGCAGCCGCTCGCCCCGGTGGGCCCCCGACGGGTCGATGATCACCTTCGTATCGGGGAGCGGGCTGGGGGCGGTGGCCACGGAGGACGGAGCCTTCCGGACGCTCACCGACGACCTCAGCCTGAGCGGTGTGGGCTCGCTGGGCGCACCACAGCCGGTGTGGTCGCCCGATGGCCGCTGGATCGCCTACACCTCCGACAAGAGCGGTGCGCCGGAGATCTGGCTCTGGTCCGCCGAGGAAGGGAGTGGCACGCGGGTCACCCCCGACGTGCGGCTCACGGGGCTGGCCGCGCGCGCCAACGGCCTGGCATGGTCGCCGGACAGCCGGTGGATCGCCTTCTCCGGCGACCGCTTCGGCAACATGGACATCTGGACGGTGTCGGTGCCGGACGGAAAGGTGCGCCGCCTCACCGACGATCCGCTCTACGAGGGCTACCCCGGTTGGACCCCCGACGGCGACCGGCTGCTCTACGTGCGCATGGACGACCGCTGGGTCGACCACGACGTGATCGAGATCGATCCCGACGGAAGCAACCCGCGCACCGTCGTGAGCGACACCGGCTTCTTCGACTACCGCGCCGGACGGGCGTTCGGCGCCGCGCAGGTTTCCCCCGACGGCGAGACCATCCTCTTCCGCTCCCAGCGGAGCGGCTGGCTGAACTTCTGGCTCGTGCCCCGCTCCGGGGGCGATGCGCGCCCTATCGCGGCGTCCGACCACGACCAGAGCGACGCGCGCTGGTCCCCCGACGGCCGCTGGATCAGCTACACCGAGAACCGGGACGGCGTCCACTCCCTGCGCGTGGTGCCGGCCGACGGCGGCGCGCCCCGGGTCCTGGTGGATCCCGAGGCGGGCGCGGCGCTCCGGCCCGAGTGGTCCCCCGATGGAACGCGCATCAGCTACACCTTCGAGACGCCGGTGCGGCCCGCGCAGCTCTTCGTCATCGACGTGGCGTCGGGCGAGAAGCAACTCCTGCACAGCGAGATTCCGGCGGGCGCAGGGGACGGGCTCCACATGCCCGAAAAGGTGCGCTACCCGAGCACCGACGGTCTCACCATCGAGGCCTACCTGCACCGGCCCCCGGGCGCGGCCCCGGGCGAGCGCCTCCCCGGCGTGATGTGGATCCACGGCGGCCCCACGTCCCAGTTCGACGACCAGTTCCGCCGCCACCAGCAGGTCCACTTCTTCGCCCAGCGCGGCTACGTCGTGCTCATGCCCAACATCCGCGGCAGCTCCGGCTACGGCCTCGAGTTCGAGGACCTGAACAACGAATGCTGGGGCCACTGCGACCTGGAGGACGTGCTGGCCGGCGTCGACTACCTGAAGACCCTTCCCTACGTCGACCCCGACAAGATCGCGGTCACCGGCACCAGCTACGGCGGCATCATGACCATGGCCGCGGTGGCGTTCGCGCCGGATGTCTTCCAGGCCGCCATCTCGCTCTCGGGCTACGGCGACATGACCGACTTCCACACCGAGGTCCACGAACTGCAGCACATCAAGCTGGTCGAGTACGAGCTGGGTCCGTATCCGGAGAATCGCGACGTCTATCTCAACAGTTCCGCGATATTCAAGGCACATCAGGTGACGACGCCCACGTTCGTGATTCAGGGCGAGGGCATCGCGGCCGACTGGCGCCTGGAGGAGGGAGGAGCCCCGGCGGCACTCGACTTCGCGCGCAAGCTGGACCAGCACTACAAGATAGTTCGATACAAGGCATATCCCGGCGAAGGATATTATGTATATGGGCGCGACAATACGATCGAGAAACTCCATGACATGCTGGACTTCTTCGAGGAGTTTCTGGTGACGGAGATCGAATATGGGAGCGAGAAGGGGATGTAGCCGGCTTCCGGATCGGGGATTCCGGATCCGGACGGCATCTCTCGCCGTCACGGCGGCGGCGCTCGCGGGATGCGGCTCCGGGGATGGGACGGCTTCCGACCTTCGTTCGACGGTCGAGCGGGACAGCGCGGGTATACGGATCATCGAGAGCGCGGCGCCCGCGTGGGGCGAGGATCAGGGTTGGCGGGTCGCGTCCCTGCCGGAAGTGGTGATCGGGGCATCGTCGAGCCCCGACGAAGGTCGGGAGGAGATTCCACTCTACCGGGTACAGGGCGCCCGATTCCTCCGGGATGGTGGAATCGTGGTAGCCAACGCGGGCACTTCCGAAGTGATGGTCTTCGACAACGCGGGCATGCTGGTCACGCGTTTCGGGGGACGAGGGGATGGACCTGGAGAGCTTCGGCGCATCGACGACCTTCGCATATGCGCGGGAGACTCCATCGCCGTAGTCGACAGAGGTCGGACGGTCCAGTTGTTCGACAGGGACGGGACATTCGGGCGCCGGGAACAGTTTCGCCTCGGCGAACGCGCAGCGCCGGTGCAGGGTGTCTCCACCGACTGCCGGCGAGCCCTGGTGCAGCAGCGCAGCCGGATGCCCCCCGTCAACCGTCAGGGCTTCACCGAGGATGTCTTTGCCTGGGTCGATGCGTTCTCCGAAACGGTCGATACCGTCACGACCGCCGGGCTGCTCGAGGTATGGACCCGAACATTCGACGGAGGCGCACGTCCATGGGTCATCCCCTGGGGGACATCCGGCCGCACGCACGCGACAAGCAATGACCAGTTTGTCGTGGGAAATGGACGCATCCCCCAACTCCTGCGCTACGATTCGTCCGGCGAACTCAAAGCGATTGTACGATGGGCGGGCCGAGCTCGGCCGGTGTCGGCGAGGGATCGGCAACGCTATTCCGAGCGACGGATGGAGTTTCTCTCCTGGGCGCCGGTCAATGAGCCGGAGACCAGGCTGCTGTTCCCCGCGCTCGACGAGTATCCCGAGGATCCGACGCACAAGCCGCTCTTCGACCGGCTATTGCTGGACGACCGGGGCGGAATCCGGGTACGCGTCTTCCCCGAGGAGTCCTTCGGCCTCTTCGACTCGCGTCTCCCCGGGCCCATCGTCTTCACGGAAACGTGGACGGTGTTCGACTCGACCGGTACCTGGCTGGGCGATCTGACCCTGCCCGACCGGTTCGAGCTTCATGACATCGATGGGGACCGGCTGCTCGGCGTCGCCAGGGACTCGCTCGATACGGAAACAGTTCAGGTGTTCCGGATCGTAGTGACGGAATCGGGTCAAGCCCCCGCAGGAGGTGCGAGATGACGCGCAAGTGGTTCGGACTCCTGATCGTCGCCGGAATGGCCGCCTGTTCCCTGCTGGTCCTCCCCGCGCTCCCCGCCGAGATCCCGATTCACTGGAATCCGGCCGGTGGACCGGCATTCGGACGCCCTGGACTCTTTCGAACGACACCGTCTGGCGCCGAACCCACCGACTCGGCGGTCATGCGTGCGCGTTCGCGGGCCTCGCGATCGTTGCCGCCGGCTTCCTTCCCCATCCCGCGCGCCTGTGGACCTCCGCGTTCGTATTCCTCGCGATGGTCATGACTCCGTTCGCCTACTCCCATGTGATCTGGCGGAAATCCGGGGGAGAGGTCCCATCATGACGAACTCGACAAGCGGAGACCCGGCGGCGCACGACTCGGACGCTCGTCGTGAGACTACTGCCGATCGCAACCCGATAGCTCACCAAACAGGAGAGAGGCGCCCCATGCGCGTATCCATAGAATACTGCACCGCTTGAAACTACGGGCCCAGAGCCGTCAGTTTGGCGGCCACGCTCAGGCAGCGATTCCACGGCGTCGACATCGAGATGATTCCGTCCGGGGGCGGCCGATTCGAGGTCGTCGCGGACGGTCGACTCGTCTTTTCCAAGGCCGCCAGCGGCCGCCACCCAACCCACGAGGAGGTCGTGTCGGCGATCGCGGAGGCGTGAACGTGTCCGGGCAAGCAGGCACATGGACCCGGTCATCAGGGACGATGTCCCCGGGTCACGCCGGCATTTCCACGCCGATCCCGGGTACCGCCGCGACGAAGTGGCGCACGTTCCAGGTGACAATGGTCGCGGCGCCGGCCTTCACCGCGCATGCCGCAATGAGCAAGTCGTATGTCTGTCCGCCGATCACCCCCCGCCGCCGTGCCCGGCGTAGCTCACGCCATGTTTCGGCTGCCGTCAGATGTACGACTCGCGTCTCACGCCAGTTCGCCTCCAGTAGCGCGAGCGCGTCGTCGGATCGCAGGCGATTCGGCCCGGGAAGCCGGGTGAGGACGGCGTAGGCCTCGGCCAGGGAATGAGCGGCAAGCACAAGCTCTTCACCGGCGCGCTCGCGCCGCTCGAGTTCGGCGAGGGTCCGCGCATGGTGTTCGTGCCAGGAACAAACCGTCGCGACGAGGATGCTGGTATCGCACAGATATCGGGTCACGCGGAAGCTGTCACTCGCTCATCGACGCGGAGCCGGAGCGGAGGTTGGCGGTCGTCTCGTCGACCTCCGCTGCCGTCAATTCGGGGCGTCCCGCTCGCGGCACCGCGACCATGACGGGGCCATGTGGTTCAAGCGATACGTCCAGCGGTACCGCCTCGATCTCCACCCGGCCGTCCTGGACCCGGAATCGCACGCGGGTCCCGGGGTATAACCGGCTCGCCTCGCGAACCGCCTTGGGCACAACCAGTCGGCCCGCCTTGTCGATGGTAGTTTCCATGGTAAGAATAATGGTATTCCTGATGCCACAGATCCAGACCCCCTTCCGAGAGGAATCCATGCGCGCACAACCCGAAGCGACCCTGATCCCCTCCCGCGTCGTCCGGCTCGCCGCGCTCACCCTGCTCGCGGCCATCGCCAGCGCGGCGCCCCTGTCCCGCCATCTCGCCGCCCAGGACGCGACGCCCCTCTCGCTCGGCCGCACGCTGTCCGGCTCTCTCTCCGAGGGCGACACCGTGCACTACACCTTCGAGGCCGGCGAGGAATACTACGTGCTTGGCGAGGTCGACCAGCTCTCGGCGAATCTGCGGGTACACGTGCGCGCCCCGAACGGGGAACGCCTGGGCGACTCGAGCGGCCCCGGGCGAGGCATCGAGCGCTTCGACGCACGCTCCTCCGAAGCCGGGACGCACACCGTCGAGCTGACCCTGGTCGACGACGATTCCGGCGAGTACGCCATCACCCTTCTCCGCCTGGAGCCGCTCGAGACCGACCCGAAGAAGCTCACCGACCAGCTCATGGCCCGGTTCGACGGCGACGACACCCCGGGCGCGGCCGTGCAGGTCTGGCGCGACGGCGAGACGCTGTACTCGCAGGCCTACGGCATGGCCAACCTGGGCTACGGCATCCCCTTCGCCACCGATACGCGCACCAACATCGGCTCGACTTCGAAGCAGTTCACGGCCTTCGCCATCATGCTCCAGGCCGAGCGGGGGCTGCTCTCGCTCGACGACGACATCCGCAAGCACATCCCCGAGCTTCCGGAGTTCGATCAGACCATCAACGTGCGCCATCTCATCACCCATACCTCCGGCCTGCGCGAGTTTCTGAACCTGATCCGCATGACCGGACGCCGGCTCGACCGCGGCGACTGGATCGATCGCTCTGAGCTCATCGACATCGTGCAGCGCCAGCCCGCGCTCCAGAACGAGCCCGGCGCCGAGTGGAACTACAACAACACCGCCTTCGGGCTGGCCGCCGTCATCGTCGAACGCACCTCCGGCCAGGACTTCCCCACCTTCATGCGCGAGGACGTCTTCAAGCCCCTGGGGATGACCCGCACCATGGTGCGTCCGTCGCCCCTCCACATCGTCCCGGAGATGTCCGAGGGTTACACGCCCGGCCCCGACGGCTTCCTCCAGGTCGGCGACCTGGGCGGCGCGGCGGGCGCGGGCGGCATGTACTCGACGGTGGGAGACCTGCAGACCTGGGTCGAGAACTACGCCAGCCCCCGGCTCGGCAGCGCCGGGATCTTCGAGGAGATGATGACGTCGTACGTGCTCACCGACGGGGAGGAGTCGGGCTACGGGTACGGTCTGTCCGTAGACGAGCAACGGGGGCTCAGACGGGTGCATCACGGCGGCGCGGACGTCGCGCACCGTTCGATGCTGGTCTACTACCCGGAGATCAACGCCGGCATCACCACGCAGAGCAACAACGCCGAGTTCGGCAGCGCGGTCGCGTACGAGCTTGCCGCGGCGTTCTTCGCCGATGCGATGGACTCCGAGGAGGCGGTGGCCGAGGAAACAGCCGGCGGCGACTTCGATGCCGACGACTACGATCCCGGGGACTTCGACGAGTTCATCGGCCGCTATGCCCTCGACGAGGCTCCCAACTTCATCCTCACGTTCACGCGCGAGGACGACGACCTCCACGTCGAAGCGACCGGGCAGCCCCGGGTCGGGATCGTGCCCACCTCGGACTCGACCTTCAGCCTGACCGCGGTCGTGGCGTCCGTCACGTTCCACCGCGACGGGGACGGCGCGGTCAGCGGCCTCACGCTGCACCAGAACGGCGATCATCCGGCCACGCGCCTGGCGGACGAGTCGGCGGAGGAGCCCACCGACCTGGCCGAGTACGCCGGCCGCTACTTCAGCGATGAAGTCGAGACCTTCTATGACATCGTGGTCGAGGAAGTGGAGCTGGTGATGAAGCAGCGCCGGCTCGACGACGCGACGCTCGAGGCGGGCCAGCCGGACACCTTCTCGGGAGGCGGGTTCACCTTCCGCTTCGAGCGCGACCGCAACGGTCAGGTGATCGGCTTCTACCTCTCGAACGGGAGAACCCGCGACGTGCGCTTCGGGCGGATGCGGTAGGGCGGGAGCGGCAGCGGCATGCGGCCGGCCCGCTCAGGTTCTGATGAGGAACGCGAGCACGAGGCCGGGGAAGAGAGCGAACGAGTAGAGATTCCACACTACGAATCCCTTGACCAGCGTCCGGCCCCATCCCTCCCCGTAGAACCTGCGCATTGCGATGAGGACATAGAGCGGGGACACCAGGATCAAGCACAGCTTCACCCAGTTGCCGGTTGTTTCGCCCGGCACGAGGAGCGCCGCCGCCAGCATCAGGAACACGAAGGTGTGGATGTGCATGCCGAACACCAGGTGCTCGACGAAGAACCTCTTCCTCCGGAAGTAGCAGACCGCGAGGATCATGGCGAAGACCGGAAGCAGGAAGAACATCGCGATCGGCAGGTTGCCGATGGCCCGCTGCAGAAAGGCCTCGGGGCTGTGGAAGGCATCGATCAGGAGGCCGCGCCCGTAGCGGGTGAGCCATCCGGGCACGCCACTGGCGCGCTCGTCCGGATCCGCCGATCCGGCGAGGCCGCGGACCACCTGCTTCGCGCCCCCCCCGCCCGGTCGGCCCATGATGTCATCGACCTTGCGGGCGTGTTCGGGCAGCAGCCGGGCCTTGAGGACTGCGAGCTGGACGGAATCCACCGCTCCGCCCCCCTGCTCATCCCCAGCGTCCATCTGCGCTTCCGCCACGTCCGGCGGTTCGCTCGCCGGGCTCGCGGATGCGCCATCGGGGAGGGTACTGTCCGCCGGGATGCCCGCCGCCGGCGTACTGTCCGCCAGCACGCCACCCACAAGGGCGCCGACTCCGAGTCCGGCCGGAAGCCCCCGCTCGGCGAGCGCGCTGTCCACCGCCGCCAGCACGCTGTCCGCCACCGCAAGGGCGCTGTCGGCGGCTGCGGGATCATCCCCGGCGTCCATCTCCAGATTCACATCCGACGGGTCCAGGTTCCGCAGCCATCCCCCTGCCGAAATCGACAGCACCAGGAAGAACACGAAGCTGGTGAAGAGGTAGATCCGGACCGGCGACATGTAGGCGGCGCGGCGGTTGCGGGAGAATTCGCTCGACAGGTGTCCCGGCCGGAAGAGCAGGGATTTCAGCGTGCGGAAAAGCCTCGAGTCCAGCTCGAACATCTCGCGGAAGAACTCGTACACCACCGACCAGAGCCCGCGCATGTAGTCGCGGTCGTTCTGGCCGCAGTGGCTACAGAATCGGTCGGGGCGGCCCGACCCGCAATTCGGGCAGGTTTCCATCAAGGCAGACCTGGAACGTTCTCATTGGGTCGCAAACCGGAATCGGCGCTGCCGGAATGCATGGGAAGTGGCCCGCGCGCCGCGCCGGACACCTAGAACGGATTCGTCGCGAACACCGAGAACTCGGGCACGAAGCCGCGCGCATCCACCTTGAGCGCGCCCACCACCGCGGTAGCGATTTCCCTGGGGGTGAGCTTCTTGTCGGAGCGCTCGCGCTCGACCCCCGCCTTGGCGGCGAAGCTGGTCATGACCTCGCTCGGGTTCACGAGCGTGACCCGGATGTCGTGGCGGCGAAGCTCGTCGCGCCAGCACTCGGTCATGCCGCGCAGCGCGAACTTGGAGGAGGCGTAGGCGGTGCGTCCGCCGCTCCCCCGGAGCCCCGAAGTCGAAGCGATGTTGATCAGCTCGCCGCTGCCCCGGTCGATGAAGTGACGGGCGGCCTCGCGCGCCATCAGGAACGCTCCGAAGACGTTGGTGCTGTAGACCCTCTCGAGCTCGTCGAGCGTCATGTCCACCAGCGGCTTGAAGAGGCCGAAGCCCGCGTTGTTGACCAGGATGTCGAGGTGGCCGTTCCTGGCGATCACCTCCCGCACGGTGCGCACCGCGTCCTCCTCGACGCCCACGTCGCCCGCGATCCAGTCCGCTCCGATCTCGTCGGCGATCACGGAAAGGAAGTCCTTCCGGCGCCCCGTTATGGTGACTCTCGCACCCTCTGCGATCAGCGCTTCGGCGATGGCGCGGCCGATCCCCTCGGATCCGCCGGTGACGAGCGCGACGGAATTGTTGAGCTCCATGGATGTCCCGGGCTGGATTGGAGGGTTGCGGATTACGGCTACCCGGCGGCGCGCCCGGGCGGGGGTGTGATGGGGAACTCGGTAATGGCCCCGACGATCCCGCGCGCTACCCGCTCCGGCTGTGACACGATGACTTTGCGGTCGTCGGCGTTGGTCAGGAAGCCGGTCTCGATGATCACCGCAATGGTCATGGGATGCAGAGCGTGTTCGTAGCGGCGGAAGTTGAAGGCGTAATAGTTGCGCATGCGCCGGGTCACGGTCGGGAGGCGCCTGATGCCGGTCACCTCGCCGTATTTCCGGTTGAGCAGGTCGACGAAATCGGGGGCACGGCCGGTGGCGTCGCGGCCTGGCGAGGCCACCCGGTAGCCCCTCGCGCCGGGGTCGTTGCTCGCGTCGGCATGGATGGCGATGAAGAGGTGGGCGCGGTAGTCGGGGGGTACCACGGCGGGCAGGATGTCGACCAGGTAGCCCAGCTCCTCCAGCATGGCGCCGGTGTGGCGCGCGATTTCGAGGTTCACCTCCCATTCGGCGAGCCCGTTCCAGTTGGCGCCGTTGCGCCGCAGTCCCGACAGCTCGCGGGGGGCTTCCTCGGTTCTCCAGTGGCCCACCTGCAGGGCGATGCGGACCGGGCCGTCGGGGGCGCGCCACTCCTCCGGGGTGGGAATGGGTCCGGGGTAGCGGTTGTAGTTCCGCCAGCGGCGGCGGCGGGGAGCCTCCTGCTGCGGGGCCACCCGGGCCTCCTGCATGACCGGGGTGGCCGAGGGCGCGGGCTGCGGCCGGGCAACGAGCGATGTGCCGCTCTCCATCGGCGGTTGCTGAGCCGCGGCGGCCGGGCCCACCGCCGCCGGGATTGGCGCGGCGACCTCGCGGGTCGGCTCAATCCCGTCCACCGAGGTCCCTCCCGCGGCCGACGCCTCACTCCCGAAGAAGACTCTCGTCACCACGAACAGCGACAACACCCCGACACCCACCAACCCGATCTTCTTCACGGAGAGCCTCCTTCCGAGGTCATGGCACCCAGCGCCAGCGCGAATCGTTCCCTCTCGTCGGTCCACCAGCGCACCATCTTCAATCCCGCCTGCCCGAGCAGCGAGCGCACCGCAGCCCGGTCGTACTTGCAGCTTATTTCAGTGCGCAGCCTCTCGCCTTCCTGAAAGGATATCACGGGACCGCCGGGCAAGGCCACCGCATGCGCCGTGCGAGCCTCCAAGTGCATTTCGATGCGCGTTTTGCCCGCATCATACGAGGCGAGGTGGCGAAAGCGCGAGGGATCGAAATCGGTGCCGAAACGGGCATTCAGCACCCGCAGCAGATTGCGGTTGAATTCCGCCGTCACTCCCACGGCATCGTTATAGGCCGCCTCGAGGGCCTCGAGCGACTTGCCCGGACCGGGCCGCAGATCCGCGCCCAACAGGAACACGTCCCCGTCGCGCATGCCGGAGGTGAGCCCGGCGATCATGCGCACCGCCTCCTCATGGGTGAAGTTGCCGATGGTGCTCCCCAGAAGCGCGTAGATGCACGGGGTCGGCGGCCGGACGGCAAGCTGGAGACCGCGCTCCATGTCCGCCACTTCGGGCCGCACCTCCAGCGCGGGATACTCCTCGCGCAGCCTGCCCGCCGTCTCGAGCAGGAAGTCCTCGCTGACATCGACCGGAACGTAGACGGCGGCCCGCCCGCCCTCGGTCATCGCGCCCAGCAGGATCCGCGTCTTGCGCGCGCTCCCCGCCCCGAGTTCGACCAGCGCACGCGGGCGCACCTCCTCGACGAGCGTCGGCACGATGCGCGTCAGCAGACCCCGCTCCGCGCGGGTGAGGTAGTACTCGGGGAGACGGGTGATGGCCTCGAAGAGCTCCGATCCGCGCTCGTCGTAGAAGTAGCGCGACGAGACCGTCTTCGGCGTGCGCGCCAGACCGCGCGCCAGGTCGCTCAGTTCCTCGCGTCGCTCGCGCACCTGAACCCCGAGAAGATCTGTCTGCGCTGCGGATAATCCCAGTTGCGGAAAGTGTTGCGGATGGCGCCCGGCCGCGTCGCCCAGGATCCGCCGCGCAGTACGCGGTACTCGTCCCCGAAGAAGACCTCCGAATATTCCGGGTAGGGGAAGGCCTCGAATCCGGGATAGGGGCGGAAGTGGGACGACGTCCATTCCCAGACGTCGCCGATCATGCCGTAGCAGCCGAGCGGCGAGAGGTTGCCGGGATGGCTCCCCGCGGGAGCCGGTCCGGGGTGGACGGCATCCAGGTTGGCGCGCGTTGGCGTGGCGGGTTCATCGCCCCATGGGTACAGGAACGCGTGCTTCCGGGCCGGATCCCAGCCGGCGGCGACCTCCCACTCCGCCTCGGTGGGCAGCCGCCTGCCGGCCCAGCGCGCGAACGCGTCGGCCTCGTACCACGAGACATGGCACACCGGAAGCGCGGGATCGACCGGGGCTTCGCGCCCCAGCGTTCGGGTCCACCACGCCCCATCCCGCCGAAACCAGAAGAGGGGGGCTTCGGCACGCTCGGCGGCGCGCCAGGCGAGCCCGGCTCCGCTCCAGTGCCCATCGGTCCGGTAGCCGCCCGCCGCGATGAAGCTCATGAAGGCGGCGTTGTCGACGGGATGGCGGTCGATACGGAAGGGCTCCACCCGCAGACGGGTGCGCGGCCGCTCGTTGTCGTAGGCCTGCGTCCCGTCGTCGGTGCCGATGAAGACGTCGCCGCCCGGGAAGTGGGCCATGGCGCCGGCGTGGGGCTCATCTGCCTGGCCCGTCGCCTTCGGCGCCAGCCGTCCTGTCCGAGGCCCGCGCCGATCCGCCGTTGGCCCAACGCTCGCCTCGCCTCGCTCGACCCCATCGCCCGCAGCCGCCCCACAGCGCTTCCCCAGGGGTCCTGGGTACCGCTCTCCCTCCATCAACTGCAGCGTCTGCAGGATGGTCTCGTTGTGCTGGTACTCGTGCTGGAGCACCATGTTGAAGACGTAGCCACCGCGGAGGAGCGGGGTTTCCGTGGGCGCGTCGATCCTCTCCAGCTTGCGGAGCACGGCGCGGCGCACGTCGGCCAGGTAGTCGAGACAGGCCGCCCGATCCGGGAGCGGCAGCCGGTCGCGCGTGGCCCGCGGATGCCGGAACGCGTCGTAGATGCCGCGCAGCCCCTCCGTCCCCGAGCCCTCGCCGTCGATGTTCTCGAGCAGCCACACCTCCTCGAAGTGCGCGATGTGGCCCAGATCCCATACGATGGGCGACATGAGCGGACTGTGCTGGCGCGTCACATCGGCGTCGGTCAGCGGCGCGACCAGCTCGAGGGTGCGCTCGCGGGCTTCGCGCAGCCGGGCGCACAGCGCCCGAGGTTGGAGGGCGGGCGCCGTCATTGTCCCGGACCTCGTTTTCCGGCTACCATGGAGCGCCCCGTGTCAGGGAGGATGCGCGCGATGGGATGCAACCCCTTTGATGGATATGGCCCGCTTGATGGATACGGCCCTCTTGATGAATGCAACCCCTTCGATCCGCGGTTGGGACATCGCTCGATTGATCCGGGACCGCGCCGCACCATAAGGTGCGGTTGCCGGGCGCGAATGCAAGTTGATGCCGGATGCGACCCGCAACCTGCGGTAACCGGCGCTTGACCATGCAATCGGATCCGGCATTGCGCGTCCACGACGTCGTCAAACGATACGGCCCGACCATCGCGCTCGACCGGGTTTCGCTGGAGGTGGCGCGAAGCTCGTGTGTGGCGCTGGTTGGCGAAAGCGGCTCCGGGAAGACCACGCTGCTCCGCTGCTTCAACGCCATGGTCAGGCCGGACACCGGCTCCGTGGAAATCGGCGGCCGTCCCATTGAGTCGTTCGACCCCGTGGTCCTGCGGCGTGGCATCGGATATGTGCAGCAGGACGGCGGGCTGATGCCGCACTGGTCGGTGCTCCGCAACGTCGCGCTGGTTCCCTGGCTGCGGGACGAAGCGGATGCCGAGGAGCGGGCCCGAGGAGCGCTGGATCGGGTGGGATTGCCCCCGGCGCGCTTCGGGAATCGGTGGCCCAGGGATCTTTCGGGCGGCCAGCGCCAGCGCGTGGCGATCGCGCGCTCTCTCGCCGGAAGCCCGGAGATCATCCTGCTGGACGAGCCCTTCGGCGCCCTGGACGCCATCACGCGCAGCGAACTGCGACGGGGCTTCCACCAACTGCGCACGGAGATGGGGGTTACGGCGCTGCTCGTGACTCATGACCTCCACGAGGCCGTGGAGCTCGCGGATCGGATCGCGGTCATGAAAGGCGGCGCGCTCATGCAGGTGGGTCGGCCGCAGGCGTTGCTCGACGCCCCCGCGCATGGGTACGTAGCAGAGCTGCTCGAGCGGGCGGGGGTGGGCTGAGAATGGGACGGGTACCACTGCTGGTCTCCCTGGTTGTCGCGATCATATGGGCCGCGCCCGCGCGCCCGACATCAGAGCCGACGGCGACGTTAGCCCGCGAGGCGTCGCCAGCGCCCGACCTGGCCCCTCTGGTGTCGATCACGGGTCAGCCCGCGTCGCTCGCCAGCCCGCCCGGGTCATCCGCCGGCCCGGCCGGGTCACTCACGGGCCTGCGCGGGTCATCCGCCGGCATGTCGACATCGGCCGTCCGGGCGATCCAATCGACCCGGGACGATCCTGCTCCCGTCATCATCGCCTCCAAGCCCTTCGCCGAGTCCTACGTTCTGGCAGAGATCTTCGCGCAGCTCCTGGAGGCGCGCGGCATCGCGGTCGACCGCCGCTTCGGCCTCGGGGCCACCGAAATCGCCTTCGGAGCGCTGCGCGAAGGAGCCATCGACATCTACCCCGAGTACACGGGCACCGCACTCGCGGCCATCCTCGGAGAGGAAATGCAGGCCGACGCCGACGGTGTCTACCGCCATGTGGCGGCGACCTTCCGCGAGCG
The DNA here is from genome assembly GCA_022822425.1 of Gemmatimonadota bacterium. Classification (GTDB taxonomy): domain Bacteria; phylum Gemmatimonadota; class Gemmatimonadetes; order Longimicrobiales; family Gaopeijiaceae; genus BD2-11. Next base: position 17,526 of record JAJEBS010000119.1, on the reverse strand, counting down.
ATGGGACGCGCGCTGGCTGGCGCCTCTGGGGTTCGAAAACACCTATGCCATCGCCGTGCGCCGCGAGACCGCGGCGGAGTTGCGGCTCGCGACGCTGAGCGATCTTGCGCGCGAGGCCGGCGGGCTCCGGGCGGGCTTCACGCCGGACTTCATCGGGCGCTCGGATGGGCTGCCGGGACTGCGTGCCGCCTATGGTTTCGACGCAGCCGAGGTCCTGCCGCTGCTCCAGGCCGTCAAGTACGAGGCGCTGGTCGAGTCCGGAGTCGACGTCATCGACGGGTACTCGACCGATGGACTGATCGCGCGCTACGACCTGGTGGTGCTCGAGGACGACCGAGGGTTCTTCCCGCCCTACGAGGCCGCCGGGCTCGTCAACGGGGATTTCTGGCGCCGGCGGCCCGACGCCATCGCCGCGCTCAGCGAACTCTCGGGGCTACTCGAGGTGGAGCGCGTGCGGGAGTGGAACCGGCGGGCCGAATCGGATGGCGATCCCGTGACCGACATCGCCCGCGATGCGCTGGTGGAGCTGGGGCTCGTGATCTCCGATGGCGGAGAAACGGCGGAACCGGATCCGGCGGAGTCGGCCGCGGCTCGGGCGGCGGGTCGGGGATCGACTGCGTCCGCCGAGTCCGTCCAGACCCCGGTCGTCGGCTTCGTGACCTACATGTGGCGAAACCGCACCGATCTCCTCGGCCACGCCCGCCGGCACATCGTCCTGGTGATCGTCTCCCTGGGGGCCGCCGCGCTGCTCGCCATTCCCGCCGGGCTGCTGCTGGTGCGGTTCGCGCAAGGAGCGGAAGGCGTGATCCGCGGCATCGGCGTGGTACAGACCATCCCCAGCCTCGCCTTGCTCGCCTTCATGATCCCGGCGCTCGGGATCGGGGTCGTGCCGGCGGTGGTCGCGCTCTTCCTCTACTCCCTCTTCCCGATCCTGCGCAATACCTACACCGGCGTGCGCGACGCCAACCCCGCGGCCGTGGACGCCGCGCGCGCACTGGGCATGACCCCCGCGCAGCTGCTCAGGCACGTGCGGCTACCGCTCGCGGCTCCGGTGATCATGGCGGGCCTCCGCACCGCGGCGGTGATCAACGTCGGCACCGCCACCATCGCCGCGTTCATCGGCGCCGGCGGACTCGGCGACCCGATCGTCGCCGGGCTGGCTCTCTCGGACACACGCATGATCCTGTCGGGGGCAATCCCGGCCGCCGCGCTGGCGCTGCTGGTCGACGGGGCCCTCGGCATCGCGGAGAAGCGGGTGGCGCCCGGAGGGGTGGCGGTAGAGTGAGCGCGGGCGCGGGAGGGTGCATCCACCGGACCCGCCTCGCATTGGCCGGAACCTCCGCTATGGGCCCGGTCCGGGAATGCGAGTCGCTTTGGCCGGAATCTCCGCCACAGGCCCGGTGCGCGAATACGAGCCGCATTGGCCGGAATCTCCGCCACAAGAAACCGGTCCCCGAGCCGGGCATACGCCCGAGACCTGATCCGGGGCGTCGAAGTGACCGGCAGACGCTCGGTTGGTGACGGCGGTTTGCGGCGGATGGCGATTCGGCGCAGCCCGCCGCGACGCGGAAAAAGTTCCCGCGGAAACGTTCCGGCACTCGATCAAGGCGCTGCGCCCGCAGTTTCCTGACAACGCTCCGGTCCCAGTCAGGGGAGAACAGGCGGGGATGTCCCGAATTTACATCTGATAGCCCCATTCTGCTATTGACGGATTTCGGGACCAGGCGTCGATAGAGCCCGAGATCTGTAGTGGAAAGGTGTTCAGGCGCGCCTGGGTGGCCCTTCGAAAGCGTTTGTCAGCATTCTCCTCCCTGAATGACCCGCAGCCCTGACGTTTCGCCTCCTGGAGCATTTGAGAGAGTCGAATATGCTGCCCTTATATTTAATCGTGCGAACCGGGCATCCCATGTTCCCAGGAGTAATGATAATGATTATTGCCGCAACAGCCCGCGAGGAAGACGGGCGCGAGCGTAGAGGGGCCGCCGAAACCGAGAGTTCATCTGATAAAGACGACGAACTCCGCCAACTGGGTGAGCGAATCGCGGACCTTGCAGCCCGCATCAATGCAGCCGAGGGCAGGATGATGGCGCTACTCGCGGACTTCGACCGCCGGGGCGGGTGGAAGGACGAGTTCTCGTCCTGTGCCGAGTGGCTCGCTTGGCGGACCGGCATGAAGATCGGGCCGGCGCGCGAGCGGGTTCGGGCAGCGCGGGCGCTGGAGAATCTGCCGCGAACCTCTGAAGCCCTCAGGAGCGGCCAGCTCTCCTATGCGAAGGTCCGCGCGATCACGCGCGTGGCCACCGCGGAGAGTGAAGAAACGCTTCTGGAGTTCGCGCGCGCGGCGTCGGCGGCCCGGCTGGAGCAGAGGGTGCGAATGTGGAAGCAGCTGTCCCGTGAGGGAGAATTGACGGCGGAGCAGGTGCGGCACCGCAACCGGGCTCTTTCGGTCTTCGTGGACGGGGACGGGATGTACGCGGTCAGGGGTCGGCTCGAGCCGGAGGTTGGGGCGATGCTGATGCGCGCCATCGAGGCCGCGGCGGATGCACTGTATCGGCGAGAGGCGACTGGCGGAAAAGATGTGGAGCAGGATAAACCCGGAGAAGGAGTGGCCCCCGGGGAAGACCGGATTCGGGAGAGGATTCCCAAGCCCACGCAGCGATGGGCGGATGCCATCGGGCTCGTGGCCGAGCGGGCGCTGGCGGCGGGGTTCGGCGAAAATTCCGAAGACGGTCCGGACGAATCGGGTACGCGCGCGGAGCGGTATCAGGTCGTCATCCATACGGAAGCCGCGACGCTGGCCGAACACGGCGAGCCCGGCCGATCGGACCTCGACGGCGTTCGCGTCTCCGCGGAAACTTCGCGGCGCATGGCCTGTGACGCGGCGACAGTCGAAATGGTGCACGGCGTGGCCGAGATGATGCACGACAAGGCTGAAAGGATGGATGACACGACCGGCGAGATGTCGGGCACGGTCGACTCGATGCGCGGCAAGGCGCAGACGGCGAGTGACATGGGATCCCTCAAGCCAATCGCCAGCCGACCGGTGCTGAGCGTCGGCCGAAGGACGCGCACGATCCCGCCGCACATCCGCCGCGCCCTGGAGGAGCGTGACCGTGGCTGCCGCTTCCCGGGGTGCGCCAGCCGCTTCACCGAAGCCCATCACGTCAGGCACTGGGCCGACGGGGGCGAGACCAGCCTGAGTAACCTGCTGCTCCTGTGCCGGCGTCATCACAGAGCCGTGCACGAGGGGCGGGTCAGGGTATGCACGGACCGCGCCGGTCTGGCGTTGTTCTTCACCCGCAAAGGGCGGGCGCTCGCGGATGTCCCGGATGCAGCCGCACCGGTGATTCGTGCCGGCGCTCAGGCGACCCCTGCCCTCGCTCGGGCGACTTCTTCACCGGTCTGCTCGAGGTCTCTCTCCAACGGGGCCGCCCTGTATCGGGACTCGGATGTTCCCTGGGCGATCGAGGCGCGGGCGCGGGAAGCCGTGGAGGAGACGTTGTAGCGATCACGGGGGGAGACGGCATAGCCGCCCGCGGGGAGACACACGCGGAAACCTCTTTAGAGGCCCGCCGCTCTCACAGGCGCTGCAGGAACCACCAGTGATGTCCCTCGGGGTCGCGGGCTTCGTAGGTGCGTTCCGTCCAGTAGCCTTCGCCGTAGTCCTGGGTCGCCGGCTCGGTCGTGATTTTGGCGCCGGCCTCGCGAGCGTGCTCACAGTGGGCGTCGACATTGTCCACAAAGACGCACAGCGCCTGCGTGTTGGCTCCCCCGGCGGCCTGCGGAGAGCGGGGATACGTGCGGCCGGGCGTCAGGCCCGCCTGCCCCACCATGATGAGGCCGCCGTTCATGGCAAGCTGCGAGTGGACGATCTGTCCGTCGTCGTTCTCCACGCGTACGCGAACCGTGAATCCGAAGGCTCGGGTCAGCCAGTCGATCGCGGCTGCGGCGTCATCGTAGAACACGGCGGGCGTGATTCTGGGCCAGCCTTCGGGGGGATTCTTCATTGCGTTCTCCGTGTGCAAATGATGAGGAGCCTGTGCAGATTCGTCGAGGCGCTCGACGGGCGGCTTCACCGCCGCGACTCGTCCGTGCGCAGCCGTTGCAGTCGACGCATCGCCACGATACCCGCCCACGGACCCAACGCCAAGGCTCCGAAGGCAACGCGCCAGCCGAACCGGATCTCAAGTTCGACGGTCATCCAGATCGTGGCGGCGGTGAGCAGGAAGCCGAGCGATGTCTGCAGGGTGAGCGCAGTGCCGACGGCGTGCCGGGGCGCGACCTCGGTGACCACCGCACTGAATTGTGCACTGTCGGCGACCACCGCGAACCCCCACACCCCCGCGACCACCACCAGCAGCCAGAGCGGGGCGGCGAGCAGCCAGCCCATCACGGCCGCGCAGGCCCCGCTCACCGCCATCGACCAGATCGTCACCCGCTCGCGGCCGAGGCGGTCGGCCCAGGTGCCCGCCAACACCGCTCCCACTCCACCGATGGCGATCGCGCCGAACCCGGCAACCCCCGCCAGGGCGGCGGCGGAGAGTCCACTCCCGCCGGCGAGGCCGCCGCCCGCGAAGTAGTCCCCGAAGAACAGCGTGATCGTCGCCCACATCGGGTAGAGTTCCCACATGTGCCCCAGGTAGCCCGCGATGGCGAGCCGGGTCTCGCGGTGGCGGAGCACCACCCCGGCCAGCTGCCACGAGAAGGGACGGCGCTCGAAGCCGTAGGGCCCGTCGCGATACGTCCCCAGCACGAGGAGTCCGCTCGCCGCGCAGGCCAGCGACGCGCCCGCGAGCACGAGCGCCGCGCCCCCGCCCTCGACCGACGTCAGCAGATACGGAACCGCCTTTCCCACCGTCAGCGCCCCCACGATGGTGCCGATGGCGAAGCCGCGCGCGTCCCGGAACCAGGTCGCGATCATCTTCATCGCCGGCGGATAGACGCCGGCCAGGAAGAAACCCGTGAGGAAACGCAGGACCAGGGCCGAATCGTAGCCCGGGGCGACGAGCACAAGCGCGTTCACGCCCGCCCCCAGCAGCGCCGACACGCAGAAGTAACGGGCCGCCGGAAAGATGTCCGCGAGGTTGAGGAAAGCCGCGACCGCCGTCCCCGCCACGAACCCAAGTTGCACGACCGTGGTCAGCCACCCCGCCTGCGCCTCGCTCAGCCCCCACTGCGCGGCCAGCTCGGGCGACAGGGCGCTGGCGGTGAACCAGAGCGACATCCCCATGAGTTCGGCCACCGCCAACAGGGCGAGGGTGCTCCAGGCGCGGCGGGAGATTCGGGCCATGCGGAGTCGCTTGCGGAGATGTGGCGAAGGATCCGGGGATCTGGTGCGCCGATCCCGCGTCCAGGTTCTCTGAGGGACTCCCAAGCCTACCGCGGCGCGCCGCCTTCCGCCACGGAGTGTCGTCCACCGGGTGTCGGCCGCCGGGGCTTCCGCCGGCCGGTTGCGTCCTTTCGCCGGCTCGTGCGTCTATTCAGTCAGAAGCCAACCGGCGAGCGGGCGCGGCACCGCACCGCGCCATCGCCGACACGACCCCGGGGAGAACACACCATGCGAATCCAGCTCGCCCTCAACGTGCGCGACATCGACGAAGCCATCGACTACTACGGCAGGCTCTTCAACGCAGCGCCCCACAAGCGCCGGCCCGGATACGCCAACTTCGCCCTCGACGAGCCGCCGCTGAAGCTCGTGCTCTTCGAGAATCCCGACGCGCCGGAGCGCATCAACCACCTCGGCGTAGAGGTATTCGACGTCGCCCTTGTGCGGGAGGCGGGTGCGCGTCTGGAAGCGGCCGACATCCTCACCGAAAGCGAGGAGCAGGCCGTCTGCTGCCACGCCGAGCAGACCAAGGTCTGGTCCGACGAACCTCAGGGACTGCGCTGGGAATGGTACGTGATCACGGACGATGCTCCGGAAGTCGTCCCGGCCGAGGCCTGTTGCGATGGGCAAGCGGCGGAAGCGGCCATTGTCGCCACTGCCGGCTCAACCGTAACCTCCGCGCCTGTCTGTTGTGATTCCTGACGGAACGAGCCCGGGCGGCCGATCCCACGGCAGGAACCGTCTGTCGAGCGCGGCAGGCGATGACGATGAGGGACTGCGCTGGTCCGAGTTCCAGAGCCGGCTGCGCAGCTACGTGGCCGGCCGGGTCGACCCGGCCTGGACCGACGACGTGACCGGCGACATCCTGCTGCGGCTGCTTCGGAACAGGGAGCGCCTGGAACAGGCCCGCAACCCTCTCGCCTGGGCCTACCGGGTCGCCGCCAACACCATCACGGATCACTACCGGCGGCGTGCCGTCGAGTCGCGGGCCCTGTTGCAGGCTCAAGCCGAGGCCGCATCCCCGGCTCCCGCCGCGACTGCGAAGGAGCAGCAAGCGGAGCGGCGACGAATCGAAGCGTGCCTGATGCCATTCATCCTCGATCTGTCGCCGAAACAGGCGGAAGCCCTCCTCCTCACCTCGTTCCAGGGCCTCAGCCAGGCAGAGGCCGCCCACCGCCTCGGGCTCACCGTCTCGGGCATGAAATCGCGTGTCCAGCGGGCACGCGCGGAGCTGAAGCGGCGGCTGCTCGCCTGCTGCGAGTTCGAGATGGACCGCCGAGGCCGGGTGATGGGGATGGTGCCGCGATAAACGCGCCGCGGGCCGGCGGAACTTCCCGGGACCCCATCCCCCCTACCGCATCAGCCTCAGCGGCCCCTCCGGCGGGAACAGCGTGAAGCCGACCGCCTCCAGCCGCTGGCGGAAGCGCGCCACGTCGCCCTGGAATACGGCATTGACGTCGTTCAGGATGGTCTGGAGCGCCGTCAGGCCGTTGTTCATCCCCTGAAGCTCGTTGGGCGTGGGGGCGTCCCAGGAGCTGGCGAGCGGGCCGGCGGCGGCCTGCACGTGGCGCACCGTCGCCTGACCGCCGCATCCGCCCTGGCACTCGGGGCCGGTGAAGTGGAGCTCCAGCAGCCCGCGCACGACCTCGGACACGGTGCGGCCCTCGCTGCTCAGGGCGTCGTCGTCGGCCAGGGTGGCGAGCACCACGTCCAGCCCGTCGAGGGCGCGCTCCAGGCGGTCCTGTGCCTCGTTCGCCGTGGTCATCCAGCCGGCCGCCTCCCTGCGCGCCGCGATCTTGGCCGCGCGCGCCTCCGGATTGTACGGGAAGCGGTGGTCGGGGAGCACCTCGAGCGTCTGCGCCGCCGAGCCGGGACCGGCGTTCACCCGCACCGAGTAGGTGCCGGGCATCACCTCGATGCCGCCGCCTGCGGTCTCGTCGCGCAGGTCCCACACCACCCGGTTGAGGCCCGGGTCGGTCGTGCCCGTGAGGGTCCGCACCACCGCCCCACCCCCGTCGGCGATCTGCACCTCGGCGCCCGCCACCATCTCGCCGGGCGCCAGCCAGTAGTGAACCAGGGCACCGTACGGCCGCCGGGGCCCGATGAACATGGTGTGGCCGACCGAGCGGTATCCCGTGAGCCCCATCCCCTCCGACTGGGTGTGCTGGCGCACCGGCGCTACCGGCATGACCTCCACCGGCCGCGCGGCCACCGTCGGATCGGCCGCCAGCGCCCGCAGCGGACGCACGTCGTCGACCACCAGCGCCGCGCGCCCGTGCGTCCCCAGCGCCAGATCGCCGTCGCGCGGGTGCACCACGATGTCGCGCACCGGAGTCGGTGGCACGCCGGGATGCTTCCACCAGCTCGCCCCCCGGTCGAGGCTCACGTACAGCCCGAACTCCGTCCCCACGAAGAGCAGGTTGGGCTCCTCCGGGTCCTCCTCGATCACGTGCACGAAGCCGAAGATGTCGTCGGTCGCGATGGACTGCCACGACGCTCCGTAATTCCCGGTGCGGTAGACGTAGGGCGTCCAGTTCCCGCGCCGATGGTCGTCGTAGACCATGTAGGCGGTGGCGGGATCGTGCTTGCCGGGCTCGATGTGCGGGATCCAGGTGGCTTCGGGCACACCCGGCACGTTGGCCTCGAGGCTGGCCCACGAACCGCCCCCGTCGCGGGTTACGTGCACCCGTCCGTCGTCGCTCCCCACCCAGATCAGCCCCTCCTCGAGCGCGCTGGGCGCGATGGTCAGGAGCGTCGTGTGTTCCTCGGCGCCCGAGGCGTCGATGGTGAGCCCGCCGCTCAGGTGGGCCTGCTGCTTGGACCGGTCGTTGGTGGTCAGGTCGCCCGAGATGATCTCCCAGCTCGAGCCCTGGTCCCGACTCCGGTGCACGAACTGGCTGCCGATGTAGATGGTGGTCGAGTCGAAGGGGTCGGTGGCGAAGGCCGCGTTCCAGTGGAAGCGGAGCGTTTCGCCCTCCGGATGCGCGGGGCGGATGGCTTTGCGCTGGCCCGTGACACGGTCGAAGCGCTGGAGGTTGCCGCGCTGTGAAGACGAATAGCCGTAGCGCGGATCGCTCGGATCCGGCGCCGCCACGAAGCCGTCGCCGCTCACCACCCGGTGCCAGTGCGCGTTCATGACCCCGCGTCCCCCCCAGACATCCGAAGGCCCCCACCATGAGCCGTTGTCCTGTAGCCCTCCGTAGACGTTGAACGGGATCTCGTCGTCGACTTCGATGTGGTAGAACTGGGCCAGCGGGAGGTTCTCCACGAACCGCCAGTACCGCCCGCGGTCGTACGTGAAGGCGATGCCGCCGTCGTTGCCCAGGATCATCCGGCTCGGGTCGTCGGGATCGATCCAGAGCTCGTGGATGTCGCCGTGGATGATGGCGCTGGGCACGACGGTGGTGAAGGTGCGGCCCGCGTCCTCGGACACCGTCACCGCTCCATGGAGCGAATAGATGCGGTTCTCGTTGGACGGGTGGGCGCGCAGATCCGCGTAGTAGAAGGGCCGGGGCGCCACCCCGGGCGCATCGGAGATGGTCCTCCAGCTGCGGCCGCCGTCATCGGAGCGCAGCAACTCGCTCCGCTCGGCCTCCACCAGGGCGTATACCACCGAAGGATGCTCCGCCGGGATCGCGAGCCCGATGCGGCCGAGCTCGCCGGGCGGCAGCCCGTCCTCCTCGGTGAGCTGTGTCCACGTGTCGCCGCCGTCGCGGGTGACGTGCAGCCCGCTTCCGGGCCCGCCCGACTCGAAGGCCCAGGGCCAGCGCTGATGCTCCCAGAGCGCCGCGAAGAGCTTGTCCGGGTTGGCCGGATCCATGATCAGCTCGCCCGCGCCGCTGCGCTCGTTCGACTGCAGGACCGCCTCCCAGCTCTCGCCCCCGTCGCGCGTGCGGTAGACCCCGCGCTCGCCGCCCGTTCGCCAGGTCGGCCCGAGCGCCGCGACATACGCGATGTCGGGATCGGACGGATGCGTGAGCACGCGGTGGATCTTCCCCGAGTCCTCGAGTCCCATGTGGGCCCAGCTCTCGCCCCCGTCGGTGCTCTTGTAGATGCCGTTGCCGACCCCGGCGCTGTTGCGCGGATTCCCTTCCCCGGTGCCCGCCCAGACGATCTCCGGATTGGGCTGGAAGACGGTCACGGCACCGATGCTGCCCACGGGCTGGTCGTCGAAGACGGGCCGCCAGACGTGGCCCCCGTCGTCGGACTTCCACACCCCTCCGCTCGCGGAACCGACGTAGATGACGTTCCGGTTCGAGAGCACCACCTCGACGTCGGATACGCGTCCGCTCATCCCCGCGGGCCCGATGGGACGGGCCTGCATCACGGAGAAGTGCTCGGGCGCGACGCTCTGGGCGCTCGCCGGCAGGCTGCTGACAATCGTTGCCAGAAGGAACGTCGGATTAATCCATCTCATGCGAAACATCGGGGTACCTCTACTCGGCGCGGGAGAGCGGGAGACAATACTGCTGACATCTGCTGATAACTCTACTGTCATCTACTGTATACTGGCTCAATCATCCGTCACGGGACGTGGCTTCCCTTCTTCGTCGGGACGTTCCGGGGCCTCCCAGTCCGAGTTGCCGCGCACGTACAGCTCGAGCCAGCGCAGCTCCTCGACCAGGCGCGTGCGGTGGTGCCGGGGCTCGCTGATGCCGTGGCCCTCGCGCGGGAAGAGGATGAAGCGGCTCTCGACGCCGAGATGCGTCAGCCCCGCGAAGAAGTTCATCGACTGCGCCATGGTGTCCGTCTGGTCGCGCTCCCCGTGGAAGAGGATGGTCGGGGTGGTGACCTGGTCGAGGTGGGAGTAGGCGGAGCGCTCGAGCCAGTGGTTCCGATTCGACCACGGGTCGCCGCCCAGGTACCAGCGCAGGACGTCGAAGTGGAAGCCGGTGCCGAACTCGCTCTGCCAGTCCGACACCATCGCCCCCAGGCTCGCGGCCTTGAAGCGATCGGTCTGGGTGATGGTCCAGCCGCCCAGGATGCCGCCGTAGCTCCAGCCCTTCACGGACAGCGAGTCGGGATGGCCGACTCCGGTCCCCAGCACGTGGTCGACTCCGGTCATGACGTCGTCGTAGTCCCCGCCCCCGATGTCGTTCATGTTGCCGCGCAGGAGCTCGTCGCCGTAGCCGGAGGAGCCGCGCACGTTGGGCTGGATGATGGAGTAGCCGGCTGCGGCGAGAATCTGCGCGTCGGCGTCGAAGCCGCGGGTGAAGACCCCCGCCGGCCCGCCGTGGATCTCGAGCACCAGCGACTGGGCGTCGGGGTTGAGGCTGCGGTAGAGGATGCCCTCGATCGGGAGCCCGTCGCGGCTGGTCCACTGGACGACCTCGGGCTCGGCCAGTTGGCGCTCCGTCATCCATGGGTTGGCCTCGGTGAGGCGGGTGGGGGCGCCGCCGTCCATCCCCGCGGAATAGATGTCGCCCGGGGCGGTGGGCGTGTTGTGCGTGAAGGCGTAGCGGGTGAAGTCCGTCGAGAAGCTGGGCGCGGAGAGGATGCCGTCCCCCGAGGAAACCGCCTCCAGCGCTCCCGATTCGGCGTCAAGCCGGTACAGGTGGGCGACCGTCCGGTCGAGCCCCGCGAAGTAGAAGGCGTCTCCGGAGGGATGCCACTGGGGCGTGCCCCGGATGTCCACCGTCATGTCCGGCGCCATCTGGCGCACGTCGCCGCTCTCGACATCCATGACGTACAGGTTGCCCTGGTCGAGCTCCCAGGTCTCGAGGTCGGGAGCACCGAAGGCGAGCCGGGTCCCGTCGGGAGACCAGGCCAGCGAACTCTCGGGCGCCTCGTTGTCGGTCAGGTCGCGGACCTCGCCCGTGGCCACGTCGAGCAGCGCGATCTCGGAGAGATAGCCGTCGTTGCGCTTGTTCTCGTGGCGGTAGGTGTAGGCGACGCGCTCCGCCCCGGGCGCGACCGCGAACTGGCCGATGCGCAGGTTGCCGGTGGTGAGCCGGCGCGCCTCGGAGCCCCCCTCATCCTCGGAGTCCTCCGAGTCCAGGGCGATCATCCAGATGCTCGACCACTCGCCGCGCGTCTGCCCGTTGGGCGCCTCGTCGACGAAGATGGCGTCGTAGCCGTCCTCGCGGCGTTCCTCCTCCTCGTCCGGAAGCGAGTCGTTGGCGAGGAAGAAGATGGAGCCCGCATCGCCCCACTCGAACGAGCGCACCGAAGTGGGATGCCCGGTCAGCGCCCGCGCCTCCCCGCCGTCCGTGCGGATGAGGAATACCTGCCGCCTGCGCTCCTCCCCGTCGCCGCTCGAACGCAGGAACGCCACCCAGCGGCCGTCCGGGGACCAACGCGCGCCGGAGTCTCCGTCCTCGCCGGTGAAGCGGCGGGCATCCGTGCCGTCCGCGTTCACGATCCAGAGCGAGGTGGTGCGTTCGTTCTCGTCCCAGTCCAGTTCCGAGCGCGAGAACAGCACCCGTTCCCCATCCGGTGACATCCGGGGGTCGGACACCCGCGTGAGGTTGATGGCGTCGTCGACGCCGAACGGCGTCTGCTGCGCCGCGGCCGCCGTGCCGCCGAAAGAGAAAGCGATGAGAAAGAGCGCGAGAGCTGCGACCTGGCGAGCCCCCTCCCGAGTCCGTGCGATACGTGGTGCGTACATGTTCCCCGACCTGCCGCAGGAGTGACGGGATCCGGCTGGCGGACCCGCTGCCGCGCCGGTTGGACGGGACGCTCCCGACGCCCCGGCGGGGTGGTGGCAATATGCCCGGAGCGGGTTCGGGGCTGCAAGCGGGCGGGCGAATCGTGCTTCGCCCAATGTGCGCGCCGGCGGGGTAGCCGAAACCCGGCTGTGGGATCGACCGCCGCCCGGAGGGTCAAGCGTGCTGCCTGCGAGCCTGCGACGGCGACTGTCGTGTCCTCAGCTCAAGGCAGCCAGTTCCTCCGCCAGTTCACGCAGCCCGATGGCCTCGACGCCGCCCTTCGCCGGGTAGCGCTCCTCACCGCCGTACACGAGAAACGCCTCGTCCGGCCTGACGTCGTCCAGGGCGATGCGAAGGCGCCGGCCGGGGACGCCCACGAGCCCGCGCTTGACCTCGGTCGCCCAGACCCCGCCGCCGGGCAACTCCAGGACGAGATCGATTTCGGTGCCGGTTGCGGTCCGGTAGAAGCTGGCGCGGGTGCGCCCCGGAGCCGCCCGAATGAGGGTTTCGATCGCGAAGCCCTCCCAGCTCGCTCCCGCTACCGGGTGACCCACGACGGCATGCCGGTCATCGAGTCCGAGGAGCGTGTGGACGATCCCGCTGTCGCGGACATAGACCTTGGGCGACTTGACAAGCCGCTTGCGGACGTTGGCGTGAAACGGCGGCAGGCGACGCACTAGGAGGAGGTCGGCCAGGAGGTCCAGGTATCGCACGACGGTCTTGCCGTCGACCGAGAGGCTGCGAGCCAGCGCGGCAGCGTTCCAGAGTCCGCCCTGCGAGTGCGCGAGCATGGTCCAGAATCGACGCAGGGTTTCTGCGGGAATGCGCGGACCCAACATGGGGATATCGCGTTCGAGGTAGGTGCGGATGAAGTTCTCGCGCCAGAGAGTGCTCGCCCCGTCCGTCGGCGCGAGGAAGCTGCGAGGGAATCCACCCCGGATCCACAGGCGCGTCAGTTCGCCGTCTCCGACCTCGCGGACATCCAGCGGGTCGAGCGCCAGATAGCCGATGCGTCCGGCCAGGCTTTCGCCCGACTGTCGCATGAGGTCCATCGAGGCCGATCCGAGGACGAGGAAGTGGCCCGCCGGCTCGCCGTCGCGGATGCGCTCGTCGATGATCCCGCGAAGCTCCTGGAACAGCTCGGGCACGCGATGAATCTCGTCGAGCACTACTAATCGGTCCCGCACCGAACCCAGGTAACCGCGCGCGTCGACAAGCCTCTCCCGGTGAGCCGGGTTCTCGAGATCAAGGTAGAGACCGGGCTTGCGCGCGCCCCGAACAGGCTCGGGACGCGCATCGGCGATCGCCCGCGCCATCGTGGTCTTGCCGACCTGTCGGGGACCCAGAAGGGCGACGGCCGGAAAGATCCGGAGGTGCTCCTCGACACTCGGCCGCAGGCTGCGGGGAATCATCATGGCGTTCATAAGTCTGCAATATCGGTATGGTATTCCTGAGTTGCAAGATTGTCAGTCGGTGAAGGAACCTCTTGCCCGGTCCCCGCAGCAGGCGCGCGGCTGGCCAATCTCCGATTGCATCGCTTCCTCCTCCCTTGCCCATCCACCCCTCGCCACAGAGCTTGCAGCGTCGCCGCGTGAAGGCTCCTGCCGATGTGCGCGGAGGGGTGCCCGCCAAGCCGGGACGGGACGCCCCACGGGAACCGGATCCGGCACACTCCAGCGAGCACTCAGGCACCATGACCCAGAAGCCACGCACGGCGCGCCGGACGCGCCTCTTCACCGAGTCCGTCATCCGCGAGATGACGCGCGTCGCGCAGGAGTGCGGGGCGCTGAATCTGGCCCAGGGGTTCCCGGACTTTCCGGCGCCCCAGGTGATCAAGGACGCCGCCTGCCAGGCCATCCAGACCGACATCAACCAGTACGCGATCACCTGGGGATCGCCGCGCTACCGCGACGCGCTGGTGCGCAAGTACCGCGAGTGGTACGGGATGGAAGTGAACGGCGAGCGCGAGATCACCGTCACCTGCGGGGCCACCGAGGCGATGGCGTCCATCATGCTCGCGGTCATCAACCCGGGCGACGAAGTGATCGTGCTGGAGCCGTTCTACGAGAACTACGGACCGGATGCCATCCTGTGCGAGGCCACGCCCGTGTTCCATCGCCTGGAGCCGCCGGAGTTCCGCCTGGACCCGGCCCGGCTCGAGGCGGTCGTCACCCCGCGCACCCGCGCCATCATCCTCAACACGCCCAACAATCCCACCGGACGCGTCTTCGACCGCGCGGAGCTGGAGGGGGTCGCCGACATCTGCCGGCGCCATGATATCCTGGCGTTCACCGACGAGATCTACGAGCACATCTACTACGAGGGCGAGCACATCCCGCTGGCCACCCTCCCGGACATGCGCGAGCGCACGGTCACCGTCTCCGGCGCGTCCAAGACCTACAGCGTGACCGGCTGGCGGCTGGGCACCATCGTGGCCCCCGCCGACCTCACCGACGAGATCCGCAAGGTGCACGACTTCCTCACGGTGGGCGCGCCCGCCCCGCTGCAGGAGGGGGTCGCGGCAGCGATGAACGCGCTGGGGCCCGAGTTCTACGACGAGCTCAAGCAGAGCTATCTGGCGAAGCGCGAAATCCTGTACGAGGGTCTGCTCGAAGGTGGCTTCCGCTGTTCGGCTCCCGAAGGCGCGTACTACATCATGGCCGACTTCTCGGATCTCTCCGACGAAGACGACGACACCTTCTCGCGCTCGCTGGCGCGCGACGCGGGGGTGATTCCGGTGCCGGGATCGAGCTTTTTCAACGTGGAAGCCGGGGACAGCACCTACGTGCGCTTCGTGTTCTGCAAGCGCATCGCCAGCCTGGAGACGGCGAGCGAACGGCTGAGAGCTTACGCGCGGGCGGGAGCGTAGGAAAGCCGGGATCGACCGCGATCCCGCTCCCGGGCGTTTGTGTTGACCGGGGCGGGGGCTTGGCGATAGCGCCTACCCCGCCACCTCCCGCAGGGTCTCCAGCGGCGTGCGGCGGAGGACGCCCCGGCTGTTTGCGAACCCGGTAACCACGGTCAACGCGACCACCACCAGCCAGACGGCCGCCACACGCCCGACCGGCAGGTGGAAGTCGAGCTCGAAGAAGAACTCGACCAGCGCCCACGCGGAGCACACGCCGAGGAGCCCGCCCGCCAGCGCGGCGAGCGCCCCCAGGCTGGTGTACTCCGCGAGCAGGACCTGGCGCACGAGGGAGCGGCGCGCGCCAAGGGTCTTAAGGAGGGCGCTCTCGCGCATCCTCTGATAGCGGGAAGTGGTGAGGGAGCCCACCAGCACGACCACGCCGGCGAGAGCGATGAAGAGGGCCAGGAAACGGATGGCCCCGCCCACCCGGCCGAGGATGGTGTCGAGGGCTTCCTGGACGAGCGCCAGGTCGAGCACCGAGACGTTCGGGAGGCCGAGCACCAGGTTGCGCTGCATGCGCGCGCGGGCCTCGGGGTCGACGATTCGTGCCAGGCCCAGGTAGCTGCGCGGGGCCTGGTCGAAGACGCCCGGCTCGGCGACCACGAGGAAGTTGATGTCGAAGCGCTCCCAGTCGACGCGGCGGAGGTTCTCCACCGTGGTGGTCACGGGGACGCCCTGGACGTCCCAGGTGATCCGGTCGCCGATCCCGACCCTCAGGTCGTCGGCCAGGTCGGCGTCGAGCGAGAGGCCGTCGGGCGGGTCGGCGCCGTTGTCGCCGCCGGTGGCCGCCCCCTCATCCCACCAGCGGCCGGCCACAAGCTCCTCCGTGTCGGCGAGTTCGGCGCGCGAGGTGTTACGGTAGAGGCGCCGCACCGCCCAGCGGGCCGGGCCGCCGTCGGAGCGGTCGCGCAGGATCTCCGCGGCCGGACGGCCGTTCAGGCTGGAGATGCGCGCCGGCACCACGGCGGTCAGGTCGACCGGGCCGCCGCCCGCCTCCGCCACCAGCTCGGTCACGCCGTCCCGCTGGTCGGGCTGGACGTCGAAGAAGAGCAGGTTGGGCCGGTTCTCGCCGGCGTCGGTCGAGAGGGCGCGATCCAGGTTGGCCTCCACCACGAGCACGGTGGTGATGAGGAAGGAGCCCAGGCCGAGCGCGAGCATTACGGCCGCGGTCTGGTTCTGGGGCCGGAAGAGGTTGGCGACCCCCTGGCGGATGGCGTACGACGCGCGCGCCGGGAAGTAGCGCCGGGTGAGGCGGGTGAGCGCGACCGCGGTTCCGTAGAGCAGCAGCAGGGCGGCGCTGAGTCCGCCGGCGAAGCCGAGGGCGTGCTCGGGCTCGGGGGCCTGCCAGAGGCTGAGCAGCAGCATCCCGCCGACCAGAGCGCCGATCGCGAACACGCGATCCAGCCGCGATTGCGCCGTGGCTTCCGGCTCGAAGTCGGCGCGCAGGGCCTGGAGGGGGGCGATGCCGCGGATGCGGAGGAGCGGGAGTAGCGCGAACAGCGCGGCCGCCGCCATCCCCGTCACCAGCCCCGCGACCACGGCCGTCCGGTCCACCCGCGCCTCCACGGTGACGGGCAGCACGTCCGTGATCAGCAGGGGCAGGAGGCGCTGCAGCCCGATCCCCCCCGCCACCCCTGCGACGGAGCCGACCAGGCCGAGCGCCAGCGCCTGCAGGAGGTAGGCGTTGAAGACGCTCCGTTCGCGCGCGCCGATGCACCGCAGCACCGCGACCGACGTCGTCTTCTCCTTCACGTACACGTGGATCGCGCTGGCGGCGCCGATGCCCCCGAGCAGCAGCGCCGTCAGCCCCACGACCCTCAGGAACCAGGCGAGCACGCGCGTGCCCCGGGTGAGCCTCCGGGCCTGGTCCTGGGCGGTCACCGAGGTCACGGCCTGGTTGCGGAAGAAGCGCCAGTGGCGGTCCTCCACGTCCTCCGGGTCCTCCCCCGCGGGCATGCGCAGGTAGATGTGGTGGCGGGCGACGCTGCCGAACTCGAGCAGCCCGCTGGCGGCGAGATCGCTCCGCGCGACGAACACCCGCGGCCCGATGGCGCTCTGGAAGCCGATGTCGGTCGGCAGGCCGCGCACGGTGCCCAGAATGACGAAGGAGGAGGTGCCCACCTGCAGGGTGTCGCCCGCGCCCACGCCCAGCTGTATGGGGATCGCCTCGTCCACGATCGCGACACCGGGCTCGCCCAGCCGCGACCAGATCCCCGGGGGCGCCGTCTCCACCCGCCCGTAGAGCGGAAAGCCCCCTTCCACCCCCCTTACCTGGCTCAGCCGGGTGGTCCCGCTTCGGGGCGCGTACACCATGGACACCAGCCCGGTCACCCGCGAGAGGCGCCCTCCCTCGGCCACGACCGAGTCGGCGATGGCGCCCACGCTGTCGGAGATGACCGTGTTGGAAGTGAGGCGCAGGTCGGCGCCCAGGAGGAGCTGCGACTCCTCCCGTATGGAGCGGATCACGTCGGCGCTGAAGGAGTGCACCGCCACCAGCGCGGCGACCCCGAGCGCCACCGAGGCGGCGTAGGCGCCGATGCGCCGTATGCCGGCGCGGCCCTCCCGCCACGCGAGCCTGAGCGAGAAGGGGATCACCCGACGCCGTTCCGGCGGTCCGACGCGATGCGCCCGTCCCTCAGGGTGAC
>JAJEBS010000181.1 GCA_022822425.1 Gemmatimonadota bacterium | reverse complement strand
CCGCACCGGACTGGCGCCGGTCTTGTCGGTGAAGTCGAAGCTGCCCGAGGAATACGAGCCCGCGACACCCGCGAGGATGTCGGGTCCCACGCGCGCGTCGATGCCGGCGTGGGCGCTCACCATGTTGCCCTTCCAGTCGAGCGCGCTCGCGCCGGGCTCGCCGAGGTGGTGGTACTCGCCCGCGCCCCAGCTCGCCAGTTGCGTGCCCGTCGCGGACTGTTGCGGCGCACCGGAGGCGCCGAACGGCATCGTAAAGGAGGTGCCGCCGAAGAGGGCGGCCAGCCCGGCCTGGTCGCCCTGCGCGAGGCCGAGGCCGCCAGCGCCCGGCGTGGACAGGCTCGCGGCCATCGACGAGAGTCCGTTCGTCTCCACGCGCCGCTGCATGCCCATGCCGCTGGCCACCGCATCGACGCGGCGCGCGATCGCCGAGACCGTGCTCGACGTCATCGCGGACGCCACGTGCGGCAGCACGCGCGTGTTCAGCCGCCCCGCGCGCCCGATGGGGTCGTCGGTCTGGGCCGACGCGCTCGCCGACGCCGCGCCGGCGCCCACCCGGTTGATCGCCGAGACGCGGTAGTGCCGCTCGCTCCCCGGCAGCAGGCCGGTGTGCGAGAAGGCGGTGGCCCTGGACCCCGTGTTGACCACCAGATCCGTCCACGCGGTGCCGTCCTCCGAGACCTCGACGCCGTAGCCGGTAACTGCTGCGCCGCCGTCGTAGGCGGGCGCGGCCCAGAACAGGTCGATCTGGGTGGGCGTGACCGCAGTGGCCACCAGCCCGGTGGGCGCGTCGGGCACGGTGGCATCGGTAATGGCGCTCGCCACCCGCGACGGCCGGCTCACGCCCACCCGGTTGATCGCCGAGACGCGGTAGTGCCGCCGGGTGGCCGGCTCCAGCCCCGTGTGCATGTGGGTCGTGCGCGTGTTGTGCGAGTTGGCCACCAGGTCGTCCCAGCGGGTGCCTCCGTCTTCGGACACCTCGATCCGATAGCCGGTGATGCGCGTGCCGCCGTCGCTCGTGGGCGCACGCCAGGAGAGCTCGATCCGCGAGGTGCCGTCGGGCTCCGCGTCGAGACTCCGGGGCGCGCCCGGCACGGTGGCTTCGGTGGTCGCGCTCGTGAAGTTCGAGTAGGGTCCGGTCCCCGCGCCGTTGATCGCCGCGACGCGGTAGTGCCGCGTGGTTGCGGGCTGAAGGTTCACGTCGGAGAACGTCGTTCCCCTCGAGTTCGTGTTGCGGCGGATGATCCGCCAGGTCCTGCGCTCGTCGTCGGAGGCCTCGATCCGGTAGCCGAAGATCGGGGCGCCGCCGGTGTTGCGGGGCGCACTCCACGACAGGTCGATGCGCGCGGTGCCGACCGGCCGGGCCGTCAGCCCCGTCGGTGCTGCGGGAATATCGGGGTGCGTGCTCGTCTGCGCCTCGAACGACCATTGGCCGGTGCCTACGCGGTTGATCGCCGCCACCTGATAGCGGTAGACGGTCGCAGGCGGGAGGCCCGTGTGCTCGAAGGTGGTCTCCCGCGGACCCGTGTTGCGAGGGATCGTGATCCAGTTTCCGTCGCCGGGGCCGCGCGCCCGGATGGTGTAGCCGGTGATCCGCTCCCCACCGTCGCTGGACGGGGCCTCCCAGGCGAGAGTGATGCTCGTCGGTCCGGTGGCGTGCGCGCGCAGGTTCCGGGGCTGTCCGGGCCGCGCGGCGTTGGTGGTGCCTTGGACCGGGTCGGTGTAGTCCCCCTGCCCACGCGCGTTGAGCGCGGCCACGCGATAGAACCGGGTCGTGCCGGGGGCGAGATCGCTGTCCAGGTAGCGGGTGACCGTGCTGCCGGTGCTGGCCACGAGGATGACCCACCCGGTGACGCCGTTGGGGGACCTCCAGATCCGGTAGCCGGTGATCGCACTCCCGCCGTCCGTCGCCGGGCGCGTCCACGTGAGGAGCAACTGGTCGCTTCCGCCCAGCCCGCTCGGAACCACCCGGAGGCCTCTGGCCGCGCCCGGAACGGTGGCATCCGTGGTTGCGCTGTCGAAGTTCGACCAGGGGCCCGTGCCCTCCCTGTTGATCGCCGCGACGCGGTAGTAACGGGTTGTGCCGGGGCTGAGATCGGTGTCGGTGTATTCCGTGGCTCTCGAATCCGTGTCGGCTACAAGCACCGTCCAGCGGCTGGTTCCGGTTCGAGACCACTCGATGCGGTAGCCGGTAATCGGAGTTGAACCGCTGGAGGGGGCCGTCCAGCTCAACGCGATGGCGGACGTCCCCCTGGCCTTGGCCGTCAGTCGCGTCGGCGCGTCCGGCACGCGCTCTCTAGTCGTGGCGGTGACGATGTCGGAGGGGGCTCCCGTGTCGAAGGAGTTGATCGCGGAAACCCTGTAGTGGCGCCTGGTGCCCGCAGTGAGACCCGTGTGGCGATAACGGGTCGGCGTGCTCCCGGTGGTCCGTGTTCGACTCGACCATGTCCTGCCACCATCCGCCGACACCTCGATCAAGTACCCGATGATCGCGCTGCTGCCGCGATTCAGCGGGGCAAGCCAGTTCAGCTCGATCACGGCGGCGCCGTCAGCTTCCGCCGTAAGGCCCCGCGGCCGACCCGGCGCCTCCCCCGCCTCGGTCTCGTTCGTCACCGACAAGCCGTCGATGTCAGGCGCGAGATTGCCGGCTTCGTCCCTGAGCGCGCGGG
>JAJEBS010000328.1 GCA_022822425.1 Gemmatimonadota bacterium | reverse complement strand
CGGCGACGCCTTCGGCGGCGACGTGGACTCCCGGGTCGGAAACGTCACCGGCGAACTCGGCGTGGTCTACCATCCCGCCCAAGGGATGTCGCTCAGGGCGCGGGCGGCCCAGGCCTTCCGCGCGCCCAACATCTACGATCTCACCCTGGTGGGCGACGTCCCCGGCGGCATCGCCCTGCCCAATCCGGATCTGAGCCCGGAGCGCAGCTACACGCTCGAGTTGGGGGCGAGCTGGATTCGGGGCTCGGCGACGGCGGAGCTGACCGTCTTCCGCATCGGAATCGACGACCTGCTCGAACGCAGCTTCGGGACCTTCCAGGGACAGAGCACCTACGGACCCGACCGGCTTCCCGTTCTCACCATTCAGAACATCGGCTCGGCTACCATCGACGGTGTCGAGGGGCGTTTGTCCGCCGGACTTCCCGCCCGCGGGCGGTTGGATCTGTCGGCTTCGTGGACACTGGGCGATGCGGTGGTCGCGCGTGACGGGGTGCTCGCGGAGGAGCCGCTCAGCCGGGTGCCCCCGGCGACGTTGTCGTATCGGCTGCGCTGGCCGTGGTCCCGGGACGAACGGTCGGGCTGGATCGAGTACTTCGCCAAGGTGGCGGGCGGCCAGGACCGGCTCGGCTTCCGCGACCGGATCGACAGCCGCATCCAGGAGGGAGGCACGCCCGCGTACCATGTCCACTCCCTTCGGGGAGGCGCGTCCTGGCGGGACCGTTTGCGCATCTCCGCCGGGATCGAGAACCTCTTCGACGAGTTGTATCGCGTTCACGGCTCGGGCATCGACGCCCCCGGCCGGCACCTTTTCGTGCGGCTGGACGTGCGGAGCTGACCGGGCCCGCCTCACGCGCGAGAGATGATGCGAGTGACGTTTCTGGGCACTTCGGCCGCGTGTCCGACCGTGCGCCGCAACGTGAGCGCGATCGCCGTGCAGCGGGAGGGCGACCTGATGCTCTTCGACTGCGGCGAGGGGACCCAGCGCCAGATGATGCGCTACGGCACCGGTTTCTCCCTGTGGGCGGTGTTCATCACGCACATGCACGCCGATCACTTCGTGGGCGTGACCGGGATGCTGCGCACCATGGCGCTTCAGGGGCGGAACGATCCGCTGCTGCTCACCTGTCCGGTCTCCGGCAGGCGGGTGCTCGAGGATGCCGTCCACCTGGGATTCGACCGCCTGAGCTTTCCGGTCGAGGTGCGGGAACTGAGGCCGGGGGACTGCGTCTCCCGGGACGGCTATGAGGTGCGCGCCTTCCGGGTGAACCACGGCATGCCGGCGCTCGGATACGTGTTGCGCGAGGAAGATCGCCGGGGGCGGTTCGATGTCGAGAGGGCACGCGCTCTGGGCGTCCCCGAAGGGCCCGCCTTCGGTCGTCTCCACCGGGGCGAGACGGTGGAGGTCGAAGGACGGGCGGTTCGACCTGAAGAGGTGGTCGGACCCGGCCGGCCGGGTCGGACGGTGGTCTATACGGGCGACACGCGTCCCGTGCGCTCGACGGTGGAGGCGGCGGCCGGAGCGGACCTGCTCGTCCACGAGTGCACGTTCGCCGGCGAAGACAAGGCGCGGGCGCGCGCGACCTTCCACTCCACCGCCACGGGCGCCGCGCACGTCGCCCGCGACGCCGGAGTGGCCCGCCTCGCGCTCACGCACATCTCCGCGCGGTACTCGGAGCAGCCGGCGCGCCTCGAGCGCGAGGCGCGCCGGGTGTTTCCCGCTACGGTCGTGGCCGCGGACGGGATGACCCTGGAGGTACCCTATCGGGATGACCCTGCCGCCACCCCGCCCGCCGGCGGGCGAGAGGGGGCAGCGTGAGCCCCGCGACCGACCCTTCCACCACCCCGGCACCCGGCCACGGCTTCCGTACGGTCGCGATCGTGGGGCTCGGACTCATCGGCGGGTCGCTCGCCCGGGCGCTCGCGGCGCTGAACCGGCCGCCGCGCGTCGTCGCCACCTCGCAGGCGGCGTCCAATCTGGAACAGGCCGAACGCGCGGGCGCGATCGACGCGGGGTCCACCGACCCGGAGGCCGTCCTCGCGGGCGCCGACCTGGTCGTGTACGCCACCCCCCTCGACGTGACCCTGCGCCTGCTCGCGGACCACCGCGGCCGCTGGCCGGCAGGGGCGGTCGTGACCGACGTGGCCAGCCTGAAGGGCCCGGTGGAGGAAGCGATGAGGGCCCTCGGCGAGAGCGCCCGCTACACCGGATCGCACCCCATGGCGGGCGGGGAGGGGTCGGGGTTCGGTCACTCCGCGGCCGACCTGCTCGCGGGCTCGACCGTATGGCTGACGGGGAGGGGAGCGGGCGCGGCTGGCGTGGAGGCGCTCTGGCGGGCCGTGGGCGCCCATCCGCGCTGGACCACCGCCAGCGAGCACGACCGGCTCATGTCGTGGTGCAGCCACCTCCCCCAGCTGGCCTCCAACGCACTTGCGCGCGTGCTGCAGGAATCCGGTCACGCCCCTTCCGATCTGGGCACCGGCGGCACCGACATGGTGCGGCTGGCGGGCAGCTCTCCGGAAATGTGGCTTCCGCTCCTGGCGCGCAGCGAGGCCGGTGCCGCGTTGCGGGACCTCGCGCGGGCGGCGCGGGAGCTCGCGGACGCGCTCGACGGTCGGGATCTGGAGGCCATCGAAGACTGGATGAGGTCCACCCGCTCCTGGCGCGCGGGCGCGGCCGAGCCGCCGCCACCGCCGCCGGCTCCCGCGACATGAGCGAGGCTTGGCGGTGATGACCGAACTGAAGGTGCCGGGCGACAAGTCCATCTCCCACCGGGCGCTGCTGGTGGCCGCGCTGGCGGGCGGAGAGAGCCGCATCCGCGGCATCCTTACCGGGGAGGATCCCCGGGCGACGGCCGCCATCCTCCGGGAACTGGGTGTGCGCGTGCCAACCCTGGTCGCCGATGCGGAACTGTGCATCACCGGGGTGGGGGTGCGCGGCCTGCGCGCCCCGGGCCGGATCCTCGACTGCGCCAACAGCGGCACAACCGCGCGGCTGATGCTGGGCGTGCTGGCGGGACAGGCACTCGAAGCCACCCTCACCGGCGACGAGTCGCTGCGGCGCCGGCCCATGCGACGGGTGACCGATCCGCTGTCGCGGATGGGCGCGCGCTTCGAATCGCTTGCCGCTCCGGGCAGACTCCCGCTTCGCATTGCCGGCGGAGCGCTGCGCGCCCTCGACCATCGCCTCCCCGTCGCCAGCGCCCAGGTCAAGAGCGCGCTCCTGCTCGCAGGGGTGACCGGCGGCGTGTCGGTGCGGCTCATCGAGCCCGGCTTCTCGCGCGACCACACCGAGCGCATGCTGGCAGCCGCGGGGTGCGCGCTGACCGCCACTCCGGAGGGCGGCGCCAACCGGGTGCGCCTGACCGCCGCGCCGGCCGCGCTGGACCCCCTGGACATCGTCGTGCCGGGCGATTTCTCGTCCGCGGCCTTCCCGCTCGCGCTCGCCCTGCTGGGTGGGGTGGGCGAAGGGGTCGTGCTGAGGGGTATCGGGCTCAACCTGACACGGACCGGGCTGCTCCCCGTACTGGAGAGGATGAACGCCCGCATCGAGGTAGAGACGGGACCCGCCCCGCAGGGCGGGGAGCCCGCAGGCGACCTGATCGTCCACCCCTCCGACCTCACCGGCACAGAGGTGCAGCCCGGGGAGATTCCGGGACTCATCGACGAGGTGCCCGTCCTGGCGGTGCTCGCCGCCCGCGCCCGGGGAACCACGCGCATCACCGGCGCGGAGGAGCTGCGGGTCAAGGAGTCCGACCGGCTGGGCGCGCTCGCGGCCAACCTGACCAACCTGGGCGTGGAGGTGGAGGAGCTTCCCGACGGCCTGGTGATCGAGGGGACCGACCGTCCCCTGTCCGGTCCCGTCGAGGCGCGTGGCGACCACCGCATCGCGATGGCCTTCGGCGTGCTCGGGGCGCTCGCCGGCAACGCCATCACCGTTGATGCGCCTGCGGCCGTGGACGTCAGCTATCCCGGATTCTGGGAGATGCTCGAGCGCGCTGCCACGCCGGCTGGACGACCTTCCGCCCGGGACTCGAGCGATGAACACCGGGAGCCGGCGCGACCCGTCCGCGGGCGCAAGCGCGGACCGGTGATCGTCATCGACGGTCCGGCCGGTTCGGGCAAGTCCACCACGGCCCGCGAGGTGGCGCGCCGGCTGGGTTTCCGCCACCTGGACTCGGGCGCGCTCTACCGGGGCCTCACCTGCGCCCTGCTCGAGTCGGGCCGGCCGCCGGACTCATGGCCCACGCTGACGGAATCCGACCTGAACGCATATCCCGTGCGGATGGTGGCCGCCGGATCCGCATTTCGGGTGATGCTCGGCACGCGCGCCCTGACCGCCGAGCTGAGAAGCCCGGAGGTCGACGCGCACGTCTCCGCCGTCGCGCGGCTGCCGGCGGTGCGCGGGTGGCTGCTCGACCGGCAGCGGCAGGCCGGGAAGAAGGGCTCGCTGGTGGGCGACGGGCGCGACCTGGGCACGGTCGTGTTCCCGGATGCGGAGACGAAGATCTTCCTGGTGGCGGATGTCACCGAACGCGCGCGCCGTCGCCTGCTGCAGAAGGGGCGCGAGCCGGACTCGGGCGGCGCGGTGGCAGCGGAGGCGGCCCGCCTGAGCGCCCGCGACCGCATCGACGCGACCCGCGGGACAGCTCCGCTGAGGAAGGCCGCGGACGCGTTCGAGGTCGACGGCACCCGTCTCTCGTTCGAGGAGCAGGTGGGCGCCATCCTGGGTGCGGTGCGCGCCCGGATCGGCGATCGGGACGCCAGGTCTCCGACCTCCAGGGAGTGATTGACGCATTGACCGCCGAATCATACCTTAAATTGCTGAGAAGTAGTCGCTTGCCCGTATCTCCGCTGAAGGAAGGCAGTCCCCGATCCCGGCCTCCGGTGAACCGGAAGCCCGGCTGGCCGGATTCTTCCCTCCTCCGACATCTCGCAAACCCTGAACCCGGCCCGCAACATCCGG
This sequence comes from Gemmatimonadota bacterium, assembly GCA_022822425.1. Lineage (GTDB taxonomy): Bacteria > Gemmatimonadota > Gemmatimonadetes > Longimicrobiales > Gaopeijiaceae > BD2-11. The sequence goes on along the minus strand of JAJEBS010000328.1, from coordinate 8,423 downwards.
GACCGGCCAGAAACGGCGCCCTCTCAGGGGGTGCGCCAGGGACGACAACCGATGACTGACCAGACAGAAGGCACTCACTCTCCTTCACCGGAATCCGTACCCTCCTCCGCCCTCCCCTCCGGCGATGCTCAGGTAAGCGATTCCTCAGGGGGTAGAGATTCCGACGATGCCGCCCGGGTCGAGCCGTCGCCGAGCCAGGCCTTCGGAGACTTCGCGGCGTTCGACGCTCCCGACGAGCTCTTCGCCGATCCGCGTGGTGACACCGGGTTCGGCCTGACGGACGATCCCGCGGGCGGCGACGATCCGTCCATGTCGCGCGACGATTTCGGCACCATGCTCCAGGACTTCCAGTCCGGGATTCAGGAGGTGCGCGAAGGCGAGATCGTGCAGGCCAGGGTGGTTCGGGTAACGGACACCACCGTCATCCTCGAGTTCGGCTTCAAGAGCGAGGGCGCGGTCCCGCGAGAGGAGTTCCGGGACAGCGAAGCCCTTGAGCCGGGATACGAGGTCGAGGTCCTGCTCGAGAGCCTCGAGGACGACGACGGGGTGGTGGTCCTGTCGAAGAAGAAGGCCGACTTCCTGCGGGTCTGGGAGAAGATCCGCGAAGCCTACGAGAGCGGGTCGCCGATCGAGGGCAAGCTGGTGCGCAAGATCAAGGGCGGCATGACCGTGGATCTCATGGGCGTGGACGCCTTCCTGCCTGGCTCGCAGATCGCCCTGCGCCGGGTGCCCAACATCGAGGACCTGGTTGGCGACGTCTACGACTTCAAGATCATCAAGCTGAACAAGAGACGCCGCAACATCGTTGTATCGCGGCGCGTGATCCTGGAGGCCGAGCGCGGAAAGAAGCGCGAAACCCTGGTCAAGGAACTGCTGGTGGGCCAGGTGCGGGCCGGCATCATCAAGAACATCACCGATTTCGGCGCCTTCATCGACCTGGGCGGGCTGGACGGCCTGCTGCACATCACGGACATGTCGTGGGGGCGCGTCGGACACCCCTCCGACATGGTGAGCATCGGCCAGGAGCTGGACGTGAAGGTGCTCGACATCGACTGGAAGCGGGAGAGGATCTCGCTTGGGCTCAAGCAGCTGCTTCCCTATCCGTGGACCGACATCGACCTCAAGTACCCGGTCGGCGTGCGCGTACACGGCAAGGTCGTGTCGATCACGAACTACGGCGCGTTCGTCGAGCTGGAGAAGGGCGTCGAGGGGCTCGTCCACATCTCGGAGATGTCGTGGACGCGCAACATCCGCCATCCCTCGAAGCTGGTCTCCATCGCCGACGAGATCGAGGCCGTGGTGCTGAAGGTGGATCCGGCGGCCGAGAAGATCTCGCTGGGCATGAAGCAGATCGAGGAGGATCCCTGGCTGGCGCTCCCGCTCAAGTATCCCACGGGGACGCGGCTGCAGGGGAAAGTGCGCAACCTGACGTCGTTCGGCGCCTTCGTCGAGATCGAGCCGGGAATCGACGGGCTGGTTCACGTGTCGGACATGAGCTGGACCAAGCGCGTGGAGCATCCTTCGGAGATCGTCGGCAAGGGCCAGGAACTGGAGGTGATGGTTCTCGACGTGGACGGCGAGAACAAGCGCATCTCCCTCGGAATCAAGCAGGTCCTCGACGATCCCTGGCCCTCGCTCTCGGAGCGCTTCGCCCCGGGCGTCGAGTGCGAGGCGCGCGTCGTGCGGGTGCAGGAGAAGGGGGTCGTGGTCGATCTGGGCGACAACGTGGAGGCGTTCGTTCCCATCTCGCACAGTCGCGTGCGGGACAACCAGTCGCTCGAGGACTACTACGGGCCGGGGGACGAAGTCGACCTCAGAGTGCTCGAGTCGGATGCCGCCAACCGCAGAATCGTGGTGGAGGTGACGGCCGAGCCCCGCCGGCGCATTGAGGAGGAGCCCGACGACGAGGCTGTGTCCGACGACCAGCCTGTGCCCGGCGCCGAGCCTGTGCCCGGCGATGACGAGGGGGTTGCGGCCGACTCGGAAGCCGCCCCGGAAGCTCCGCCTGCTCCTTCCGCGAACGCGCCCGACGCCGAAGCCGAGGGGTAGCGCCTATCCGTGATGCCTAGCGCGCTCCGTGTCCGAGTTCAGGCCGTCCTCACGGTCATCGCCGGCTGCGTGCCGGTGGCGACGGGGCCGCCAGCCCCCGCGCCCCCGCCACCGGAGGCGGAACCCCCACCCCTGACCGCGCCCGAATCCGAGGTCCCCGAGCCCGAGCCGGAGCTCGCGGCTCCCCTGGTGGGGGTCATGCTTCCCATGTCCGGCTCACCGTTCATGCGGCAGTACTCCGAGCTGATCGAGGAGGGGGTGCGTGCTGCGGTCGCCTCGGCCCCGGAGCGAGACGGTCTGCCGATCGTGCGCGTCATCGACAGCGGTAGAGGACTCGACGAGGCCCGCCGGGCCCTCGCCGAACTGGAAGCCGCGGGCCTGTCGGCGATCGTGGGGCCGCTGCAGGAAGCCGCAGTGGCTCGGGTGGCCGAGGGCCGCAGGCGACCGGTGCCGATGATCGCTCCCGCCGCCCGGGAACTGCCCGAGGACCAGGCCGGCGTCTATTCGCTGGCCGGTCCGGATCCCGGCCCCGCGAGAGCGCTGGGGCGGGCGGCCTGGGAGGAGGGCATCCGGCGCGTTGTGGCGATCGCTCCCTCCACCGCGTATGCGCGTTTCGAGGTGGAGACCTTCCGCGAGGCGTTCCGCACGGGCGGCGGGGTGCTTGCCGGGGCCTTCTACTATCGGCCGGGGCAGGTCGACTTTCGGGCGGAGGTCGGGGAGCTGATCCGCATCGATCCGGATGGCGTGCTGCTTCCGCTTCCGTCCCTGCCCGCCATGGACATCCCCCAGGTGGCGGGCCAGGTGCAGCACTACGGCCTGGACGTTGCGCTGAACGTCGACGTGCTGGGGACCGCCGGGTGGTCGACACCCGACGTGCTGCGCGATGTCGACGTCAACTTCACCGAGGGCGTGCTTACGGTGACCGCCCGCCCGCCGGGACGCAGCGAGGCGGCGTACGAGGATTTCGTGCGCGCGTACGAGGCCGTGCACCGCAAGTCCCTGCGCAGCGATGTTCCCGCGCTCGGGTGGGATATCATGGGCCTGCTCCTGGAAGCGTTCCGCACGGGCGCTCGCAGGCCGGCGGAGGTCCGCGCCGCGCTTGAGGGAATCGGCGGTTTCGAGGGGGCGACCGGGACCCTCGCCATCGAGAACGGGCGCATCACGCGTGTCTATGAGGTTGTCGTGATCCGGGATCGGGAGCTGGTTCGGGTCTACTGATGTCCCGGTGTCCACCCGTCCTCACCCGGGTGACGCCGGTCCTGCCCGAGCCTCTTCTCTCGTGAGCACGCGCGAGCGGTTGGAGCGCCTGCGGGGCCTGCGCCGGGAAGCGGAGCAGGGCGGAGGGGAAGAGCGCCTGGCGGCCCAGCACGCGCGCGGCAAGCTCTCGGCCCGCGAGCGTCTCGACCTGCTCCTGGATCCCGGGAGCTTTGTGGAGCTCGACCGTTTCGTCACCCATCGCGCGACGGGGTTCGGGCTGGAGGAGCGCAGGGTCCTCGGCGACGGGGTGGTCACCGGCCACGGACGCATCGACGGGCGCCCGGTCTGCGTCTTCTCCCAGGACTTCACCGTCTTCGGCGGCTCGCTCTCGGAAGCCCACGCCGAGAAGATCGTGAAGGTGCAGGACCTGGCGCTGAAGACGGGAGCGCCGGTCGTGGGGCTGAACGACTCCGGGGGCGCACGCATCCAGGAGGGCGTGGTGTCGCTGGGCGGCTACGCGGACATCTTCCTGCGCAACACCCTGGCCTCGGGCGTGATTCCGCAGATCAGCGTCATCCTGGGGCCTTGCGCGGGCGGGGCCGTGTACTCCCCCGCCATCACGGATTTCGTCTACATGGTGCGCGGCACCAGCTTCATGTTCGTCACCGGGCCGGAGGTGGTGCGCACGGTGACCCACGAGGACGTGGACATGGAGAGCCTGGGAGGCGCCGGCACCCACGCGTCGACTTCGGGGGTGGCGCATTTCGTCGGCGAATCCGAGCCCGAAACCCTGGCTTCCGTGCGTGAGCTCTTCCGCTACATCCCGCAGAACAACACCGAGCCCGCGCCGCGCCGGCAGACGGAGGATCCAGTGGACCGGGCGGACGAGGCACTCGTGGATGTCGTGCCGTCCAACCCCAACAGGCCGTACGACATGAAGGAGGTCATCGGGCGCGTCGTGGACGATGGCGTGTTCTACGAAGTGCACGCCCGCTTCGCCCCCAACCTGATCACCGGCTTCGCCCACCTGGGAGGGCACGCGGTCGGCGTGGTGGCCAACCAGCCAGCGGTGCTCGCGGGGGTGCTGGACATCGATTCGTCGGACAAGGGGGCGCGCTTCGTGCGCTTCTGCGACGCCTTCAACATCCCGCTGGTCGTGTTCGAGGATGTGCCGGGGTTCCTTCCCGGGGTCGGTCAGGAACACGGCGGCATCATCCGCCACGGCGCCAAGCTGCTGTACGCCTTCGCCGAAGCCACGGTGCCCCGGGTCACCGTCATCACCCGCAAGGCGTACGGGGGCGCCTACGACGTGATGAACTCACGGCACATCCGCGGAGACCTGAGCCTCGCGTGGCCTACCGCGGAAATCGCGGTGATGGGACCCAGGGGCGCGGTCGAGATCCTTTTCCGCAAGGAGATCGCGAGGGCCGACGACCCTGAGGCCGCGCTCAACCAGCGAATGGAGGAGTACCGCGAGCGGTTCGCGCATCCCTACATCGCCGCGGCGCGCGGATACGTCGACGACGTCATCGACCCGCGCGAGACCCGTGCCCGGCTGGCCGGCGCCCTCGACATCCTCGAGAACAAGCGCGACGCCAACCCGTCCAGGAAACACGGCAACATTCCGCTCTGAGGAGCCGCCGGTGCTCGAATCGGTTCTGATCGCCAACCGGGGCGAGATCGCGCTGCGCATCGTGCGCGCCTGCCGGGAGCTGGGTGTGAGGAGCATCGCGGTGTACTCCGAGGCGGACCGCGGCGCGCCCCACGTGCTCGCGGCCGACGAAGCGCACGAGATCGGGCCCGCGCCATCCGCCGAGAGCTACCTTCGCATCGATCGCCTGCTCGAGGTCGCGGCGCGCTCCGGGGCCCGGGCGGTGCATCCCGGATACGGCTTCCTGTCGGAGCGGGCCGTTTTCGCGCGCGCGGTGCGGGACGCCGGTCTGGTGTTCATCGGCCCAAAGCCCGTCACCATCGACGCGATGGGCGACAAGGTGCGCGCCCGCAGGCTGATGCGGGAGGCGGGCACGCCGGTGATTCCGGGTTCCGCGGGTCCGGTTCGCGATCCGGACGAGGCGCGCCGGCAGGCCCGCGAGATCGGCTTTCCGGTGCTCCTCAAGGCGGCGGCCGGGGGCGGCGGCAAGGGGATGCGCGTGGTGGAGGGGCCGGACGGGCTCGAGCGGGCGCTGGCGGCGGCCGGCCGCGAGGCGCAGGCGGCCTTCGGCGATCCGGCGGTCTACCTCGAGCGATATCTGGACGCGCCCCGGCACATCGAGGTGCAGGTGCTTGGCGACGAGCACGGCAACCTGGTGCATCTGGGCGAGCGCGAATGCTCCATCCAGCGGCGCCACCAGAAGCTGGTGGAGGAGTCGCCCTCTCCGGTGGGCACGCCCGGGCTGAGGGCGCGCATGGGCGAGGCGGCGTTGCGGGCCGCCCGCGCGGTCGGCTACGTCGGCGCGGGCACGGTCGAATTCCTCTACCTCGACGGCGACTTCCATTTCCTGGAGATGAACACGCGCCTGCAGGTCGAACATCCCGTGACCGAGCTGGTGACCGGCATCGACCTGGTCGAGTGGCAGTTGCGGGTGGCGGCTGGCGAGGCGCTCTCCTTCAGCCAGGAGGATGTGCGCCTGGACGGCCACGCCATCGAGTGCCGCATCACCAGCGAGGACCCCTTCCAGGGCTTCCTGCCCGCGACCGGGCGGGTGGAGGTGCTCGAGGTTCCGGCCGGGGCGGGGGTGCGCTGGGACGGCGGCATTCGCGCCGGGTTCGAGATCGGCCGCCACTACGATCCGCTGCTGGGCAAGCTGGTCGCCTGGGGGAGCGACCGCGACTCGGCGGTGCGGCGCATGGCGCGCGCGCTCGAGGAGTTGACCATCGTGGGAATACCCACAGGCGTGCCCTTCCACCAGCGGGTGATGCGGCATGCCGCCTTCCGGCGGGGCGATCTCAGCATCCGCTTCATCGAGGACCATCCCGAGCTCACCGCCGGCGACGTCGATGCGGAGGAGCTGGGGGTGGTGGCGGCGGCCGCGGCGCTGTTTGCAGACGCCGAGCAGGGCCGGCACCCCACCCGGAAGCCGCATGCGGACGGGCGTCCGGCGTTCTCGGCCTGGCGCGGGGCGGGCGCGAAGTGGGCGGTGCTGCCGTGAGCGGGGCGGGGCGCCCGGGGCCGGGGAAACCCGTTCGCTACCATGTAGCCGTCGAGGGACGCGTCCTCCAGGTGGAAGTGGACGGTGACACCGCGCGCCTGGAGGGTGCCGGCGAAGGGGCGCGGCTGCTCGAAGGAGGGTGCGGTCGGTCGCTCATCCTGTCGGTGGAAGACCGCCCCCACCGCGTCTTCGGCGACCGGATCGGCCGGGCCGCCTGGGAGATCCATCACCGCGGCCGCACCTTCCGGGTCGAGGTAGCGGATGAGCGGAGCTGGCGCATGCGCCGGGCGCGGAGCGACGGGAACTCCCCCGCCGCCGGCCTCGAGCCCCTGGGCGCGCCTATGCCGGGGCTCGTGCTGCGGGTCGACGTCGAGGAAGGCCAGGACGTCTCGGAGGGCCAGGGACTGCTGATCGTGGAAGCGATGAAGATGGAAAACGAGCTGCGCGCACGCGCCGCGGGACGGGTTCGCCGCGTCCACGTCACAGCCGGGGAATCCGTCGGCCGCGGCGACATCCTGGTCGAGTTCGAGCCGGGCGGAGGCCATGATGGCGCCGGGGACGGCCGGGATCGCTCGCCGGGCGATGCGGTCGCGGGAACGCAACCATGAGCGACCCCCCGCGCCCCGCCACGGACAGCGGCATCCCGGTCGCGCGGGTGTACGGTCCCGATGCCTCGGACCCCGCCCCACGCGACGATCCCGGCCAGCCGGGGGAGTTCCCGTTTACGCGCGGCATCCACCGCACCATGTACCGGGGCCGTCCCTGGACCATGCGCCAGTACGCGGGCTTCGGCACCGCCGCCGAGACCAACCGGCGTTACCGCTACCTGCTCGAGAGCGGCACCACCGGGCTCTCGGTCGCCTTCGACCTCCCCACGCAGATGGGCTACGACTCCAACCACCCCATGGCCGCCGGCGAGGTCGGCCGGGTCGGGGTGGCGATCGATTCCATCGAGGACATGCGCCTGCTCTTCGAAGGGATACCGCTGGAGGATGTCTCCACCTCCATGACGATCAACTCGACCGCGGCCATCCTGCTCGCGCTCTACATCGCGCTGGCCGACGAACGGGGCGTGCCGCGCGCGCAGCTGGCCGGAACGGTGCAGAACGACATCCTCAAGGAATACATCGCCCGCGGCACCTACATCTACCCGGCGGAGCCCTCGCTCCGTCTGGTGTCGGACGTCATCACCTTCTGTTCGCGCGAGCTGCCCAGATGGAATCCGGTGTCGATCTCCGGCTACCATATCCGCGAGGCCGGCTCGACCGCCCCCCAGGAGGTCGCCTTCACCTTCGCCAACGGGCTCGAATACGTGCGCCGCGCGCTCGCATCCGGAGTTGCGCTCGAGGACTTCGCTCCGCGCCTTTCCTTCTTCTTCGCCGCACACAGCGACCTGCTGGAGGAGGTGGCCAAGTTCCGCGCCGCCCGCCGGCTGTGGGCACGGCTGATGCGCGAGCAGTTCGGGGCCTCCGACCGGAGCGCGCGGCTGCGCTTCCACACCCAGACGGGTGGGTCGACGCTGACCGCCCAGCAGCCCCTCAACAACGTGACCCGCACCACATTGCAGGCGCTCGCGGCGGTGCTGGGGGGTACGCAGTCCCTGCACACCAACGGATACGACGAGGCACTCGCGCTCCCCACCGAGGAATCCGCCCGCATAGCCGTGCGCGCCCAGCAGATTCTGTTGCGCGAGAGCGGGGTGGCCCGCACGGTGGATCCTCTCGGGGGGAGCTATTTCGTTGAGGCGCTTACCGATGAGATCGAGTCGCGGGCGCGCGTTCACCTGGAGCGCATCGCCGCCATGGGCGGGGCCGCGCAATCCCTCGACTACATGCGCGACCACATTCACCGGTCGGCCTACCGTACCCAGCTCGCGGTCGAGTCGGGCGAGAAGGTCGTGGTGGGGGTAAACCGCCACGTCGAAGAGGGCGCGGGTCCGCCCGCCCGCGCCCCCGACTATCGGGCGCTCGCGGCCGGCCAGCGCGCCGGGCTGGAGGAGCTGCACGCCCGCCGCGACGGCCCCGCGGC
>JAJEBS010000095.1 GCA_022822425.1 Gemmatimonadota bacterium | reverse complement strand
GGCGCCGTGCTGCGCGCGGGCGCCGTCGACGTGACGGAGGTGCGCGCGGGCATCGTCGTCGGACCCGGATCGGCGGCGTTCGAGGTCATCCGCGACCTGGTCTACCACCTGCCCGTGATGGTCACGCCCCGCTGGGTGCGCTCGCTGACGCAGCCCATCGCCCTCGAGGACCTGGTCGAGTACCTCGTGCGCCTTCCCGGGAAGGAGCCGCCCGGCGACCACACCTACGATGTCGGCGGCCCCGAGGTCGTCCGCTACCAGGACCTGCTTTCGCGGTTCGCGCAGGTCGAGGACCGAAGGCTGTTCATCATCCCGGTGTCGGTCCTGAGCCCGCGGCTCTCCTCGTACTGGCTGGACCTCGTGACGGCCGTGCCCTCGAGCGTCGCCCGCCCGCTCATCGATGGCCTTCGCCACGACCTCGTCGTCGACCAAGCCTCTGATCTGCGCAGGCGCATCCCGATCGAGCTGCGCACCTACGAGGAGGCCGTCCACGCCGCCCTCGAGGCGGAGCGCACCGCCGATCTACCGGCACGCTGGACCGAGGGCTCGTTCGCGATGCGCGACCACCGCCCCGAGATCTCGTTCTACAGCCGCGGCGAGCGGGTCGAGCGCACCTGCACGGCCCCGCCGGAAGCTATCTGGGCGGTGATTGCCGCCATCGGCGGCGCGAACGGCTGGTACTACGCGAACGCCCTCTGGAACGTCCGGGGCCTGCTCGACCGCCTCGTGGGGGGCGTCGGCCGCCGCCGGGGGCGCCGCCACCCCACAGACATCCGCCCCGGCGACACCCTCGACTTCTGGCGCGTCGCCGGCGTCGAGCCGGGCCGGCGGCTCACGCTACTCGCGGAGATGAAGCTGCCCGGCATCGCCGTGCTCGAGTTCGAGGTGGCGCCCGCCGGGGAAGGCTCGCGGATCGTGGTGTCGGCGCACTTCCACCCGGCCGGAGCGGCGGGGCTGCTCTACTGGTACGCCCTCTGGCCCCTGCACAAGCGCATCTTCGCGGGGCTGACGGACGCGATCGTGGAGCGGGCGCTGGGGACACCGGTCAGTCGAGCCAGTGCTCCCCCGCAAGGTCACGCTGCTCGCTAAGCAGGGTGTCCAGCGCCTCCACCAGCCGCCCAATCCGATGCGAGCTTCCGCGGGGCCACCCGCGGCTGCTGGTGAAGAGAAGCAAGGGCGCTTCTCGTCCGGCACTTCGCGCCTCTGCCGCAAGGACGCGAAAGTCACCGACGTTCTCGGTCACGATGGCCCGATCTTCAGCAAGCGCCAACTTGAAGATCGCGGCGTCCGAACTCCCGCGAAGTCCGCGGCGTTCCGCCACCGCGCTCACCGCGTGTCCACGCTCCCGGAGCGCTTCGGCGACAACGGGCGGCAACATCTCATCAAGGAGCAGCCTCACGCCTTGGGGGGCGCCTGTCGGCGCTTCCACTCCGCATAGGCGTTGTCCGCTTCCTCGTCCATCCGATCGAGCCAGGCATCGACTTCTTCTCGGTACTCTTCGTAGTACCTGGTGGCAACCTCGACCTGCAGAGGCGTCAAGAGCAGGTCGTCGACCAGATAGGGAACCCTGTCCTCAGGCGACCCCTGCCAGTCGCGGAAGATGCGCCCCAACTCCCAGATGTCAGGTCCATCGGCCAGAGCGGGGCGGCGGCCGGCGGGGCCAGGGCGAAACACGATCCCCGGGTGGCGCTCCATGCGGAGCCCTTCCTCCAGGAACCGCTTCGTAAGCGCCGAGCGCGACTGGCCGCTCCGGCGGCACTCGTCCTCCAGCTCCTGGAGGAGGCCGTCATCGAGGCGCACGGACAACTGCTTGCTCACCATCGGATCCAGCTTCCACGTGGTCGTGTCGTCCAGCGTACCACTGGGCGGGAGACGATTGCAGGGTGAAGGGATTCAGCCGGAGAACTCGGGGGTGAGGGAGCGCTCGTAGGCGCCCAGCAGGGAGAGCAGGATCTCCTCGACCTGCGCGCGACCCCAGCGCCGCACGCGGCGCTCGTCGGCCGCCTGCGCGTCTTCATCGCCACGGGTGACCACCCGCGCCACGACCTGCCAGGAGGGACGTTCTCCGTTCCTCCGGTCGACGAGTTCGAAGGTGGCGCACTGGCTCGCGCCGATGGCGACGTCGAAGCAGTCCCGTTCGCCAAGGGGCTCGATGGTGAGGGGGAGGGTCTCGCCGTAGACGTGGCGGACATCCTCGATGCACTCGCTGGCCCAGCGGTGGACGTTGGCCAGGACCAGGCGCTGGGAGTCGACGTCGTGGGTGCGGCTCAGGACCCACGATTCCCGCCGTTCGAGCCACGCCTGGTGGAGGCTTCGAACGCGTGCCTCGAATGGCAGACCGTCCACGGCTTCGTCTCCTCACGGGGATGGTGGTCGGGGACGGGATCAGTCGAGGGGCCGGACGCAAGGGGGTTCGCGCCCGGCCCCTCTTTGGGGGAAGTTGGCGCTACAGCGCCTCGTCGTCGCGTTCGCGGGTGCGAACGCGAACGGCGTCCTCCACGGTCGAGATGAACACCTTCCCGTCGCCGATCTCGCCCGAACTGGCGTTATCGAGGACGGCGTCCACCACGGCATCGGCCTTGTCGTCGGCGACCACGAGCGTCAGGAGCACCTTGGAGAGGTACTCGACGCGGTACTCGCGGCCACGCCACTGCTCGGTGATGCCACGCTGTTTGCCGTGGCCCTTGACCTCCCAGACGGTGATACCGCCGGAGAAGCCGAGCTCGTCGAGCGCGTCCTTTACGGGTTCGAGCGCACTCGGCCGGATGATGGCTTCGATCTTTTTCACCGGGAACTCCTTTCCGGACTCAGGGTGGGGTGCGGGATGTAGCTTGCGCTCACCTTCCGCCTCCGCCGATCTCGGACGATCCGAAGATGCCGGAGCCCGAAGGACCGAAGTCCGGGTAGGCATCGACGCCGTGTTCCATCAGGTCGAGGCCACGCATCTCTTCTTCCTCGCTCACCCGGAGTCCGACGGTGAACTTGATGGCGAAGAAGAGAATACCCGCCGTCACGGCCGTCCAGCCGACGATGGCCGCGATGCCGATGAGCTGCATGAGCAGCTGCTCACCGCCGCCGCCCAGGAGGAGTCCGTAGTGCTGCGGGTTCACGTACCCGGCGGCTTCCATGCCGGCCTTCGATGAGAAGAGGCCGACCGCGATGACGCCCCAGATGCCCGCGAAGGCATGCACGGAGACCGCGCCCACGGGGTCGTCGATGCGGAAGATGCCGTCCAGCATCTGCACGCCGTAGTACATGACCAGGGCGCCGATGCCGCCGATGACGACCGCCGCCCACGGGTCCACCGTGGCCGTGCCGGCCGTGATGGCCACCAGACCCGCGAGGATGCCGTTGATGGTGAGGCCGGTGTCGTAGCGGCCCGTACGGAAGCGCGACCACAGCAGCGCGGTGATGCCGCCTGCTCCCGCCGCCAGCGTCGTGGTGACCGCCACGCTGGCCGCCAGTGCCGCTCCGCCACCCGAAAGGGCGAGCGTGGAGCCGGGGTTGAACCCGTACCAGCCGAACCAGAGGATGAACATGCCGATCGTGGCGATCGAGATGTTGTGGCCGGGAATAGCCCGGACCTCGCCGTTGGGGCCGTACTTGCCGAGGCGTGCGCCCACGGCAATGGCGCCCATGAGGCCGGCGATGCCGCCCACCGTGTGGACGATGCCGGAGCCGGCGAAGTCGACGTAGCCGTTGCCCAGCCAGACATCGCCATCGGTGAAGGCGCCCATCCACGTGTTCGTGTCCCAGCCCCAGTGCACCACCACCGGGTAGATGAAGCCGGTGACGACGACCGTGTAGATGAGGTAGGCCGAGTACTTGGTGCGGCCGGCGAGAGCGCCGGCGACGATGGTGGCGGCAGCGGCCGCAAAGGCGAACTGGAAGAACCAGTCGGCGTAGCTGTCGAACTCGTTCAGGGCGAAGTTGCCCAGCCCGATGAACGCGTTCGAGGCGTCGCTCACGCCATAGGCGAAAGCCCAGCCCACCAACCAGAACGAGAGGCCGCCGACACAGGCGTCGATCATGTTCTTCATGAGGATGTTCGCCGTCTCCTTGGAGCGGACGAAGCCGGCCGTGAGCATGGCGAACCCGGCCTGCATGAAGAACACGAGGAAGCCCGCGATCAGCAGCCAGGCGGTGTCGACAGCGCTGATGATGTCGGTCAGCTCGTCACCGTCCTGGGCGGAGACCACGGAAATGATGCCGAGCGCGAGCAGACCGCCTGCAAGCAGGGCGGTCGGCCGGCGCAGGGCCGGTAGGGCACGTTTCATGCAATCCTCCTCGATGCCCCCTTGCATGGGGCGAAACGTTGCCCGGCAAGCTATGCCGGGGAGGTTTCCCGCAGATTGCGCGGGTGTTTCACCGATGTTTCGAAACACACCCTTCATTTGACTTGCTCCTTCGACTGCTCCGCTGCGGTCCGCGCCAGGGTCCCTCCGCTCGACTGCTCCGCTGCGGTCCGCGCCAGGGGTCCCTCCGCTCGACTGCTTCGCTTCGCGCCGCGCCAGGGGTCCCTCCACTCGGCTGCTTCGCTTCGCGCCGCACTCGCGGGTGGGGCTTCGCCGTGGTCGTGCGTGCGAGATTTCACAAGCGCATAGCCTGTGCTACATTGACCGACGCAGCGGCGCACGGCTGGCCCTGCCCCGCTCCATCCATTTCTGACCCGTCTGGTAGAAGGAGTTGGCGTCAGCGTGAATATTGTCGTCTGCGTCAAGCAGATCCCCGATCCGGAGACGCCGGCCTCGCAGTTCGCCGTCGATGAAGCGGCGAAGCGCGTGGTCCCCGCCCAGGGCATCGCGCCGGTGGTAAATCCCTACGACCCCCAGGCCACGGAGGCCGCCCTTCGCCTGAAGGACGCCGCCGGCGAAGGCAAGATCACGGTCATCAGCCTCGGCGAGGACTCGGCCCGCGACGCCATCAAGCACGCCCTCGCCATGGGCGCGGACGAAGGCGTCCTGCTGAGCGACCCCGACTTCGAGAACATCGATAACTTCCAGACGGCCGTCGCCCTTTCGCGCGCCATCGAGAAGATCGGCGACGTGGATCTCGTGCTCATGGGCCGCGCCGCTGCCGACTGGGACATGGGCGTCGCCCCCCTGGGCGTGGCCGAGCAGCTCGGCTTCCCCTGCGTCACCATCGCCAAGTCGATGGAGGCTGACGGGGACACCCTGACGGTCGAGCGCGTGCTCGACGACGGCTTCCAGACGGTCGAGGTGGACCTGCCGGCAGTCGTCTCCATCTCCAACGAATTCGGCGAGCCGCGCTACCCGCAGCTCCGCCAGATCATGCTCGCGGCGAAGAAGACCGTTCAGGTCTGGAACGCCGACGACCTGGAGCTCGAGGATGACGACGCCGGCGAGGACAACCGCTGGCTCACGCTGGAAGCGCTCTACATCCCCCAGGTCGAGAGCAACGTCGAGATCATCGAGGGCGACTCCCCCGAGGAGCAGGCCCAGAACCTCGCGCGGAAGCTGCGCGAGGCCAAGCTCATCTAGAGGAACGTCGATGCCTGGAACGCTCATCAT
>JAJEBS010000219.1 GCA_022822425.1 Gemmatimonadota bacterium | reverse complement strand
CTTCAACTTCGCCTTCCAGGAGCATGCCGCCAACGACTACGTGGTGCTCTACACCAACCCGCGCGGCAGCACCGGCTACGGCACCGATTTCGCAAACGCCATCAACCACGACTATCCCGGGGCCGACTTCCCGGACCTGATGGCCGGAGTCGACGAGATGCTCGGGCGCGGCTACGTGGACGAGGACAACCTCTTCGTCTACGGCTGCTCGGGCGGCGGCATCCTCACCAGCTACATCGTGGGCAACACCGACCGCTTCACCGCCGCATCGGCCAACTGCCCCATCGTCAACTGGATGTCGGCGATGGGCACCTCGGACGCCATCAGCTACACGCGCACCTTCGAGAAGCCCTTCTGGGAGGATCCGGCGGAGTGGATCGACCGCTCGTCCATCTTCTACGTGGGCAACGTAACCACCCCGACCATGCTGCTGACCGGGGAGATGGACCTGCGCACCCCCATGGGCCAGACCGAGGAGTTCTACCAGGCGCTGCAGTACGAGGGCGTGCCCACCGTCATGATCCGCTTCCAGGAGGAATGGCACGGAACCAGCTCGCGGCCCTCGAACTTCCTGCGCACGCAGCTATACCTGCGCAAGTGGTTCGAGAAGTGGGGGACGCACAAGGCGCCGGTTACGCAGGACGGGTAGGGCGAGGGCGGCAGGAGCGATAGCTCCCTTGCCATCGGCACAAAGGCGGTGGTCCGCAAATCCGGCGTAGCAGAGCGACCTCAGTCCCGCGGTCGCCTGGTGGCGTCCAGGTCGAGTTCCTCCCAGTACTCCTTGCTGAAGACGTAGATGACGCCTCCCGCGCCGCGGTCGCCGACGAGGTCGGCTGCGGCCTGTCCCTTGATGATTTCGACGCGGGCAATGTCATTGGCGTCCAGGGAGTTCAGGGGCGAGTAGAAGTCGCCGTCCGAACCCGTAACCTCGACGTGATCGACGAAGAGGAGCGGTCGGGCCTGGTCTGCCAGGTGGTCTCTGACGATGTCCGAGATCGACGGGTCGGACCCGTCCGCGTTGACCGCTGACTCGCGGTTCGCCAGTGCGTCAAGAACCGCATCGTCGAGGGCGGTGGGCGCTTCGGAATCGCAGGCGGTCATGACCGCAGTCAGCGTCAGACCGGCCAGCGTCACCGCGCGCAGCGGGCTCCACTTCGTCCTCCTGGCAGCCCTCATACTCGGTCTCCGTTTAACAGAATCCTTGGGGTTCCTCGGGGGCGGATGCCGGAGACTCGATCGTCCGGATGCGGATGACGCCGTTCTCGGCGCGCTCGCCGTACAGTTCCGCGGCCGCCTCTCCCTTGATGACCTCAATGCTCTCGATGTCGTCCGGGTTCAGGGAGCTGAGCCCGGCTCTGCCCGCCTCGAACTCGACGCCGTCGACGAAGATCAGCGGTGCGGCTCCGTCTCCGAGGGCGCCCCCGATTTGAATTGCTCCCGGATTGTTGGCTCCGTCCGCGTTGACCGCCACCTCGGGATCCGCCAGCACGTCGAGGAGCGCATCGTCCAGAGCGGTGGGGGCTTCGGTGTCGCATGCAATGACCACCGCCGTGAAGGTCAGACCGACCAGCGTCACACCGCGAAGCGGGCTCCGTTTCATCTTCCTGCCGCGCATGACTTTGAATCTCCGTTCGAGAGCGTGTGCTGATTCGATGAGGGCGTCCGCCAACGCCCAAGGCTTACGCGATCCGACGCGGGTGGCGAGCCGATGGCCATACGATAGCCCTCCTTGACTCTGCAGGCGATCGCCGACTGGCCGGGAAGGAGACTAAGGCACGAGCGATAGCGTGTTTGTGCTCAGGACAAAGGCGGGGCTCCCCAACCGTACATGGAAGGCGACCTCAATTGGCTTGATCTGCCGGGTGCGGCTGGTGGAGGTCGCCGAAATCTGCTCCTCGCTGCCGTGGCCAGGCGACGGCGCATTCGGGAATGGAGGGATACCGTGGATTGCGGAATCGTTCGCCGACGGCTCCTCAGGTTCAGAAGCCTCGGGCTCATTGGTATAGATCTGGATCACGCCCGCCTCGGCGCGTTCACCGTGCAACGCTGCCGCCGCGGATCCCTTGATGACCTCGATCCGGTCGATGTCGTCGGGGTTCAGGGAACCCAGTGGCGAGTATGGGTCGTCACGGCCGGTCGTGACCGTGTATTTGCCGGCCCGGAGCAAGAGGTCCGAATTCGACACCTCCACGCCGTTGATGAAGATCAGGGGCCGGGGCTCGAGAGTGTCAAGGTCGAGCCGGAACCGGTCGGCCTGGAGCTGCCGCTCGACCTCGAGCCGCTGGGCTACGGCACGCGGGGTGGGGGAGCCGTCTGCGCTGGCCTCCGCCTCCGGATTCGCCAGCACGTCGAGGAGCGCGTCGTCGAGAGCAGTGGGGGCGTTGGCATCACAGGCAATGACCACCGCGGCCAGGGTCAGGCCGGCCAGCGTCACCGCGCGCAGCGGGCTCCACTTCATCTTCCTGGCAGCCATGATCTTCAGTCTCCGTTCGAGGGAATGTCGGGATTCGACGAGGGCGGGCGTCAACACCCAGCGGCGGTGCCGTCCCACGCCGATGGCGAGCAGCAGCTTGCCGTAGTCGTCCGCCGGGATTCCGGAGGCGATGACGCGCCGGTCGCAGTCGATCTCGACGGCACCGCGCAGGTTGCGGACCATCCACCAGACCGCCGGGCTCCAGGGGAAGAGGGCGGCGATCACTGCGCCGTAGAGGAGAGCCAGGTGGTCTCGGGCGCGCGCATGCTCGCGCTCGTGCTGGATCGCGACGCGGCCGGCCCGGTCACTCGCGCAGAAGAGCCAGTCGGGGATCACCACCGAGGGACGCGCCACGCCGATCAGCGCCGGGCCGAAGCCCTCCGACACGTAGACATCCTCGCCGTCCACCGAACGCCGGGGCCAGCGGCGGCGCGAGCGGGCCATGAGGCCCAGGATGGCGCCGAAGACCAGGAGCGTGGCCAGGGAGGCGGCGCCCCATGACATCGCCGCCATGCGGTCGAGCGTCGGGCCGGGGATCACCGCCACCGGGCGTTGCGCCCCTGCGACGACTTGCTCGACGGTCGTCTCGGCGTTCACGGGAGCCTCCAGTGCGGGCGCCGGCGGCCTCGCGGAGAGCGGGATCACCACCGCCAGCGTGAGGGCGACCAGCCAGGGGAAGCGCCGCGGCCATCCCATGGCCTCGCACAGGCGTTCGCAGGCCCATCCTCCGGCCGCCAACAGACCGCCGATCACCGCGGCATATGCCATCCACATGATCATCGGTCTTCCTCCTTCTCCTGGGCTCGATCCAGAATCGAGCGCATGCGCCCGATCTCCTCGTCGGTGAATTCCCGGTTCTCGACCAGCGTCGCGAGCAGCAGCTCCGCGGAACCGTGGAAGATCTTGTTCATGACCCGCCTGAGGGCGCTGCCGCCCGCATCCGCCGATTCAACCAGTGGGTAGTAGCGGTGGGCCCGCCCTTCCTTCTCATGGCGAACCGCGTTCTTGCTCCTGAGGATCTGAAGCATCTTGAGGACCGTGGTGTAGCCCACATCCTCGCCGAGTGCATCCCGGACCTCCGCCACCGTCCCCGAGCCCTGGCGCCAGAGGACGCTCATGATGTCCAGCTCACGGTGGGTAAATCGATTCGGTTCCCGCCGTCGTCCGGCTGATTCATCCGTCATATTGCGCTTCCGGTACTTTCCGTTCACGAAAGTCTTCGTAGTCAGGAGTGTAGCCGATGGTTCCCCGGATGTCAACGAGGGTCTTCGTAGGATGATTCCGGGAGTCCTTTGCCGGGACCCGTTGATACCGCTACGATCGAACCGGGATGATGAACGTCAGTCCGCGTACCCCGTCTGGCGCTGGCCGCGCAGCAGGCGCAACCCACCCGACACCCACAATCGTGAGACGCCAGTGCCTCGACCCGCATGGGTTCTCAAGTTCGTAGCCGTCCTCCTGCCCGGTCTCGTCTCGTGCGTTGCCCCCGACTCGCGTCCGTCCCTGGTCGTTCACCGGGACAGCGCCGGTGTCCGCATCGTCGAAGCGCTGGGGCCGCTGTGGGGCGATTCAAGCCTCTGGAGCATTGATCCGGAGCCGCGCGTCGATCTTGTGCGCTCCGGGAGCGGCTCGGCCCACGAGTTCTTCCGCGTCCGCGATGTCCGGCAGCGACCGGACGGGTCGGTGGTGGTTGCCGACCGGGGCTCGCAGGAGGTGCGCCTCTATTCCCCCGAGGGCCGGTTTCTGGGATCCGCAGGAGGTGTTGGAGACGGACCCGGCGAGTTTCGCAATCTCTGGAAGGTGGAGCCATCGGCGGACGATGTTCTCGCTCTTGACCAGCGAGGTCGGATCACGGTGTTCGCGCCCGACCTCGGGCCAACACACACCTTCGACCTCTCAGCGCGCGCTTTCGACCTTCACGGCCTGGGCGACGGCACCGTCGTGGTGGAAGTCTTCTCGTTCGCGGAGACCCCGCCCGGAACTCAAGTCATCCGAAGTCCGCGTGCGTTGCTGCGCTACGACCGAGCCGGCGCACGCATCGACAGTCTGGGCGAGACCGCTGGCGGAGAGGAGGTAGCCCGGGTCATCGATGATCGGCCCATCTCGGGGCCTCCGCTGTTCCGCAGGGAGGGACATGTAGCCGCGAACGACGACGTGATTCTGGAAGGGTCCGCGGACCTGATGGAAGTGCGGGAACGATCCGTCACCGGCGATGTCGTTCGCATCCTGCGCATTCCGGACTATCCGCTGAGCCTTACCGACGAAGAGGTCGCCGCCGAGCGCGAGGCTCAGTTCGATATAGAGCTGCCTCCCGGGGCGACCTTTCCTCCCTTCCTGCGGCAGTTCATCGAAGAACTGCCGGCTCCGGCGGCTCGTCCCGCCTACGCGGACATCCTTGTGGACCCCGCGGGAGCGGTCTGGCTGGAGCTGTACCGGGGACGGAGCGAGCAGGACCGGCCCCAGGCGTGGCTGGTGCTGGATGCGGACGGCACCTGGCTCGGCACCGTGGAAGCGCCGAACGACTTCGCGGTGATGGATGTCGCCATGGATGCCGTCCTCGGCGTCTGGACGGACGAACTGGGCGTGGAGCACCCCCGGGTGCTGACCCTCGCGCGAACGCCGACCGGAATGTAGCCGACGCGGGCCGGTCAGCCGATCGCGCCGATGCCCGCCCGCGGACGACGGGGCTCCTCCGCGGCCGAATCGATGGGCACTACATCGGCAGCACGGGGACCGCCCGCCGCCGCCGCCACCCGACACGCCGACAGCGCCTGCCTGAGATCGGCGACCAGATCGTCCGCCGACTCGATGCCGACGGAGACCCGGAGCAGGCCCTTGCCGATCCCCGCGACGGCCTGAGCGGCCTCGTCCATGGCCGCGTGGGTCATCGTGGCCGGGTGGCAGATGAGGCTCTCCACGCCGCCCAGCGACTCCGCCAGCGTGAACAGGCGAAGCTTGGCGAGGAGCTCTTCGGCTGCCGCCCGCCCGCCCTTCAACTCGAAGCTGAACAGGCTGCCGTATCCGGACTGCTGGCGGCGGGCGAGGTCGTGGCCGGGGTGCGTCGTGAGCCCCGGGTAGTAGACCCGCGCAACCGCGGGATGCGACGCGACCAGGTCGACGACCGCGCGCGTGTTCTCCTCGTGGATGCGGGTGCGGGCGAACAGCGTGCGCACGCCGCGCAGCGCCAGGTAGCTGTCGAAGGGACTCTGGGCCGCGCCGGTGGCGTTGGTCCACCACGCGATCTCCTCGAAGAGTTCGTCGCTCGCCGCGATCACCGCGCCGCCCACGACATCGCTGTGGCCGTTGATGAACTTGGTCGTGGAGTGCACGACCAGGTCGAAGCCGAAGTCGATGGGCCGCTGGAGCGCCGGTGAGAGGAAGGTGTTGTCGGCGACGGCGGTTGCTCCGACGCGCCGGGCCTCGCGCGCCACCGCGGC
>JAJEBS010000233.1 GCA_022822425.1 Gemmatimonadota bacterium | reverse complement strand
CGTGAAGCGCGCCGGGAACGCGCCCGCGCCTCGGCACGAGCCTGGCTGTACGCTCGAAGGCACAGGACCGATTCGGTCATCTCCGACTGACGCCGCCACGGAAGTCCTCTTCCCGCGTCGTTTTCCGCACCCGCGCGGCAGCGCGGAGCCTGTCACCCGTTCCTTCCGAACATCCTTCTGAGCGCGTTTCCGTCGGCGGAGCAGACGCCCCGCTCGGTGACCAGCCCCGTCACCAGCCTGCGAGGCGTCACGTCGAAGGCAAAGTTGGCCGTGCGCGTACCCTCGGGGGCAATCCGCACGGTGCGCTCCACCCCGGCTTCATCGATGCCGCGCACCAGCGTCACCTCCTCCGCATCCCGCTCCTCTATCGGGATTTCGGTCCCGTCCTCGGTAGTCCAGTCGATGCTGGGGGAGGGCACCGCCACGTAGAAGGGAACGCCGTTGTCGCGGGCGGCGAGCGCGAGAGGGTAGGTGCCCACCTTGTTGGCGACGTCACCGGAGGCGGCCGTGCGATCGGTGCCCACAATGACGACGTCGACCTTCCCGCGCCGCAGCAGATGGCCCGAGGCGCTGTCGGAGACGAGCGTGTGCGGCACCCCGTGCTGGCCGAGTTCCCAGGCAGTGAGGCCCGCTCCCTGAAAGCGCGGGCGGGTCTCGCGAACCCAGACGTGTATGTCCAGCCCTTCGTCGTAGGCCCGGTACATGGGTGCGGTGGCGGTGCCCCAGTCGACGGTCGCCAGCCAGCCGGCATTGCAATGCGTGAGCACGTTCAGGGGCCGGCCGGGCAGGCGCGCCCCACCTTCCGGGGGCCGGTGGATCTCCCGGAAGATATCCAGTCCGATGTCGCCGATGCTGCGGTTGATGCGCACATCGTCTTCGCAGAGCGCGTGGGCGAACCCATAGGCGGCTCGCGTCCGACTCGCGGGAGACAGTGGGCGGAGTGCGGCTTCGGCGTTCTCGAGCGCCCAGCGCAGATTGACCGCGGTCGGTCGGGTTGCCATGAGCCGGCCGACCGACGCCCGGAGCGACGCGTCGGAGGGATCGGCGCGCATGGCAAGCGCGATCCCGTACGCCGCCGTGGCGCCGATGAGAGGTGCCCCGCGCACCACCATGGCGGAGATGGCGTGCGCGGCGTCGGCCGCGCTCCTGAGCCGCCGGATGCGGAACCGGTGCGGCAGCAGGGTCTGGTCGATGACCTGAACGTCCGCGCCCTCGCCCTCCGTGAAGATGGCGCGATAGGGGATGCCACCGACCTTCACCGGGCCCCCTGCTTCCCGGACCCGGACGCGCCGGGGGAGGCGGGCCCGGCCTCGTCCACCACGACCGAGCGGTCCCGCGCGCGGTCCACGACGCAGAGAAAGCCCAGCTCCTCCCCGGCATCGGCGGAGAAACGGTGGACATCGTACGGCGCCACATACACGACATCGAGCGCCGAGACCGGCTCCGTTGCCTCTCCCAGGCGAACCGCGCCCTTCCCCTTCACGATCACGACAGCGTGCCCGTGCGCATGGCGCTCGAGGGAGGAATAGCCCCCCGGCGCAACCTCGAAATACCGCAGTTCGAAGCCCAGGCCGGCTTCGCCGCCATCCGGGCCGGCTCCCAGAAGCGTGTGGCGGGTCACGTTACGGAACCGGGCGAGCCCGCCTGCCTCGCGCCTGTAGCGCGCAGGCTCGATGTTCGCCCAGTCGCCCGCCCCTCCGCGAATGACCCGGGAGCTGCTCACCTGTTCATCCCTCCTGTCGGACTGCCGCCTCCACCAGTCGCCGTGCCGCGCCCTCCAGGTCCCGCTGTGCCAGGAGGCTTCCCCCGATCAACAGCATGGTGTCCGGGCCGTAGCGGCCGAACCAGTGGCCGGCGTCGGCAACGTTAACGCCTCCGGCCGGCGCGGGAAGAGCGCGACGATGCGGTTCCAGCGGCTCCCGCAGACGCCGGTTGACCGCGTGGCAGGTCTCCTCTGGCCACGAGAAGCGCCCGCCCGCGTTTACGTACACCACGATGTCGGCGCCCGCAACCCGGTAGAGGGTGCCGAGCAGCACGTCCGGGGCGATTCCCTCTCCCCGACCGGGCGCGGTCTGGGCGTGGGAAGGGTGGGCCATGATTGCCAGCGCGCGGGGGCCGGCGGCACACCGGCGGAGCGCCTCCAGCCCCATCAGGCTCGGACACAGCACGACGCCGGCGAGCCCAAGCACCCCGACCCGTTCCAGTCGCTCCTCAAGGGTATCCAGCGGACCGGTGACGTTGGGGAAATAGGCGGTGTGCCCTCCCGTCCGTGCGTTCGCGCCGGCGACGGCCTCCGCGATCACCCGCGTGCGCTCCGCGAACGGGGCCGAGCCCCGGACGGCCAGGCCGTGGTCGTCCTTCACCACGTCCACGCCCGCGCGCGCGAAGGCGGCAGCCTGACGGGCAAGCCCGCCTGAAGACAGCCCGACCGGCTTGATTGCGGCGCTCACCAGCGGCCGCGCCGGAGCCTTCACCAGCGAGCGGATGCCCTTGATCCCCAGGCGCGGCCCGGGCAGCGAGCGAAGCACGGCCGGCGCAAGCTCAAGTCCCACCAGCCGCACCCCGTCCATGAGGGACACGTTGCCGTATGCCACGTTCAGAAGCTGGGTGAGTTCGGTCGTGGTTGCCTCCAGCGGATAGGCGATCCGCGCCAGCCATCCCCTGCCGCGCTCCGCCTCGAGACGCTCGATTCGCCCGAGCATGCGCGCCTGAAGCCGGTCGCCGCCAACCCCGGGGGGAGCCTCCACGGTCTGCTCGCGCGCGATGGCGCCCGACAGGGACAGGGCCTCGCCCAGGTGCCGGCAACTCAGCCGATAGCGGGCTCGAAGACCGACCGCACGCACCGGTGCGTCAGTTGCGCATGGCGGGCAGGATGCGGTCCTGGAGCGCGGTCCAGCTGGAGAGCTCCGCGCGCGAGTGCAACGTCCATCCGTTGAAAAGCACGATCAGATCGTGCTCCGGCACGATGTGAAGGAACTGGCCGCCGTAGCCGTTTCCGGAAAAGACCCGGGTCTCTCCATCCTCCTGAAACGGCACCCACCACTGGTATCCGTAGCCTCCGTCGTCACGGTCGTTGCCGGGGTTGAGGTCGGGGATGACCGGCGACGTGGACGCCCGCACCCATTCGCGCGACACGACCCGCCGCCCGTCCCATTCGCCTCCGCGCAACATCAGGTATGCGACCCGGGCCAGGTCGTGCGGCGCCAGGTAAAGCCCGCCCTCCGTGTCCGCCTCTCCGTCCGGGGTGATCTTCCAGTAGTAGTCGCGGATGCCGATGGGACGAAACAGATGTTCCTCCGCCCAGGCGTCGGCCGCAATGCCGAAGGCGACCGAGGTGACGCTCTTGGTGACGGACTGGAGGGTGTGCAGCGGGGTATCGCGGTAGTACGGGTGCCAGTCGGGATGGTCGTAGTTGTAGGCGTGGCTGACTGTATCCTCCTGCTCATGACGCATCCTCCTTCAGCCACCGCGCAAACCATGCCTCCAGCCTGCGATACATGTCCACCCGGTTCATGGGATCCCGGAAGCCGTGCGGTTCTCCGGGATAGGAGTGGCTCTCGTAGATCTTCCCTTCCCTCTCAAGGATCTCCACGGCGAGCTCGTACTGGCGAAACGGGGCACGCACGTCTTCCTCCCCGTGCATGATGAGGGTGGGCGTGACCACGTTGGGTACGCGCGCCAGGGTATTGCTGATGGCGTAGACTTCGGGCCGCTCCCCGGGTGCGCCTCCGTGTCCGGTCCTGATGAATATCTTCCCCAGCCGGTCCGCGTTGGTGTACGCGTCGGCGAAGTCGTAGATCCCCGCCATGGGCACGGCTGCGTCGAAGGCGCCGGGTGCGCGGGCGACCGCGGCCATGCTCTGGATGCCCCCGTAGCTGTAACCGTAGATGCCGACCTTCCCGTTGGACCACGGCTGCGCCCGGAGGAAGTCGGCGGCGGCCGCAGCGTCGAGTGCCTGCCCGTTGGCCCAGTCCCCTACGCCCAGATCCTGGAACTCGCGCCCGAAGCCGGAGCCGCCCCGGTAGTTGACGGCCAGCACCACGTACCCCAGCTGCGCCAGGTGCTGCTCGGTGAGGCTCAGCCCCTTGAGGTAGGAGTTGGTGCCGCCCCCGTGCACCATGACCAGTGCGGGGTACGTCGCATGGTCCTCCGATGCGCTCGCAGCCGCTTCTTCGGCAAACTCCGGGGGACGGAAGAGGAAGCCCTGGATGTAGAGGCCGTCCCAGCTGCGGTAGCTCACCTCCTCCGCTTCCACCAGCCCCCGCCACCGGGTCGAGAAGTGCGTGAGCCGGCGTGCCGCCCCACCCGAGGCGGAGACATGGTCGACCTCCGTCCCGCGAGTCGAAGTCGAACGCAGAAAGACGAAGGCGGAGCCGTCCGGGGTCGCGTGATAGGCGCGGAAGGACCCGCCCATGTTCGTCACCCGCGTGGCGACGCCCCCGTCCACCGGCACCCGCCACAACTCCACCTCGGCCCGCTCGTGATAGGGAAAGAAGAGCTCGTAGCCGTCGCCCGACCAGGTGACGGTATGGTTGTGCAGCCAGTCGGTGGCGTGGACCTGCATGGGAACCACCTCCTCCGTCCCCGCCTGCGGGTCGAGGAGGTAGATGTAGGCGAGGTCCTCGTACCAGTACTCGTCCTTGGAGGTGCCGAGCAGGGCGATGCGGGATCCGTCCGGCGACCAGACGGGTGTGGACGACGCCATCAGCCCGCTGGAGATCTGCCGCTCCGTGCCCGTCGCGACCTCCATCACCCGGATGTCGTCCTCCCAGTAGTCGCTCCGGTTGGAGTAGTAGGCGATGCGGGTCCCGTCCGGCGACCACGCGGGGGCGAAGCGGAAGTCGTCCGCGGCCATGGAGGCGTGCGTGAGCTGCGCCGGCGGAGCGGAACCGTCGGCCGGCACGGTCCAGATGTCCTGGTGGCCCGAGCGCCCGCTGTAGAACGCGATCGTGCTGCCGTCCGGCGACGGCCGCGCGGCCCGTTCGTCCGCCGCGTCGTCGGTGATGCGGGTCGGCTCGCTCGACCCCACCGCCGCCCGCCACAGGTCCCCGCCGCGCGCGAAGACGATGCCCGAACCGTCGCCGAACCAGACCGGCGACGAGCCCTCAACCCACGGCGTGGGCACGGGATCCCCGTCCACCGCGATCAGAAAGATGCCCGAGAAGTCCGCCGTGCTCGCGCTGACCGCTACCCACGCGCCGTCGGGTGAGAGCGCGGCCTGACGGGCGCCCCGGTTGCGGGTGAAGATGTTCTCCCAGGTGAGGGTCAGGGAGTCGCCTTCGACGTCCGGGACGGGCGGCGCGCACCCGAGCGGGAACCAGAGGCCGAGCAGGCAAGCCACGGGAGCCGCGGCCCGGGTCCTGGCTGACGGCTGCATCCGCCTCCACGATCTGTCGTCCATCATCGGTCTCCCGGGTTGGTTGCGCCGGATGCGCAACCTACAATAGGGGTCGGCGAGCGGCCCGGCATCGGTAGCAGCACCGGACGTTGACCCATCACCACCCGGGAGAGATCGATGAGCGAGCGCAGCGCGGACGGGAGCCCGAGGAGCGATGCCGAAGCCCCCGACGTGACGCTTTCCATCCACATCGAGGCCAGCCCCGCGACCGTCTGGGACATCCTCACGACGCCGGAGCGTTTCTCGGCCTGGATGGGCGGTCAGGTGTCCTTCGAGACGCGGGTCGGGAGCCCCTACCGGGCCCTGTTCCCCCAGTACCAGCTGGTGCTCGCCGGTGAAGTGCTCGACTTCGATGACCTCGGGCGCCGGTTCGCGCTCTCCTGGGGCATCGAGTCGGGCCCGCAGGCGGACACCATGCCGGCCGCGTCGTCGCGGGTGGAGTTCGGCGTCACCGACGGCCAGGGCGGTGCGCATGTGGAGGTCCGCCACAGCGGGTTCCTCAGCGCCCGCACGGCGCGCGAGCACGAGGACGGCTGGCGCTTCCACCTGGGCCGTCTGGCCCTTTCCGCCAACCGGACGGATCTGGCGGCGGGGCTGGCGCGCGCGCTGCCCGCGTGGTGGGCCGCATGGAACGAACCGGACGAGGCCGCCCGGCTCAAGTCGCTGCGCGCCTGCTGCGCTCCCGATCTCGAGTTCCGGGACGACTGGGCGGTGTTGCGCGGCATCGAACGCCTCAGCCTGCACATCGCCAACTGCCACCGCTTCATGCCCGGCTGGCGCATCGAGCCCACCGGCGACGTGCGCGTGTGCCGGGGCGAGGCGCTGGTCGGATGGCGCTCCTCGGCGCAGGGACAGGGGGCCCAGCAGGGCTTCAACCACCTGCGCGCCGACTACGACGGCACCCTGCGGCGGGTCGCAGGATTCCAGGCGGCGGGCTGAGCGCGGACTTCGCCGTCCCGCTTACACCCGGATCCCCGGTCCCGGAGGCCGGCCCTCTACGCGCACGCCCACGTTCCGGCGGGCATCATCTCGCGTGTGCGCGTCCCGCGCGCTCGTCCTAGAATGAAAATCGGCATGCGGCGCCACGGCAGCTGACCGTCCGGCACCGCGGCACGGCCGCAGGGGAGCTGGCACGGAGGCGGATATGCGGCAAGGATCGATCTGCAGGACGCGTTTGGCTTTCGCCGCAGTTGTCGCGCTTGTAGCGGCCGCCGGTCTCGCGGCAGCGCCGCTGGCGGCCCAGGAGGCGCTCGCCTTCTCCGACGTGGAACTCGAGCGCGGGCAGCGGCTCTACCAGGCCCACTGCGGGCGCTGCCACGGCGTCCTCGGGCTGGGCGGCGAGGGGCCGGGGCTGGCGGTCAGCCGCCTGCCGCGCGCGCCGGACCACGCAGCGGTCATCGAAATCATCCGCGACGGAATCCCCGGCACCGGCATGCCGGGCCTGCGCGCCACCATCCTCCCGGACGAGGAAGCCGCCCTGGTCGCCGCCCACGTCATCTCGCTCCGCCAGGCGCAGCTCGTCGAGATCCCCGGCGATGCCGAGCGCGGCCGCGAAGTCTTCGAGACCACGGGCGTGTGCTACTCGTGCCACATCGTCGAGGGACGCGGGGTCGGCATCGGTCCCGAACTGACCGGCATCGGCATGCGCCGGGGCCCCGAGTACCTGCGCGCCTCCCTGGTCGATCCCTCGGCGGAGTTGCCGGTCTTCCGGTCGGGAGCGCGCAGCGGCTTTGCCCAGTACCTGCCCCTGCGCGCCGTCACCAGCGACGGCACGGTTTACGAGGGCATGCGCGCCAACGAGGACGCGTTCACCGTGCAGCTCATCACCGCAACGGGTTCGATCGTGTCGCTGCGCAAGGCCGACCTGGCCGAGCTCGAGAAGCGCTTCGGACACTCCCTCATGCCCGCAACGATGAATCTCTCCGGCGAGGACATCGACAACCTCATCGCATACCTGGCCGGCCTCGGAGGATGAGCATGATCCGGTTCGCTGCTGTTCAGCCCGCAAGACACCCTGCCCGCCCGGGGCCCCGCCGCTCGCGCGGAATCATCCACGGACTGCTGGCCTGCGCGATCATTGCTCCGGGGTGCGGGCCGGCCCCGGAAGACGGCGCCCCGGCAGGCACGCCCAACCAGACCCACGTTCCCTTCGAGCGCATCGTCAACGCCGACGCCGAACCCCACAACTGGCTGACGTACTCGGGCAACTATGCGTCGCACCGCTACTCCCGGCTGGACCGGATCGACCGCTCCAACGTCGGCGACCTCCGGGTGCTGTGGGCCTATCAGATGGACGACGGAATCATCGAGACCACACCCATCGCAGTGGACGGCATCCTGTACGTGACCGAACCCCCGAGCACCGTGAGCGCCCTCGACGCGCGCTCCGGGCGCCGGATCTGGACCTGGTCCCCGGAGATGGGACCGGACGTGCTCAACATCGGCTTCCCGCGCGTGAACCGGGGGGTCGCGGTCCTCGACTCGACGGTGTTCGTGGGTACGCTCGACGCACACCTGGTTGCCCTCGACGCGCGCTCGGGCGCGGTGCGCTGGGACGTCGAGGTGGGCGACAACGCGATCGGGTTCTCGCTCACCCTGGCCCCGCTGGTGGTCAAGGACAAGGTGATCGTGGGCGTGTCCGGGGCGGAGGCCGGTGTGCGCGGCTACCTCGACGCCTACGACGCCGAGACCGGCGAGTTGGCGTGGCGCACCTACACCATCCCCGCGCCCGGGGAGCCCGGGAGCGAAACCTGGGGCGGCAACAGCTGGGAGACCGGGGGCGGGTCCACCTGGCTCACCGGCTCCTACGATCCCGAACTCGACCTGCTGTACTGGCCCATCGGCAACCCGGCGCCCGACTGGAACGGCGATGTCCGCCCCGGCGACAACCTCTACACCGACTGCCTGCTCGCCCTCGATCCCGACACCGGGGAAATGATCTGGTACTTCCAGTTCACCCCCCACGACACCCACGACTGGGACGCCAACCAGATCCAGGTGCTGCTGGACGCTGAATGGGAGGGCGAGCCGCGCAAGCTGGTGGTGACCGCCAACCGGAACGCCTTCTACTACGTCCTCGACCGCGAGACCGGGGAGTTCCTCCACGGACAGGAGTACTCGAAGCAGACCTGGGCGGAAGGGCTCGACGAGAACGGGCGCCCGATCGTGATTCCGGGCACCGACCCCACCGAGGAGGGCGTGCTCGTCTGGCCCAGCCTGCAGGGCGCGGCCAACTGGTTCAGCCCCAGCTACAGCCCCCGGACCGGCCTCTTCTATCAGCCCACCCGCATCATGGGCGCCGTCTATTTCAAGGCGGACGTCGAGTACGTGCCCGGACAGCCCTACACGGGCGGCGGCGAACAGGCGCTGCGGGGCGAGGAGGCCAGCGGAGCCATCAAGGCGCTCGACGCCCTGAGCGGCGAGCTCGTGTGGGAGTTCCCGCTGCTCTCCCCCCCGTGGTCGGGGGCGATGGCGACCGCGGGCGACCTCGTCTTCGGCGGGGACAACGAGGGCAACATCTTCGCCCTGGACGCGGAAACCGGCGAGCCCCTGTGGAACTTCCAGTCGGGCGGGGCCGTGCGCAGCGGCCCCATGTCCTACGAGGTCGACGGCCGCCAGCGCATCGTGAGTTCGGCCGGCGGCACGCTCTTCGTGTTCGGGCTCGATTAGATCAGTAGATGTCAGTCTAGTTGTCAGTAGACATCAGTAACGCCGTCGAACGTCCCGTCCAGGCGGCGGGAGTGCGGGTCAGCAGCCTCCGCTCCCAGGGGGCCGTGAGGGCACGTAGCGCACCAGGCGCATGCGGTTGACCTCGCCCGCGTAGATGTTGCCGCCGAAATCGACCCCCAGGAACTCGATCCCCGGCCCCACGTTCACGTCGTGCTGGGGCACGAAGCAGGTCACCCAGGCCTGCTCGGTCTTGAGGTCGCCGATGCGGATGCCCTTCTCCCAGCCGAAGTTGCTGCGCCAGGGGTCCGGGGGCCCCGTGCGCAGGTCGCCCGACAGCCCGTCGCCGGCATACAGGATGTCGTCCCTGTCGATGAAGAGGCCGCTGGGCTTGCCGAATTGGGTCCAGATGTAGAGCAGATTCCCGTCTTCGTCGAAGACCTGGATGCGGCTGTTGCCGCGATCGGCCACCAGGACCCGTCCCCGGGAGTCGATCTTGATGTCGTGGGGGTCGCTGAAGCGGCCCGGCTCCCGGCTCTCGGACCCCACTCCTCCTCCCACCGCCAGCACGAAACTCCCGTCGCTCGCCAGCTTCACGATGCGGTTGTTGCCGCCCCTGTGGCCATCGGCTACCCAGATGTCCCCTTCCGGTGATATGGCGACGCCCGATGGCCCGTTGAAGTGCGTCTCGTCGTCGCCGTGCACCCCCGCCTCCCCGATGCGCATCACCACTTCGCCCTGACGGGTGAGCTTGAAGACCTGGTGGCCCATCCCCATGCTCTCGCCCAGCGCCCCGCGCGGGTCGCCGTGCGCCCCGCCCTCCGTCACCCACAGGTATCCCTCGTGGTCGAGCGCGAAGCCGTGCGGAAAGGCGAACAGCCCCGCCCCGAAGCTCTCCACCAGATTGCCCGCCAGATCGAACTTCAGGATCGGGTCGATGTCGGTCCCCGCGCACTGGTTGGCGCCGCAGCGGTCCAGGATCCACAGGTGCTCGCCATCCGGGTCCGGGATGACGCCGCTTACGATCCCCAGCGTCCTGCCCCCCGGGAGTTGTTCCCAGCCCAGTGTGGCCCGATACGGGTGCGGGGCGCTGGTCTGGGCGCTGAGCGTCCCGCCGAACCAGCCGGCGGACGCGAGGAGAAGGGACGAAAGGACCCAGCTCGTTCGCTGTGCGTTACTCATGTCGGCGTTCCTCCGGTTTGCGTGGCGTGGGGCGCGATGCTCGCCGGCCATCCCGGGCAATCTATGCGGCCGGTCGTGAATCCGCCGGAACAGGGAAACCATTACGCGCGCGGAATCGTATCAGACAGGTCGTTCCGCACCCGATCCCCCTCCAGGACCGCGATGCTGCCGCAAGCGCAAGGCCGGACGCTTCTCCGCTGGATCCTCGTTCTCTCCACACTCGCTGCGGCGCCCGCGTCCCCCCAGAGCGCGGACCGCATCTGGGGTCGGGTGCACACCACAGAAGGCGAAATGCACAGCGGGTTCATTCGCTGGGACCGCAAGGAAGCCGGCTGGGGCGACATCCTCGACGGAGCCAGAACGCTTCCCGACGAGAACTACTTCGCCTGGCTGGAAGCCCACGACAGGGAACGCGCCACGCGCACCATCGAGTTGCGCGGCCATCGCATCAGCTGGTACGAAGTCGACCCCGATTTTCCGATGCAGGTGCGTTCCGGGGTTCGTTTCGGACAACTGGATTCGCTGGTCGTCCTGGCTTCTGACCGCGTCGAACTGATCCTGCGCTCGGGACGGCGTTACGAGATGGAGGCCCGGGGCAGCAACCTGGGCTCCTCCCTGCGCCGGGTCGTCGTGGATGAACCTCGGGGCACGGAGATCGAACTCGACTGGGAGGAACTCGAGCGGGTGGTCTTCTCCGCACCGCCGCCGGACGCGGTTGCCGGAGCACGCCGGCTGCACGGCACCGTCGAGGACCGGAGCGGCAACCGGTTCACCGGGTTTCTGGCATGGGACCAGGACGAGGTCCTTGAATCGGACGTGCTGGACGGCGAAGAGATGAGGCGCCCGAACGACCGCGAAATCCGCTTCGAGCGCATTCGCTCGCTGACCCGCATCCCCGGAGGCACGCGGGTCGAACTCTGGGCAGGTGAGACGATGGACCTGGGGGGCGGCAACGATGTCGCCGACGGCAACCGCGGCGTGCAGATCGCCGATCCGGAACTGGGGGTTGTGGTGATCCCCTGGGCACGGCTGGAGCGGGTGCGCTTCCACGAGCCCGCCGGCGGCAGGGTGGAGTACGGGCAGTTCGACGGCGGTCGCCTGCTCTTCGGCACCGTCGTGACCCGCGAGCAGGAGGAGCTCCAGGGCGAGCTGCGCTGGGACGCGGACGAAGCCGGGACCTGGGAGATCCTGAACGGCGAATCCGATGGCGTCAGGTATGACATCGAATTCGGTTTCGTCCGCCGCATCACGCCCCTGGAGGAGGATGGAGCCATCGTCACGCTCGCCGACGGACGCACGCTGGAATTGAGCGGATCCCGCGATGTCGATGCGGACAACAAGGGGGTGATGGTCGCGCCGGATCCGCAGGGCGCCGGCGCGACGGGCGGCACGGTCTGGCGACTCATTCCGTGGAAGGACATCCGGGAGGTCCGCTTTCGGCCCGCTCCGCCGGGTGCCGGGCCGGAGAACGAACGATGAACGGGCGAAGCGCCGTTCGCGGCCTTGCGCGTGCGAGCCTGGCCCTGCCGTTGCTTGGCGCCCTCGCTGTCGCGGCATCGGGACAGGAGACCGATGCCGAGCCCGCGCGATTCGCCGATGACGCGTTCGCGGACCCGGCCGCGCGCGCGATCTTCGAAGCCGCCCACGCGAACTGGAAGTCGGTCGAACAGTCGGTTCTGCGCTACCAGGCAGTGATCCGGCAGAGGATGGCGGCCAGAATCCGGGCCCCGCTCAAGGACCGCGTTCTCTACCGGGACGAAACCGCGGTGCGCGCCTTCTGGGACCACGAATACGACGCGGTGGTGCAGGTGCTGGGCGCGAAGTCCCAGTATCCCGGGCACGCGACGGCGCGCAGCGAAGGCGATCTGGAGTGGCTCGACGACCTCGCCTTCGACGAACCCTTCGACCCCGGTGACGACCGCCTCATGCTGGGATGGTCCGATCCGGATGAGCAACCCGACGACGACTTCAGGGTCGAGCATCCGCTGGCGGAGGGCGCCGACAGCCTGTACCGGTACGCGAGCGGGGACACCCTGACCCTTTCACTCCCCGACGGACGCCGTCTTCGCACGGTGCAGCTCGACGTGCTTCCGCGCGAAGCCGACGCCCATCGCATCATGGGCACGCTCTGGATCGAGCCGGAGTCCGGCGCGCTGGTCCGGGCGGTCTACCGACTGAGCCGCGAGTTCGACGCCATCCGCGACCTGGAAGATCTCCGGGAGGAAGAGGAGGAGGGTTCGTTCAGATACGTACCCGGCCTGCTGAAGCCCTGGACCTTCGATCTCTCCATGATCGCCATCGACTACAGCCTCTGGAATTTCGAGGTCTGGCTGCCCCTGTACACGCGGATGGAGGGACTCGCCCGAGCCGGCATCCTCAAGTTCCCGGTCACGTTCGATGTCTCGTACGAGATGGAGTCGGTGACGACGCGCCAGGACATCGAGCGGCTCGAGGCGGCCCGGCGGGAGGCTGCGCGGACGGAGGTTGCTCCGCCCGAGCCGGACGAGACCCCGCAGCTCGTGGAACGGCACTTCGAGACGCGCGACGAGGCCATGGCGTTCGTCGCCGAACTGCTGTCACGGGAGGGTGGGGTCGAGTACGAGAGCGCCGAGGACGACGATTTCGCGGCCGAGCGGGACGCGTTCTTCATCGCGCCGCGGGAACGGAGCCTGGTGGCGACCAGCCCGGAGCTTCCACCGCCGATCTGGGAGGAGGCCGCGGGATTCCCGTCCGACGAACGGATTGGCGACTACGTGGAAAGCCTCGCCGGTCTCCCGGAGCCCGACGTGCCCGGAATCCCCTGGTCGCTCGACTGGGGATGGGGTCGTCCGGGGCTGGTGCGCTACAACCGGGTCGAGGGGCTGGCCGGGGGCGTGAACTTCGAGACCGCCGTCTCCGGACCCTACACCGTGGGCGCGACCGCCTTCCTGGGACTCTCCGATCTCGATCCCAGGGCGCGCTTCGACATCGCACGCGAGACCAGCCGGCGCCGAGTGAAGCTCGGGGTATACCGCGAACTGGCGTTCGCCAACGCGCGCGCCGGAAACCCGGGGTTCGGCAATTCCCTGAACGCCCTGTTCCTGGGACGCGACGAAGGCGAGTACTACCAGGCGCTGGGCGCCGACCTGAGCTGGCTTCCTCCCGCTGACGCGCGGCAGTCCTTCGAGGTCCGGGCCTACGCGGAACGCCAGTCGGCGCTGGAGCGCAAGGCGGGGTTCGCCCTCTTCCACGCGCTCGCCGACGACTGGGAGTTCCGACCCAACCTCGCGGCGGACGAAGGCGACGAGCTGGGAGCGGAGGTGCGGCTCTCGCCCTGGCGCGGCACCGATCCCTTCCTGACGCAGGTCGGGGTCGAGCTCTACGGACACGCGGCGCGGCTATGGCCCGCGGAGGCGGGCGAGCCGGTAACCTACGCGCGCGCCAGCGCCACGCTGCGGGCAGCCGTGCCGCTCGTACCGCGCAGGTGGCGCCTGGGTCTGGAACTGGCAGGCGGAACCACCTTCGGCGAGGCGACGGCGCAGCGGGCGTGGTTCCTCGGCGGTACGCGCACCCTGCGCGGTCACGCGCCCTCGGTGCTATGGGGTCCGTCGTTCGCACGCGGCCGCGTCGAGGTCGCTCGCACCAGCGATTTCGGTGCCTGGAGCATCTTCACCGACGCGGGATGGGCCAGCCACGTTGGCAGCTACTACTCCGCGGATGCCGGCGGGGTCGCGCTTGACGCGGATGGATCAGCGGACGGCCCGGGAATGGACCGGCCGCCGACGGACGGCAGGCTTCTCTGGGGGGCGGGCGTCGGCGGCAGTCTCCTCGACGGACTCATCCGCGCCGACGTGTCCTACGGGCTCAACGGGCCCGCGCGGCGGTTCTGGATCGCGTTCTACCTCGACTCGCTGCTCTAGCGGTCCGTGGGGTGAACTCCCCCGGCGTCCAACCGGGAGGGGTTGACTAATCTGACCAAGTCCGATTAGTCAACTGCCGACGTAACGACAGCGGCCCATCCGGCAGCGGATCCCGGTCAGCTCCTGGCTCAGCCTCTTGAGGCGGGCGCGCGCCTGCGCATCGTAGGCCTGGTCGTTGGCCCTGGTGGGCCTGAGCCCGCTGAAGTACTGCCCGCTCTCGTAGTCTTCGGAATCCACCAGCTGCATCACGGCGTCCGCGCCTTCGTCGATGGTCGAGCGCGGCTCCACGCCCGCCCGACGCACCATTCCGGTAGGCATGTAGGTGGCCGGGTGCAGCGAGCCGACCACGATGCCGGTGCCCTCCAGCTCCTCGGCCAGGTCGAGCGTGAACATCACCTGGGCGAGCTTGCTCTGCGCGTAGGCGCGTCGTCCGCTGAAGTCCTTCTCGATCATGACGTCGTCGAAGTCGATGGGCGTCTGGGCCCCGGAGGAGACGTTCACGATGCGCGCCGGCGCGCTGTCCAGCAGCCGCGGCATGAGGATGTGCGTGAGCAGGAAGGTGGAGAGGTAGTTGACCTGGAACCGGTACTCGTGGCCATCCTCCGTCAACAGCCTCTCGTCCGGCGCCGACCCGAAGCCCGCGTTGTTGATGAGAAGGTCGAGGCGGCCGTAGTCGGCGAGCAGCGTCTCCGCGAACCGCCGCACATCCGCGAGCGAGGCCAGGTCGGCTCGGTAGA
This sequence comes from Gemmatimonadota bacterium, assembly GCA_022822425.1. Lineage (GTDB taxonomy): Bacteria > Gemmatimonadota > Gemmatimonadetes > Longimicrobiales > Gaopeijiaceae > BD2-11. The sequence continues at coordinate 4,170 of JAJEBS010000233.1, read as the reverse complement.
AGCGGGCACTGCCCGGCCCCTCCGCGTTGATGGCGTCGACCACCTCCGCGCCCCGCTCCTCGTTGCGTCCGTGCACGATCACGTGATGACCCCGGGCTCCCAGCCTGAGCGCCAGTTCCCTTCCCAGCCCCGACGTGGATCCCGTTACGAGCGCTACCTGCGCGTCGGAAGCGGGAACGGCGGGGGCCTGCGCGAAGGTGTCGCGGGGCAGGGCCGCCCAGGCGATCGCCAACACGAGGGCGGCGAGCAAGGCGTCCCCGAGCCGGGAGCATCTCTTCGCAGATCCGCGTTCTCCGGCAGACATCCCATGGGCCGACTGCTGCCTGATTCTCGTCATGACTTGCTCTCCTTCCCGGGCTGCTTCGTGGACTCGGCAGCAAGTTAGGCCCGCCCATCCCGGGACGACAGAGCCCCGTTGCGCAGCCGTCGCTGCCCGGCGCGCGAAACCGACCGGGACCCGGCGTCGTACGAGCCGCCGATTCTTCGAACGACCAAAGGGCGGACGTGACCTGGGAGGGGGGACGGATGAACGGGAGATACATGAGACGCATGCTCGGACTGACACTGGCGCTGGCAGGCCCCGGCGCCGGAATCCAGGCCCAGGAACAGGGATCGGCACCATCGTCGGGCGGCGCGCTGGTCGTACCCGGATGCTGCAGCGCCGAGGATGTGCCGATTCTCCCGGCGACGCGCGTCGCCGATGCGGACATCTCGATCGACGGCCTGATGGAGGAGGCTGTCTGGGGCGCGGCCGCCGTCGCCACCGAATTCACCCAGTTCGAGCCTGACGAAGGCCAGCCCGCGAGCCAGCGCACCGAAGCTCGCGTCATGTACGGCGCCACAGCGCTGTTCGTGTTCATGCGGGCGCATGACACCAGCCCGGGCGAGATCGCGAGCCAGTTGACGAGGCGCGACCAGCAGTCGTATTCGGATATGCTGGGCGTCGTCATCGACTCCTACTTCGACCGGCGCACGGCCTTCCAGTTCACCGTCAACCCGGCCGGCGTCAAGCAGGATGTCTACCGCTTCGAGGACACCAGCGAGGACACCGGGTGGGACGCGGTCTGGGACGTCGCGACCTCGCGCGATGAGGCCGGATGGAGCGCGGAGTTCCGCATCCCCTACTCCCAACTGCGCTTCCGGGATCGGGCGGAGCAGACCTGGGGCATCAACTTCGTGCGGCAACTCGCGCGCCGCGAGGAACTCTCGGCGTGGGCGCCCACGACCCGCGCCGACGGCGGCATCGTGTCGCGCTTCGGCGAACTGCGCGGGTTGCGCGACCTCGATCCGCCGAGGCGGCTGGAGGTCCTGCCGTACTCGCTGGCCCGCCTGCGGCGCGCTCCCGGGGACGAGGCCAACCCCTTCTACAGGCGGAACGACGCGCTCGGGTCGGTCGGCGCCGACCTCAAGTACGGGGTTACCTCCGACATCACCCTGGACGTAACCATCAACCCGGACTTCGGGCAGGTCGAAGCGGATCCCGCCCAGGTGAACCTGACCGCGTTCGAGACCTTCTTTCCGGAGCGGCGGCCATTCTTCGTCGAGGGCGCGGGCATCTTCAACTTCGGCATTGCTCTGGGTGATGGAGACAACGCCAACGAATCGCTGTTCTACTCGCGGAGGGTCGGGCGGGCGCCCCAGGGATGGGCGGATCCGCAGGGCGGGTTCGCCGATGCCGACGATCAGACCACCATTCTGGGCGCCTGGAAGCTGTCCGGCAAAACGGCGGACGGATGGTCGATCGGGGCACTGCACGCGATAACCTCCGAAGAGCGCGCCGATGTCGCGCCAGGGACGGGCGACCCCTTCCAGCAACCGGTCGAGCCGTTCTCCAATCAGGGAGTCCTGAGGCTGCAGAAGGACTTTGCGGAAGGCCGCTCGTCCGTGGGCTTCATCGGCACCACCGTGAACCGGAACGCCGGCGTCGCCGAGCAGCTGGGTCTCCGCTCGGCGGCGTACACCGGCGGCGTCGACTTCAGGCACCGCTTCGGGGGCGACGCGTGGCAGCTCGAGGGGTACGTCCTCGGCTCCCATGTGCGGGGTTCCGCGGACGCCATCGCCCGGACACAACGCTCGCCGGCCCGCTACTACCAGCGTCCCGACGCCGGGCATGTGCATTACGACGACGGACGCACCAGCCTGGGCGGGGGCGCGGCCAATCTCGGAGTCATGAAGTTCGCGGGCAGCCCGTGGCGCGTCGGGACCGGATTCCAGACGCGCACGCCCGGCTTCGAGGTCAACGACCTGGGCTACCAGCGCGACGCCGACTACCTGGTGCACTGGGTCTGGGGCGGATATCACAATTCCACGCCCCAGGGCCCCTTCCGCAACTGGTTCGTCAACCTCAACGCCTGGAATGTCTGGAACTACGACCGGGATCGCGCCGGAAGCGGAGGCAACGTCAACGTCAACTTCCAGCTCAAGAACTTCTGGTACGGATACGGGGGCGTGAACCAGGAGCTCGGGGCCTGGTCCGACGGCCTTCTGCGAGGCGGCCCGCTCTTCCGGACCGAGTCCCAGACCAACTTCTGGGGAGGGTTCGGCAGCGACGCCCGCAAGCCGGTCAGGATCAACGTCAATTCCTGGGGCAATGTGCGCCCCGAAAGCGATTCGTGGTCCGTCGGCGTTGCCCCGACGCTCAGCGTGCGGCCTTCAGGGAGAGCCACCTTCAGCCTCGGCGCCATGCTCAGCCGCAATCTCGACGACCGGCAGTGGGTCCGGCGCATCGATACCGGCGCGCCCAACTACCTCTTCGGGCGCATCGAACAGACCACCGTGGGGCTGACCGCGCGCATGGACTACGCGTTCACGCCAAACCTCTCGCTGCAGGTGTACGCACAGCCCTTCGTGGGGTCCGGCAGCTACGACGACTTCAAGCGCGTGTCCGACCCGCGCGCGGAGCGCTACGCCGACCGCTTCGAGGCCGTGGAGGTGCGACCGGAGGACAGCCGTTACCTGACCGAGCTGGGCGGGAGCCCGGTGTCCTTCGGAAACCCGGACTTCAGCTTCAGGCAGTTCCGGTCGAACACGGTCCTCAGGTGGGAGTACTCCCCCGGGTCGGTGCTCTACCTGGTCTGGTCGCAGGGCCGCAATCACGCCGCCGACACCGGCCAGTTCGACTTCGACTCCGACCTCGGCGAGCTCTTCGGCGTCATGCCCGACAACGTCTTCATGGTTAAGCTCAGCTACTGGCTGTCGCGGTAGCGCGGGCCGGCCGCGAAACAGGCGGATTCCCGCCCGCGGTACCGAACAGCCCGGCAGGGAGGCCGGCGTTGGGCCTCCATCAGGAATCCGAGCAGGATCCGGCGGGCATGTTCTCGAGGAAGACCGAGGCGGAACGGTTCGCCGATCGACGGGCCAGGATGGTCGCGAGGCAGCTGCGCCGCAGGAACATCCTGAGCGAGGACGTGCTCGCGGCCATGGGCCACGTTCCGCGCGAGCACTTCCTTCCCCCGGAGCAGCGCCCAACGGCCTACCAGGACCGCGCCCTGCCGCTTGCCGGGGGACAGACGATGTCCCAGCCCTACATGGTCGCCGCCATGACCGAGGCCTTGGAGCTGTCCCCCGGCCAGCGCGTGCTCGAAATCGGCACCGGCAGCGGGTATCAGACCGCGATTCTCGCGCGCCTCGCCGAGGAGGTCTTCACCATCGAGCGCCTGCCCGGGATGGCCGCGGCAGCGCGCGGGCTGCTGCGGGATGCGGGGTGCGACAACGTGCGCGTGCGCGTCGGTGACGGCAGCCTGGGCTGGCCGGAGGAGGCACCCTTCGACGCGATCCTGGTGACGGCCGCCGCACCGGCCGCCCCGCCGACGCTGGAAGCGCAGCTCCGCCCGGACGGCGGGCGCATGGTCATCCCGGTCGGATCACGGCGGATTCAGCACCTGGTGCGCATCCGGCGCACGCCCGCCGGGACGACCACCGAACGGCTGATGGAGTGCGCGTTCGTGCCGCTTATGGGAGCGGAGGGCTGGTAGCGACAGTGATGCGCAGCCACATGAACCGGCCGTTGAACCCTGCGGGTGCATACTGGCTGTACTTGTTGCCGAGTCCCGTGAAGCGGTTCGGATTCAGTTCTGGATAGGCGTCGAAGACGTTGTCGGCGCCAAGGGTCGCCTGGACATCGCCGCCAAGCCGGTAGCTCAGCGATACGTCGGCCATCCCGTAGCCGCC
>JAJEBS010000335.1 GCA_022822425.1 Gemmatimonadota bacterium | reverse complement strand
CAGCCCCTCGTGGAAGCGCCCCGCGTCGTCGATGGAACGCATCAGGGGCAGGCCGTGGCGCTGGCCGGCCGCATAGTCGTCCGCACCGAAGGCGGGCGCGATGTGCACGATGCCGGTGCCGTCCTCCGCGGTGACGAAGTCCTCGAGGATGATGCGCCAGGCCGCCCCGGAGCCGTCGGGGGCGGGCACCACCTCGAGCGGCCGCGCGTAGCGGACCCCTTCGAGCGAGCGCGCGTTGTGTTCGCGCACGATGCGGGCGTCCTCGCCGAGCACGCGCTCTACCAGGTCCCTCGCCATGATCACGCGTCGGCCCTCCGCCTCCGCCTCAGCGTAGGTGAGGGCGGGATTGAGCGCCAGCGCCGTGTTCGAGGGCACCGTCCAGGGGGTGGTGGTCCAGGCGAGGAAGGCGCGTCCCCGCGGGTCGGCCTCCCCGTCCTCGGTAAGCAGCGGCGCGAGGAAGAAGAGCGAGGGATCCTCCACCTCGCGATAACCCAGCGCCACCTCGTGCGAGCTGAGCGCGGTGCCGCAGCGGGGGCAGTAGGGCACGCTCTTGTGGCCGCGGTAGAGGAGCCCCTTCTTCGCCAGCCGGCTCAGGATCCACCAGACAGACTCGATATAGCTGGTGTCGCAGGTGACGTAGGGCCGCTCGTAGTCGAGCCAGTAGGCGATGCGCTCGGAGAGCGCTTCCCAGTCGGCCTTGTAGGTGAAGACCGAATCGCGGCAGGTGCGGTTGAAGCGCTCGATGCCCACCGCCTCGATCTCGGGTTTCCCGGAGATGCCGAGCGTCTTCTCGGCCTCGATCTCGACCGGCAGCCCGTGCGTGTCCCACCCGGCGATGCGCGTGACCCGGCGTCCCCTGAGCGCCTGGTAGCGGCAGGCGAGATCCTTCAGCGTGCGCCCGAGGACGTGGTGCAGGCCGGGGCGCGCGTTCGAGGTCGGCGGTCCTTCGTAGAAGACGAAGGGCTCGCGGCCCTCGGAGGCCTCCATGCTGCGGCGGAAGAGATCCTCCTCGCGCCAGCGCTCGAGGGTCTGCTGCTCCAGTTCGAGCAGGGTGGCGGGCAACTCCGGATAGCGCATTCGGCGGGTGCCCCCTACGCCAGCGAGGCGATGACCGCGCGGGCCACCGCGGTGAGACCGGGTTCCGCCTCCATGGCGACCCGGATGATGGTCGGCACGTCGACCTCCTCGAGCGCGTCCGGCAGGCAGACGTCCGTGACGATGCACAGGCCGCACACCCGCATGCCCATGTGGCGCGCGACGATGACCTCGGGCACGGTGGACATGCCCACCACGTCCGCCCCCATGGCGCGCAGCATGCGGTACTCTGCCCTGGTCTCCAGGCAGGGCCCGGTCACGGCCGCGTAGACCGCGCGGGCAAGCGGAATCCCCCGGGCGAGGGCGGCGTCCAGGGCGACCTGCTGGAGCCCCCGGTCGTAGGGCTCGGACATGTCCGGAAAGCGCGGGCCCAGCGCATCCGCGTTGGGGCCCACCAGCGGGTTGTCCCCCAGGAGGTTGATGTGGTCGTCGAGCACCACCAGCTGCCCCTCCGGCCAGAGGGGATCCATCCCGCCGCAGGCCGCCGACACCACCAGGGTGTCCGCGCCCAGGGCGGCCATCACCCGGACGGGGAAGGTCACCTGCTGGAGGGTGTAGCCCTCGTACCGGTGGAAGCGTCCCTGCATGGCCACCACGGGGACGCCGTCGAGCGTGCCCAGCAGCAGGCGGCCCTCGTGGCTCTCCACCGTCGAGACGGGGAAATGGGGCAGCTTCGTGTAGTCGATGGCGCGCTCCACGGCGATCTCGCGCGCCAGGCCGCCCAGCCCGGTGCCCAGCACGATCCCCGCCTTCGGGCGGAGCGTGCAGCGGGCGCGCACCTCCGTTACCGCCTCATCGATGCGGGCCACCAGATCGTTCGCGGAGGCCATGCCGGTCGGCGCTGCCGTCCCGGCGGCCGGCGCCGCGGCCGCGCCGCACCGAAATCCGGCCGGCCCCGTGGTCGCCGCCGTCGTCATGCAGCCGCCCCCGCCCGCCGCACGGGCGGTTTCGGCCGCGGCCCCAGCAGCGCCGTGCCGATCCGGACCATCGTGCTGCCCTCCTCGATCGCGATGCCGAAGTCGTTGGTCATCCCCATCGACAGATGCTCCCCGCTGTAACCCTCCAGCGAGCCGAGCTCCTCGTGCAGCCGGCGCAGGGCGCGGAACGCGGCGCGCAGGACGCTCTCGCGATCGGTGAACGGGGCCATGGTCATGAGCCCGCGCACGGAAAGCCCCGGAAGCTCGCTGATCCGGTGGACCGCCTCCGGACCCTCCTCGGGGGAAATGCCGCTCTTGGCAGCTTCCCCGGAGGTGTTCACCTGAACCAGCACCGGCAGCGGAGCGGCGCCGGCGGGCACGAAGCGGTCGAGCCGCTCGGCCAGCCGAACCGTGTCCACCGAGTGCAGCAGGTCGCAGATCCCGATCACCCGCGGGGCCTTGCGGCGCTGCAGATGTCCGATCATGTGCCAGCGCGGGGCCGGACGCTCCTCCAGCGCCTTCACCTTGACCTCGAGCTCCTCCACCCGGTTTTCGCCGATGTCCCGGATGCCGGCCCCGAGCACCGCCTCCACCGCCGCGAGCGGGTGGCTCTTGGTCACCGCCACCAGGGTCACGTCGGCACCCGTGCGTCCGCTCCGGCGCGCGGCTTCCTCCACCTCCTCGCGGACGCGGGGCAGCGCCTCCCTCAGCCTTTCCGGATACATCGATCCATTCCGTCGCCCTTGAACCAGTCGCCCACAAACCAAAGGAACCCCGCCGGAAGCTCCGGCGGGGTTCCTGTCCGGCTCGGACCGTCCGAAGCGACTAACGCGTCTGGAAGGTAATGGGAATCGCGATCCACACCGGCACGATTTTATCCAGATTGAGCGCCGGGGTGAACCGGAACACGTTGGCCACGCGCAGCGCCGCCTCGTCGAGCGAAGCGTGTCCCGATGTCTGCGCCACCAGGGTCCTTTGCACCATGCCTTCCTCGTCGATGAAGAAGTGCACGTTCACGGTGCCGCCGATGCCCGCGTCGCGCAGGATCGGAGGGTATTCCCGCTCCAGCGCGCGCTGCACCTCGCGCTCGTTGGTCAGGTCGGGACGGACGGTGTAGGGCGTGAAGGTGGGCGCCGCCGAGATGTCGACCGCCTCCTCGTCGGGCGGCGGAGGCAGCTCCTCGACCGGATTGTCCTCGAAGGTGGTCGGCGCGATCGTGATGTCCTCGCTGATGTCGGCCGCGGCGATCACGGGGGTCGCGGGCCGGCTGATCGCCTGGGGCGGCGGGGGAATCTCGATCTCGGGCGGGAGCTCGATCGCCACCAGCTCCTCGGAGTCGAAGGAGACGTCCTCCGCGGTCATGCTCGGCCAGAACATGAACATCACGAAGTGAACCACGGTCGCGGCCAGCACCGATCCCCAGAACCAGGTGTTGAACGACTTCTTGAAGCGGTCGTTTGCGGTCTCGTGGGGAACGGACCCCTGCTGC
>JAJEBS010000246.1 GCA_022822425.1 Gemmatimonadota bacterium | reverse complement strand
CGAACCGCCACCGGCTCTGGATCGGGCTCCACCGAACAGGAGGCGCGCGATGGGGCGCTTGCCGTTGCCTGCGCGCAGCTGGGCCTGAGCGGCGATGCGCTCGGCCTCTGCGAGGCGGGCAGGAATCCGGGCGCGGCCTCTTGGCGCGCCGAATTCGACTGCGAGACGACGTAGGATCAATCGGCATGTGGAGAGACCGTCCGCACCGTGGTGACCGGACAGGGACTCTCGTCCCGCGCTGCTTGCGGACCCGATGCTCGGCCGTTGCGCTCGCCGCCGTGTTGGTCACCGGATGCGGCGACATAACGGCACCGCCCGCGAACCGCGCGCCCACAGCGGTCGGTGCGATCCCGGATCAGACCCTCCACGTCGGCGAGACGGCTGCGGTCGATGTCTCGGTCCACTTTGCCGACGCCGACGGCGACGCACTGTCGTACGCGGCCGCATCGTCGGACGCGGGAGTGGTCGCGGTGTCGGTGTCGGGCGCGACGCTGACCCTGACCGGGGTGGCGAGGGGAACGGCCCGGGTGACGGTGACGGCCACCGATCCGGACGGGGCGTCCGCGACCCAGGCGTTCGACGCATCCGTTCCCAACCGGGCGCCCGAGCCGGCGGGCTCGATCCAGGACCAGAAGGTGCATGCGGGGACGGCGGAGACCGTGAACCTGTCGCCGCACTTCAGCGATCCGGACGGCGACGCGCTGTCCTACGCGGCCGCGTCGTCGGACGCGGGGGTGGTCGCGGTGTCGGTGTCGGGCGCGACGCTGACCCTGACCGGGGTGGCGAGGGGAACGGCCCGGGTGACAGTGACGGCCACCGATCCGGGCGGGGCGTCCGCGATTCAGACGTTCGGCGCATCCGTCACGCCCCCGGCACCGGACCTGGCGTTCACGGACGTGTCGCCGGCCTCCGCTACGGTGGCTCCGGGCGATTCGGCGACCTTCGTCTTCCGCATCCGCAACCGGGGCACGGTCGCTTCGGGAGCGACGACGCTCCGGGCAAAGAGGTCGCCGAATCCCGTCATCAGCCCTCGCGACACGGAGCTCCGGTCCTTCTCGTTCTCGCCGCTGGCTCCCTCAGGGGACCGCACGTTCGAGGTGACGATCTCGGTCGACGCGGGATCCGCGCCCGGAACGATCTACATCGGCATGTGCCTGGACGCGGTGGCGGGGGAATCCGACACGCGCAACAACTGTTCGGAGGGCGCCCGGCTGACGATCGCCGGATCGTCGAGCGCGCGCGAGTCGGTCGGCGTCGTGCCGGTCATCCGGATCCACGCTCTCACGCCCGCGCCACCCGTGGATTCGGCCGCAACGCCTGAGGAGAGCGGAGAAAGGGAGCAACCGAAATGAGACTCAAGTACCGCCTGCGTCGCGGAAGCGCCGTCCTGGCGGCTCTGTTCGTTGCAGCCTGCGACCAAGAACCCGTGGTCGCTCCCACACCCGCCATCGCGCCCGTTGCCGCATCGAAGGCGCTGATGGCGGCATCCGCCGGCGACCGGGACATCCTGGTGGCGCTCTACAATGCGACGGACGGGCCGAACTGGGTCAACGACGACAAATGGTTGACCGATGCGCCGCTTGGCGAGTGGCTTGGGGTGCGCGTAAATGCGGCCGGACGGGTTACCGCATTGGAACTGGAGAAGAACAGGCTCTCGGGCAGCATCCCGCCCGACCTGGGCGGATTGACGCAACTCGATCGGCTGGATTTGGCGGACAACCAGCTGTCCGGCGCGATCCCGGCCGAACTGGGTCGGCTTGCCATGCTGCGAACCCTGTGGCTGGCAGACAATGAGCTTTCCGGCGCGATCCCGGCCGCGCTCGGGAATCTCGCCAACGTCTTCCAAATGAGTCTCGCAGACAACGAACTTTCGGGCGCGATCCCTGCTGAACTGAGTGGCATGGTCAACCTTAAATACGCGCAACTCCAAGGCAATCATCTCACGGGGAAGATCCCGGGCGAAATCGGCAACATCAGGGTCCTCACGGAACTTAGCCTCGACCGAAACGAACTTTCGGGGACCATACCGCTGAGCTTCCGGCACCTTTCGCAGATGGTGGCTTTCTCGTTTACGGGTAATGCGAGTCTCTGTCTTCCCGACGCTCTGGTCCCATGGTACGACGCAATCGAATTGAAGGATGGCCCGGTCTGCCCCGACCGCGAGGTGCTGACGGATCTGTACGAGGCGGCGGGCGGCGGAGGCTGGACGAACGCGGACGGATGGCTTGACAAGGGCACTCGTCTTGGCGAGTGGCACGGGGTCGACGTCGATTCGGCGGGCCTCGTGTCCATGTTGGATCTTCAGGGGAACGGGCTCTCGGGCACCCTTTCCCAGCTCTTGAGCAGGCTCGCGGGCCTGACGGCGCTACGGGTGGGGGACAACGCGCTTCGGGGACGATTGCCGTTTCTCGACCGGACGCCGTTACAGGAGCTGCGGTACGCGAACACGGAGTTGTGCGAGTCGGCCGAGGCGTGGTTCCGGGAATGGTTGGCCTCTATCCCGCGGCACGAGGGTACGGGGATCCAATGTCCCCCGCTGAGCGACCGCGAAATCCTGACCGTCCTCTATGAATCGACCGGAGGCCCGGACTGGAATGACAATGGTAACTGGCTGACGGATCGGCCCTTGCGGGACTGGCATGGGGTGGACACGAACGCGGACGGTCGGGTCACGAGCCTGGATCTTCAAACGAACGGGCTGGCCGGTCCGATCCCTACCGCCCTGGGCGGTCTGGCCGAGCTGGACACGTTGATCCTGTTCGCTAATCGCTTGACGGGTCCGATCCCTCCCGCTCTGGGTGGCTTGGCCAAGGCCGAACTCGTCGTCCTCGCGGCCAACGAGCTGTCGGGTCCGATCCCTCGGGAGCTGGGTGGGTTGGTCTCGGTGGAGGGACTGTATCTCAACGGCAACCTGCTGACCTCCGCCCCGCCGGAGCTCGGCCGCCTGACCACGCTCAAGGCTCTCTCGCTGGCGAACAACCGACTCACGTCAATCCCGCGGGAGCTCGGCGAGTTGCGCAACCTCGAATTGCTCTCCCTCAACTTCAACCAACTGACGTCCATCCCCCCGGAACTCGGTGGCCTCGCCAAGCTGGAGTTCTTGAGATTGTGGTCCAACGAACTGACCGCCATCCCTCCTGAGCTGGGCGACTTGACCAACCTGCTAGAGCTGGATCTCGACGAGAACCAGCTGACATCGGTGCCGAGAGAACTGGGCCGTCTGGCCAACTTGGAAGTGCTGTGGCTCTGCTGCAACCGGCTGACCGGTCTTCACCTGGGGACTGCCGCCTCCGCGCGCTTGGCTGACGCCGGATCCTCCGTCCGGCGGGCCGAGGTCGCCGCGAACGGCACGCGCGGACCGGGCAAGGGGATCGTGGACTCCTCGTTCGCCGAGTTCAGGATCTCATCACCGGCGAAGCTGGATAAGTGGCGCGACCATGCGTTCCCGGACTTCGGGGAGACGCGGCTGGGCGACGCGCGAACCGGATCCGGCGCCTTCCCGAGCCTTCGCATCCTGGATCTTTCGTCCAACGAGTTCAGCGGCCGCGTGCCGGCGGACCTCGCCCGACTGCCCGATCTGCGGGTGCTGGAACTCGACGGGAACCGACTGACCGAGTTTTCGACCGGACTCGGCGGCTTCGCGAGCTTGGCGGAACTGGACCTGTCCTCCAACGCGTTCACGACCATTCCGGCGGAGTTGGTCGAGCTTGCGGGCTTGGAGAGCCTGGGGCTTGCCGACAACGCGGACCTTGCGGGCGCTCTGCCCCTCGACATGACGAGGCTTGAGGATCTCGATGACCTGCACACCACCGGTACGGGACTCTGCGCGCCGGCGGATCCGGAGTTTCTGGATTGGCTCGAGGGCGTGACCCGGCGGCGGGTGGCGCTCTGCGACCGCGGCGCCGGAGCGGCCGCCTATCTCGTCCAGGCCGTCCAGTCCTTCGAGTTTCCGGTCCCGCTCGTGGCGGGCGAGCCGGCCCTGTTGCGCGTGTTCCTGACCGCGGCGCGCGAGACGGGCGCGGGCATGCCTCCCGTCCGCGCCATCTTCCACCGGGACGGATCGGTGATACATGAGGTCGAGATTCTGGCGAAATCCGATCCGATCCCGGCGGAGATCGACGAGGGCTCGCTGGCGAACTCCGCGAACGCCGAGATCCCTGGCTGGGTGATCCAGCCCGGCCTCGAGGTCGTGATCGAGCCGGACCCGGACGAGACGCTGGACCCGGCGCTCGGCGTGGCGCGGCGCATCCCGGCGACGGGCCGGATGGCCGTGGATGTGCGCGCGATGCCGGTGTTCGAGCTGACGCTCGTGCCCTTCATCTGGGACGAGGACCCGGATTCCTCCATCGTCGAGATCACGGCTGCCATGGCCGCTGACCCCGAGGGCCACGAACTGCTCGAGCGTACACGCCTGCTGCTGCCGATTTCCGGGATGGATGTCGTAGCGCACGAACCGGTCGCGTCGCCGACGAACGACGGCTTCGAGATCCTCGGGTTGACGGAGATGATTCGGATCGTCGAGGGCGGGCGCGGCCACTTCCTTGGGGTCATGGCGGGACCCACGGGGCCGGGCGGGCTCAAGGGCGTGGCGAACGGCATCGGAAGCTGGTCGAGCTTCTCGGTCCTCGACTCGGAGACCATCGCGCACGAGTTCGGCCACAACCGCGCGCTCTACCACGCGCCGGCGTGCGGAGCCGGCGGTCCAGACCGGTACTATCCCTTCGAGGGGAACATCGGGGCCTGGGGCTACGACTTCCACACGGGCGAGCTGGTGCCGCCGGACCGATGGGACTTCATGTCCTACTGCGAACCGACCTGGGTCAGCGACTACCAGTTCACGAACGCCGTGCGGTACCGCCTCGAAACCGAGACCGGCTCGATCGTCGTCGCGGCAGACTCCCGCCCGGCGGCCACCGCCCGGACGCTCCTTCTCTGGGGCGGGCTGGACGGCGAGGGCGCGCCGCACCTCAGGCCGGCCTTCTTCGCGGATGCGCCGCCGATGCTGCCATCGGCGGACGGCGCATG
>JAJEBS010000087.1 GCA_022822425.1 Gemmatimonadota bacterium | reverse complement strand
GGGCGTCATGAAGCTCAGGCGGAAGCCGTTTCCGACCTTCAGCGGATGCACCCACAGTTCGGCTTCACCGGTCTCGAGTCCCAGCCATGCCGCGCGCGGGCCGACCACCCCGAGGTATTCCCCGGGCCGCACCGGGCCGGTGAGTTCGATGGGGGAGGGGACGATGTCGAAGCGGGGTACGGCGAGAGTCGTCAGTTCGATGGGCGCGGGATTCTGGGCGAGCGCCGGCGCAGTGCCGACCGAAGTGGAGGTTGCGGGGAGAAGCATGGCCGCGAGCAGGAGCGCCCTGCATGGATGAACGCGAAGAACCATCTGACTGCCTCCCCGGGTGCGGGACGGGTGGTTGCAGTCAGCCTACACCGTGCAGCCTCGGAAACCTAGTCCTGCGGCCACCTTCGCCTGTCTCCGATCCAGGGTGACGAAGAAAACGGCTTTCGGCTCCGGTGCCACGTAGAGGGCGGTCGCGACATGCCACAGGTCCGCGCCCCGAAGGTGGCCGATGACCAAGGCGGCCTTCATTTCCGCCGAGAGCGGGCGGTCCGCGTGGATCCAGCCTATGCGGTCCAGCAGGTGGGCAGGCACGACCTGCCCCTCGCGCCTGCACGCGGCCCTGAGCTCGGCTTCAAGCAGATTGGACGAGACGAGACGCGAATGGCCCGCGAGCGTCGCCGCCAGCGAGGCCGCACCGTCCTCGCCGAAGGCGACGGCGATGATCGCGGATGCATCGATGTAGGCGACGCTCAATCGTCGCGCTCGGCGAGGAAGCGATCCAGGGCGCCGGGAACCTGGGGGCCGGGTGTGAGGGGGCTGTGGGGATTGGCGGCGGCGGTCAGGATCCCCCGCCGCTCGAGTTCCCTGAAATGACCCTCTACGCCCCCGGCTCTCGGTTCGATCGGACGAATCTCCGCCACCGGGTCTCCGCGGTAGGTGACGGTCACCGGCGTGCCCTCTCTGACCATGCGCAGCACTTCGGAGAAGCGCGCCTTGGCCTGGTAGGTGGAATAGGTCGGATTCATGACGGACAAAATAACTGGTCTGACTAGTCTGTCAAGCTTCTTGATTGCGGCCGATGTCTTCGTTTTCTTGCAGGGGCGGCAATCCTCCCCGGTCACCTCTCGCCCCGGCATCCCGCATGCGCCATGGAACAGACCTGATTCCTGAGGGAGCAGGTGGCCCTTGACCCGTGAGGGCTCGAATCAGCCGAACCTGACCGGCGGTCGCGGCGGGCCGATCGCCTTCATGGCCCGAAACAGCGTGGCGGCCAACGTGCTCATGCTGTTTCTGCTCCTCGCGGGCCTTGCGGCAGCGAGGAATCTGGTTCAGGAGATTCTTCCCGAGCTGTCCCTGGATCGAGTCCAGATCCTCGTCGTGTATCCGGGCGCGACCCCCGGGGAGATCGAGGAATCGATCGTCACGAAGATCGAAGAGCAGATCCGGGGCGTGGAGGGTCTGGACCGGTTGGAAGCGACTGCTTCCGAGGGCTTCGGCTCCGTCATCGCGCAGTTCAAGTCGGGCACCGATGTCGATCGCGCGATCAACGAGGTCAAGGCCGAGGTCGACCGCATCATCACCTTCCCGGGGGAGGCGGAACGCCCTCAGGTGCGCGAGATCACGAGCCGGCAGAACGTCATCCGCCTGCTGGTTCACGGCGATGTCCCGGAGCGCGCCCTCAAGGAGCTGGCGTACGAAATCGAGGAGGGAATCTCGTCCCTCCCGGAGGTGTCGCTGGCCGAAGTCAGCGGTGCCCGTCCGTACGAGGTGTCCATCGAGGTGCCGGTCAGCCGGCTGCGGGCGCTGGGTCTCACGCTCGAGGATGTCGCCCTGGCCGTGCGGCAGGGCTCGCTGGAGCTGTCGGCCGGCCGGATCTCCGACGGAGAGGATGAAATCCTGATCCGCACGCTGGGCAGGAACTACAACCAGGGCGACTTCGAGGACATCATCGTCCTGACCCGTTCGGATGGGACGTCGGTCCGGCTGAGCGAGATCGCAACCGTGCGGGACGGATTCGCGGACACCGATCTCGGCGTGCGCTTCAACGGCCGGAGCGCCGTTGGCATCGATGTATACCGCGCGTCGAACGAGAAAGTCCTCGAAATAGCGGAAGCCGTAAGGGAGTATCTCGCAAGCGAAGTGCTCCCCGCCCTTCCGCCCGGGGTCGGCGTCGAGATCTGGAAGGACGACTCGGTCGAGGTCTCCGGAAGACTCGGCCTGATGATCGAAAACGCGCTGCTGGGGCTGGCTCTCGTCCTCCTGGCCCTCACCCTCTTCCTCGAGCTCCGGCTGGCGCTGTGGGTGGCCGTGGGCCTGGCGGTTTCGTTCGTCGGGGCCTTCCTGTTCATGGACTTCCTGGGCGTCTCGGTCAACATGTTCTCGCTGATGGCGCTCGTTCTCGCGCTGGGGATCGTCGTGGACGACGCGATCGTCGTGGGGGAAAGCGTCTTCACGCAACGAGAGCGGGGCCTGCGCGGGATTGACGCGGCGATCCGGGGGACGCGCCGGGTCAGTGCGCCGGTCATCTTCTCCGTGCTCACCACGGTGACGGCGTTCTCCGCGCTCCTGACCGCGCCCGGCCCGCAGGGCGAACTCGGCCGCCCGATTCCGCTGGTGGTGATCACGGTCCTCCTGATTTCCCTGGTGGAGTCCCTTCTGGTGCTGCCGAACCACCTGGCCCACCTGCCCGCTCCGGGCGCCTCGGGCGAGGGCTGGCTAACCGGGCGGCTCAACCGTGTCCGCGGCCGAGTGGATGCCCTGCTGAAGCGGGTCGTGGACGGTCCGCTGGACCGCGGACTGCGCCTGGCCGTCGACCAGCCCGCCATCGTGCTCGCCTCCGCGGCCGGACTGCTCGTGCTCACGATGGCAGCCGTGAATGCGGGCGTGGTCCCCAACCAGTTCCTCACCCCCATCGAGGGTGAAGTCGTCTCCGCCAACCTGGAGATGCCGGTAGGCACGCCCGGGGAGCGGACGTCCGCGGTTGCGGCGCAAATCGAGGCTGCGGGGCATCGCGCCGTGGAGCGCATCTCGCGCGAGCGCGACGCGGATGCGGATCCCCTGGAGGTCGGCGTCGCCGTGACGGTCGGCCGTTCGGCCGCGCTCTACGACCCCCTGGGCGGCAACGCCGTGGAGGCCGCACGGGGCCACCTGGGCGCCGTTCAGTTCAAGCTCATCGACTGGGAGCGCCACGACATCGCCCCATCCACCTTCGAGCGGCTCTGGCGCGAGGAGGTCGGAGTTCTCCCGAGCGCGAGGTCGCTGTCGATTTCCTCGAACCTGATCACGCTCGGACTTCCGGTTCACTTCGAGCTCTCTCATCCGGACCCCGAACGGCTCGCCGTGATCGCGGACGAGTTCGTGACCGAGCTGAACGGCATCGACGGCGTCTTCGACGTGCGCAGCAACCTCGATGAAGGGTTCCGGGAATTGCAGCTGGAGTTGAAGCCGGCGGCCCGCACGCTGAATCTGACGGTCGGCCATTTCGCTTCTCAGGTTCGGTCGGCCTTCTTCGGAGCCGAGGCGCTCAGGGTGCAGCGCGGGCGCGAGGACGTGGGCGTCTACGTGCGCCTTCCCGAAGAAGAGCGCAATTCCGCCGTCGACGTGGAGCGCTACATGGTGCGCACGCCCGGCGGCGAGGTTCCGCTGGGTGAGGTAGCGACGGCCGGTTTCGCACGGTCGGCGGCCACCATCCACCGGATGGACGGGCGCCGCGCCGTAACGGTCACCGCGGATGTCGATCCGGTGCTCGCGACCGGCCAGCAGGTCAACCGGAGCCTGGAAGACGGCGTCCTGGAGCGCCTGTCGGCCGAGGACCGCCTTTTCGAGCACACCTACGGCGGCCAGCGCAAGCAGCAGGAGGAGGCCAATGCCGATCTGAGCCGTTCGCTCTTTCTGGCGCTCCTCGTCATGTACGCGCTGATGGCGATTCCCTTCGGTTCCTACACCCAGCCCCTGATCATCCTGGCCGCGGTGCCGCTGGGATTGATCGGCGCTGTCGCGGGGCACATGCTTCTCGGGCTGAGCCTGGGCATCTGGTCGATGTACGGGCTGATCGGGGTGAGCGGCGTGGTCGTCAACGACTCACTGATGATGATCAAGTTCATCAACGACCTGAAGGCGTCCGGGCTCCCGGTGCGGGACGCGATCGTTGCCGGGGCCAAGGACCGCTTCCGGGCCATCCTGCTGACTTCCGTGACGACGTTCGTCGGGGTGGCCCCGCTGGTCTTCGAGACCAGCACACACGCGCAGCACCTCGTGCCGCTGGCCGCGTCCGTGGGGTTCGGGATCCTGATCGCTA
>JAJEBS010000173.1 GCA_022822425.1 Gemmatimonadota bacterium | reverse complement strand
GTCTACATCTGCAACGTCCTCAAGTGCCGGCCTCCGGGGAACCGGAACCCGATGCCGGATGAAATCGAAGCCTGCACCCCCTACCTCGAGCGGCAGATCGAGCTGGTGGCTCCGGAGGTCATCCTGGCGGTGGGCGGGTTCGCGGCGCAGTTCATCACCGGACGCCAGGTTGCTCTGGGCAAGCTCCGGGGCGAGATATACGATTACAGGGGTGTGCCCGCGGTGGTCACCTATCACCCGGCGGCGCTGCTCCGAAACCGCAACTGGACGCAGCCCGCGTGGGACGACCTCCAGCTGCTGCGAAACACGATGGACCGCACCGGCCGGTCCGGCGGCGGATAGGCGCGCCTCCGGTCCTTCGACCGTTCACATTCAACCGCCGAGGCACCCTGACCACCACCGCACTTTCCGTCCCGCAGGAGCAGGCTCCCGCGTACGACCGCCAGCCGCCCGTTTCGCTGGAGGCCGAAGTGGCGGTGCTGGGGGGAATGCTCATCGACCGCGACGCCGTGGCGCGCGCCGTCGAAGTGGTCTCGGACACGATGTTCGCCTCGGAGGCCAACCGGCGCATCTACCGCGCCGTCCTGCGCCTGTTCGAGCGCGGCGACGCGGTCGACGTGATCGTCGTCAGCGACGAACTGCGCAAGACCGAAGAGCTGGAGGCGGCCGGAGGCTACGACTACCTCGCCGAACTGCTGGACGCGGTTCCCACCGCCGCGAACATCGAGCACCATGCGCGCATCGTGCGCGACAAGGCGCTGCTGCGCCGTCTCATCGACGCCTCCTCGCACATCATCCGGGATGTCTACGATCAGGGCGAGCGCTCCGTCGAACAGATCGTGGACGAAGCCGAGCAGCGCATCTTTCAGGTGGCCTCAGGGCACGACCGCGAGGGGTTCGTCCGCATCAAGGAACTGCTCTGGCCCGCCTTCGAGCACATCGAGCGACTGCAGGAAGCCAAGGGCGAACTCACCGGGGTGGCAACCGGGTTCGCCTTGCTGGACTATCTCACCGGGGGCCTGCAGAAGGGAAACCTGGCCATCGTCGCCGGACGACCGTCCATGGGGAAGACCTCCTGGGCGCTGAACGTGGCCCGGCACGCGGCGGGCGAAGCGGTTCCGGTGGGGGTGTTTTCCCTGGAGATGTCGAACGAGGAGCTGGTACAGCGGCTGCTTTGCTCCGACGGGCCGGTGGACGCGCAGAGACTTCGGCGGGGCGAACTCACCACCAAGGAAATGCAAAGACTGGCGGTCGCCGCCGGGCACCTCAACACCGCGCCCATCTGGATCGATGACTCCCCGGGCAACACCGTGCTCGAGGTGCGCGCCAAGGCCCGCCGCCTCAAGGCCGAGAGCCGGCTCGGGCTGTTGGTGATCGACTATCTGCAGCTGATGGCCGGATCCCGCAACAGCGAGAACCGGCAGCAGGAGGTGAGCGAGATCTCGCGCGGGCTCAAGGCGCTGGCCAAGGAACTGGACGTGCCGATCGTGGCGCTGAGCCAGCTCAGCCGGGCCCCCGAGCAGCGCGCCGACCATCGGCCGCAACTGTCCGATCTGCGCGAGAGCGGAAGCATCGAACAGGACGCCGACCTGGTCATGTTCCTGTACCGGCCGGAGTACTACGCGGAGACCGACCGCGACGGCAACTCGCTGGAAGGCAAGGCGGAGCTGATCGTGAGCAAGCAGCGCAACGGCCCGACCGGGGTCGTCCCGCTCCACTTCGACAGTGCCCACGCGCGCTTCCTGCCCCTCGCGGCGGACGGGACCAGCACCGCCTCACCCCCGCCGGGTGGACGCAGCGGCGCGCGGGGCGGGTTCCAGGGGTGAAGCCGGACGGCCGGCGGTCTCCCTGCCGGGCCGGAGTCGCCGTGCCGGCGGCGGGGGCGGGCCGGCGCATGGGAGGGGTGCGCAAGACCTTTCTGGAGCTCGGCGGGCAGCCCGTCCTGCTGCGCGCCATCCGGCCCTTTCTCGAGACCCGCGGGGTGGAATGCGTGGCGGTGGCCCTCCCCCCCGACCAGGCCGCGCACCCCCCGGCCTGGCTGACCGGCGCCGACGCCCGCGTGCGGGTCGTGGCCGGAGGAGCCACCCGGGGCGACTCGGTGGCGGCCGCGGTGGCAGCCCTCCCGCCCGGGCTGGAGGTGGTGCTGGTGCACGACGGCGCCCGGCCGCTGGTCACTCGCGGCCTGGTGGAACGCTGCCTGCGGGCTGCCGCGGCCGGCCGGGCCGTGGTTGCCGGCGTGCCCGCGGTGGACACGCTGAAGGAGGTCGACGCGAGTGGACGGGTGGTCCGCACCCCCCCGCGCGGCCGCTACTGGCACGCCCAGACCCCCCAGGCCTTCCCGCGGCCTCTGCTGGAACGCGCCTACCGCCGGGCGCGCGAGAACGGGGTGGAGAGCACGGACGACGCCTCGCTGGTGGAACTCCTCGGCGGCGAGATCGAGATGGTCGAAGGGTCGCCCCGCAACCTCAAGGTCACCCTTCCGGAAGATCTCGTCCTCGCGGAGCGCCTGCTCGAGCTGGCGGATGAGGGCGAGTGAGCGCACCGCGCATCATCCGCTGCCGGAGCGGGCGGCTCCCCGCGCGGGAACTGCGCGAGGTGGGTCGACACCTCCGGTCCGGAGGGCTGCTGGGCTACCCGACCGAGACCGTGTATGGACTGGGGGGGCTGGCGGAGGCGGAGCCGCTGCGCGAGCTGGCCGCGCTCAAGCGGCGCGATCCCGACAAGCCCTTTCTCCTCCTGCTGCCCGACCCGCAGGGCCCGCCCGGACTGGTCTGGAACCGATGCGCGCGCAGGCTCGCCGAGCGCCTGTGGCCCGGCCCGCTCACCCTGGTCCTTCCCGACCCGGGGCGCGCCTACCCGGCGCAGGTGCGTGGCGGGACCGGCGGGGTGGCGGTTCGGATGAGCCCGGCGCCGGTGGCGCGGCAGATCCTGTACGAGGTGGGCGCACCGGTCACCTCCACGAGCGCCAACCCTCCCGGGCGCGCGCCCGCACGCTCCGGAAAGGAGGCGTGGGCGGCGGTCCGGGCGCTCGGCGCCGACGAGCGGCTGTGGGTGGTGGATGCCGGCGAGCTTCCCCCGGCGCCGACCTCGACTATCGTCGATTGCACCGGACGGGATCCGGTGGTGCTGCGCGCCGGCGCGCTGGACCCCGCCCACATCCGGGAGATCTGTCGCCAGGCGGAGGAGGACGCTGACGTGGACGATCGCCGGTCGGACGCCAGGGAGGAGGACGCCGAAGTGGAGGATGTCCGGCCGGACACGGCGACGAAGGCAACCCGCGTCCTCTACGTCTGCACCGGCAACACCTGCCGCAGCCCCATGGCGGAGGTGCTCACGCGCGCCCGCGCGGCCCGACGCGGCCTGAGCGGCCTCCGGGTCCGGTCCGCCGGGACCATGGCCTACGAGGGCTCGCCGGCCTCCGCGGGCGCGCGCACGGCCGTGGGCGAACGGGGCCTTGAACTGGATCGCCACGCCGCGCGCGTGCTCGGCGAGGACGAACTGGAGTGGGCCGATCTGGTGCTGGTGATGTCTCCGTCGCACCTGGCGGCGGTGGAGGCGCTGAGCCGGGGCCGCTGCTACGCGGAGATGATCACCGAGTTCGCCGGCGACGTGTCGGGTGGTGTCGCAGACCCCTTCGGCGGAAGCGATGACCGCTACCGGGACACCTGCGTACAGCTCGAGCGGCTGGTCGAGGCGGTCCTCGACCGGCTTGAACCGGGGACGGACGGGTGAGCGCCGGGAGAACGCCATGACGATCCCGGCCCCTCCCGCCGGTACGCGCGTCTTCGCCATCCTCGGGAACCCGGTGGCGCACTCGCTCTCGCCCGCCATCCAGAACGCCGCGCTCCGCGCCGCCGGACTCGACGGCCGATACGTGGCGATCGCCTGCGAGCCCGCGGATGTCGCCCCGGTGATGCGCACCCTGGCTCGGGCCGGCGGCGGCGGCAACGTGACGGTGCCACACAAGCGGCGCGCGGCGGCCGCGCTGGACGACCCGGCCGCCGCCGTCGGGCGGACGGGCGCGTGCAACACCTTCTGGGGCGAGGGCGCGCGCATCCTCGGGGACAACACCGACGTTGAAGGGGCGCGCCGCGCCCTGCGCGCGCTGCTGGCGGGGCCCGCCCGGGGAATCCGCGTCCTGCTGGCGGGGGCCGGGGGGGGAGCGCGCGCGGCCGTCGCCGCCCTCATCGACGAGGGCGCCGCGGAGGTGCACGTCATCAACCGCACGCTCGCGAGGGCGCGCGCCATGGCCGGCGAAGTCGGCGACGCGCGGGTGCGCGTGGTTTCCGATGCGCGAACCCTGGAAGGGAGGGCCTTCGACCTGGTGCTGAACGCGACCTCCCTCGGGCTGGACAGGCGTGACCCGCTCGCGGTCGACCTCGGTCGCCTCGGACCGGTCGGGGCCGTCATGGACATGGTCTACGCTCCGTCCGGGACGCCCCTCACCGCCGCCGCCCGCACAAGGGGCATCCCCGCCATGGACGGAGGCGAGATGCTCCTTCGCCAGGGCGCGGCCGCCTTCGAGCGCTGGTGGGGACGCGAGGCTCCGCTCTCTGCCATGCGCGAGGCCCTTGAGCGGGCCCGCTCCGCATGAGGGTCGCGCCGCTCGCCGGAACCGGTCGCCGTTGGGTCCGGGGTGCGCTCGCCCCGCTCGTCGACTTCCTGCTCCCCAGCGCCTGCATCGCGTGCGGCTCGCGCATCGCGGGGGGCGGTCTGGTGTGCGCGCCCTGCCGGGGCCGCCTGCGCCCACCCCCGGCCCCGCGCTGCGCGCGCTGCGACTATCCCGCGGGCACCGGCGACCGGCCCGGGCGGCCGTGCCTGGAGTGCCTGGAATGGCCCGAGGCGCTCGGCCCGGCCCGCGCCGCAGTCGCGTTGCGCCCGCCCGCCGACGTCCTCGTGCACGGCCTCAAGTACGAGGGCTGGCGCGAACTCGCGCCCCTGATGGCCCAACTCATGGAACGACGCCTGGCAACCCTGCTCGACGATCTGGAGGAGCACGTCATCACGTATGTCCCGACCTCCGCCGCCCACCGGCGCCGCCGGGGCTACGACCAGGCGGAGCTGCTGGCCCGCGCTCTCTCCGCGCGCACCGGCCTCGCCTTCGCGCACCTGCTCGCGCGCCGCCGCCAGAAGCGCACCCAGGTCTCGCTGCACCCCCAACAGCGAATGGCCAACGTGCGCGACGCCTTCTCGCTCCGGCCCGGCGCCGGACAGCCGGCCGACGGCGGCGACGTGCTCCTGGTCGACGATGTCCTCACCACCGGGGCCACCGCCCGGGCGGCCGCCGAAACGCTGGCCCGCGCCGGAGTGGGCCGCGTCGTGCTGGTCACCTTCGCGCGCGCGCTTCCCCGTTAGTTTGTCTCTGGAACTCTGGCCCGCCAGCGGGGTGCGTCCGGGCAGATTCCCCAAGGAAGCACCAGACACGCCCCGGGAGACAACGCCATCCATGTCGATTCGACTCGCCATCAACGGATTCGGCCGCATCGGCCGCAACGTGCTGCGCGCCCTCGCCAGGGAGGACGCCCCCGACATCCAGCTGGTCGCCGTGAACGACCTGATGGACACGCGCACCCTGGCCCATCTCCTCAGGTACGACTCGGTGCACGGCGCGTATCCGGGGTCGGTCGAGGTCGCGGGCGAGGGGCTGGTGGTCGATGGCGGCCTGATCCGCGTGTTCGCCGAGCGCGACCCGGCCAGCCTTCCGTGGGGAGAGCTGGGGGTGGATGTGGTGGTCGAGTCGACCGGCTTCTTCCGTGACCGCGAGGGCGCGGGCCGTCATCTGGCCGCCGGCGCCCGCAAGGTTATCGTGAGCGCGCCCGGCAAGGATGTCGACGTCACCCTGGTGCTCGGCGTCAACCACGACATCTACGACCCCGGCCGCCACGACATCATCTCCAACGCCAGCTGCACCACCAACTGCCTGGCCCCGGTGGTCAAGGTGCTGCACGACCGCTTCGGCTTCCGCCGCGGCCTGGTCACCACCATCCACTCCTACACCAACGGCCAGGCGCTCCTGGACCAGCCGCACAAGGACCTGCGGCGGGCGCGCGCCGGGGCGGTGTCGATGATCCCGACCACCACCGGAGCCGCCCGGGCCACCGGCCTGGTCATCCCGGAAGTGCACGGCCGCATCGACGGCATGGCGGTGCGGGTGCCCACCCCGGACGTGTCCCTGGTGGACATCGTGGCCGAGGTTGAGCACGCGACCGACATCACCGGGGTGAACCAGGCCATGAGGGACGCATCCGCCGGCTCCATGCGCGGCATCCTCGATGTCTCCGACGAGCCGCTGGTCTCGGTCGACTACATCGGCAATCCCGCGAGTTCGGTGGTGGACGCGCTGAGCACCAACGTCATCGACGACCGGCTGGTGAAGGTACTCTCCTGGTACGACAACGAGGCGGGCTACTCGAGCCGCGTGGTCGACCTGGTGCGCTTCGTCGGCGAGCGCATGATGTCCCCGGCCGCGGTCTAGCGCGGCGCTCGGCCTGCTGCGCGAGCATCCCGGTTCCGACCGGCGCGTGGGCGCCTT
>JAJEBS010000091.1 GCA_022822425.1 Gemmatimonadota bacterium | reverse complement strand
CGAACGCCACACCGCAAAGCCGTCGATCGTCGGTCCGGCAGGCTCCGGTGGGAGCAGTTCCTTCAGCTCAACGATGCGGTGCAGGCAGGCCTGGAAGCCGCCCATTTCCGCGACCGCCTCGTCGTCCATGCCCAGGATGGCCTGCTCGATGCGCGCGATCTCGCGCCGGACCGACGCGACGGTCTCGGGACGAAAGGAGGGGCCGGAGGCGGGGGACGCGCTGGTCCAGTTGCCGAGGATCGTGCGCGCCCGCTTTAGTTCTCTCCGGGCGCGCGCGACCCCGACAGCCTCGACCGACCGGCCCCGCTCCCTCAGCGCTTTCCAGAGTCGCCGGTGCCGATCCCGCCAGGAGCGGAGCGCGGTCGCGGTGTCGTAGCCGGGATCGGCGTAGACGAACACGGCGCGGCGGGAGTCCAGCGCGACGGGCAGCCCAAGGGGGAAGTGGCGGCGCGCGCCACCGGCGGCGCCGCGGTACACCCGGACGGGCAGGAGCGAGCGGCTGATGCCCAGCGCCTCGAACGCGCCGACCTTCTCCTCTTCGGTGGGGAGCCAAGGCAGATCGGTGTGCTCAATCACGTAGTCGAGAGACAGCAGGCGGCGCATGAGGACTTCGGTCGTGGCGATCCGGCGGCGGCGGATGTCCTCGGCGCCGAGCGCCCGGTAGACGCCGCGCGCGCACACCCGGCAGACCTTCAGGCCCCGGACCGTCTCCTCGGTGGCCAGCCTTCGCTCTCCCAAGGCCTTGACGAAACGGAGTGCCTTGAAGCGGTCGCACTTGAGCCAGGCGGCAAGCTGTGCGCGCGTGAACACGCCTCCGTGCAGGCTCGCCAATGCGATCCATTCGGCCCCGCGGCCCGTCAAGCCGAAGACCGCGAGCGCACGTTCGCGGCCCCGCAGGTGGCCGATCATCGGTCGTCCCGCGTCGTTGACGCGACCGTGCGTCCGACCGCGCTCACCCGCAGACTGAACTGCCGCTCCACCGTCTCCACGCCGGGAACGGTGAGAGACCGGTTCGGGGGAAGTCAACCCGTAGTAGATGCCCTGAGTGTCCGTAGTGTCCTATGTTGTCCGACGTGGCCGAGAAACACGGGAGGCCGCCGCCAATGCGATGGCGGAAGCACCTCCGCGAGCGCATCGGAGAACCCGCTCAAACGAGGCTCGCGAAGCGTGATCGGCGGTGGGATCGAGGCTGCGATGCCGGATCGTCCATGTACTCTCGAAGCCGGAGCGGCGACTGAGCCCGCCAGCGCCCGCGTGGATCGACACGGGCATCAGTTCGGCCGGAGGTGGATCAACCTGATTACGCTTCTCCTCCGTCGTTTCGCCTCGTTTGAGTCGTGCCGCCCTTCACGCTTCGGTGGCCCGAAGGGCGATACTTTACGGATTCCATCCGCAATGGGTTTCAATCTCGGCCGGCGAGCGAGGAGGCGGCGGCCTGGTTTCCCAGGTCATGATCAAGTCCCTCAACGCCGGGTACGACAGCCACGAACGCCCCGCCGAGGACGCGTCCGCATCGTCGGCCGCGGCGGGGACAGAGCCATCGCCCGGTTCTACGGCGAGGATTAGCCCGCTCGCGCTCGAAGGTCGCGCCGACGACGGAGACGCTATGTTGAGCGCGTTGACTACCGATCCAGAGAGGGGAGCCGTGAACAGTCTGTCCGAAGCGGGTTGCGGGCCATGCCATGACCACCGTCTCAGAGCTCCGGGGAGCACCGAGCCAGGCCGGGTCGTCGACGCAACTCCAGTCCTGGCATCTGCTCCACCAATCTGGGATGGCCCTCCGATGGCCGAGCTCGTTGGTCTCCCAAGACTACCTGCTGCCCTACCTTGGGCGCGCGTCGAGCTAGCTCTTGCCTCTGCAGCGTGCGGTCCTTCGGGCGGCGCTGGAAGTCACAGCGTGGCCAAGAGGTCTGGGCTGTGCGGGAGCGGATAAGCGGAGAATGCTGGTGGCTGCCAGCAACGCAGACGCGCGAACTCGGTCGCCGATCCGTGACACTCCAGCTCAATCCTCCTGGTTCGCTGGCCGTAGTGCCTTGGGTTAGATTCACACCATGCCACCGCTCGCCCTCAAGCCTGATGCCAGCTTCTTTCGGAAGATTGCCCTGGGTGCGGTGGGTAGCCGACACGTAGCGCAGGATCTGGAGCGGATGGGACACCAAATCGTCGAGCTCGAACGCGGCGCGATGGACACGAAGCTCTGGAAAGATGTCAAGCGCAAGCGCGTCCGCATCCCCGACCTCGTTTGCGAACGGTGCGGGCTTCGCATCGAGAGTCGGGCGAAGACGCGGCCCGACTTGTCGATGTCCCATAGCTTCGCGGACCATGAGCGTGCGTGGGACTTCGGGATGGTGAACGCCGACGTAATCGCCTTCCCGGTCTGCAAGGCGGGCGAAGAGGAACAGTGGAGCGCCGGTCGGCTCCAGGAACCGGTCTCCTACTGGCACGAACGCAACTGGATCCGGTGGCACGCCGAAGGCAGGGTAAACTACGTGCGGGTCGCTCGGTTCAGGGCTGTGTCGCCGGACGGTGAGACGACCAAGGGCGTTACCGAAGGATCGGAGACCAGCGTCACGTGGAAGGCGTGGTTCTCCAGCCGAGACGGCTTCGTGGAATCGGTCACGGGTCAGCGGATCACTACTGTGCGCGACAGCGACGGACATCGTTACACTCGGACCGTGCCCGAGGAGCTCCGAATCACCGTGGCCCCGGGCGATGAAATCGCGCTCAATCAGATCCTTGCGTCGAGAGTCAGGCCGGAGAACGACGACGACCTGCGCTGCCCCGGTGTGTGGCCCGAGGGTCACCTTTCGCAGCTTCTGGCGTCCCGTGAGCGAACGCAGCGGTTCACCGGAGTGAAGCTGGCGAGACTCCGGCAGGACGACTCCGTTGGCACGGCCATCGCGAGTCTGGAGCGCGATCATGAAGAGGACATGTACATCCGGTTGGAGGCAGCCGCCTACCTCGTCGCCGTTCGTGGCGCGAGCGCGGAGCACCTCTTCGCACCTTACTTGGCGAGCCCCGATCAGCAGATCCGGCTCGAGGCCGTGATTTCGTTGGGGGAAGTCGGCACCGATGAGTGCGTGAGGAGGCTGAGCGCGATCCTGGACGATCACCAGCGCCCGTACTTCGAACGCAGCGCGGCGGCCTGGTCGTTGAGCCGCATCGGCGGTTCGGAAGCGTGCTCACGCCTTGTGAGGGCGTTCGGGGATGTGGATCAAGACCTCCGCGAAGAGGCTCTCGAGGGCATCGTCAGCCTGGACTCGGACGCAGTACCCCTACTCCTTTCGGGGCTGCAGGAGGTGGATCCAGCGGTAGCGGCGGGATGCGCCGAGGCGCTGCGCCAGCACGGCGCGCTACCGGACGGGACCATCCAGGAGCTGACGGCGCAACTTGCCGGTGGGAATCCCTCCGTATGGGCCGTTTGGTTGGCCGGTCACCTGCCTAGAGAACGGCTGGCGGGGACGGTTGCGGATCTCCAGGAAACTGCACCGGAACTCCACTACGCGATTACGCTGCTTTGGTCGTTCGTCGAGAGCTGGATCGCGCGGCGGTGGGAACTGCAGCCGGATGCGAACCTCCCAGATACGGATGGTGCACGATGAAGCTGGACGTTCCGAGCGACAAACAGGTGTATCGCACGCCCCGAGGTCTCCAGCTGTGCGGGGATAGCGCGGAACTGCTCAGGCACCTGCCGGAACAAACGGTGGACCTGGTCATGACCAGCCCTCCCTTTGCCCTGTTGCGGCAGAAGGCCTACGGCAACAAAGAGCAGGATGAGTACGTCGAATGGTTGGGAAGGTTCGGAGAAGCTGCGTACCGCGTGCTGAAGGACACTGGCAGCTTCGTTCTGGACCTCGGCGGAGCCTACAAGCGCGGCAAACCCGTGCGCTCGCTCTACAACTACCGCGTGCTGCTGGACTTCTGCGACCGCCTCGGCTACGAGTTGGCGGAAGAGTTCTTCTGGTTCAATCCGTCGAAGCTGCCGTCGCCGATCGAATGGGTCAACAAGCGGAAGATCCGAGCCAAGGACTCGGTCAACACGGTCTGGTGGTTTTCCCGTTCGGCAGAGCCGAAGGCGGACGTGACCCGCGTCCTGGTACCGTATTCCGAGCGCATGAAGAGGCTGCTCAAGGACCCCGACAAGTACTACCGGCCCAAATCGCGACCTTCCGGGCACGACATCGCAAAGGCCTTCGGCAAGGACAACGGCGGCGCGATTCCATCGAACCTGTTGCAGATTCCCAACACGGAGAGCAATTCGGGCTATCTGCGGCTGTGCAAGATGCTGCAGCGAGACAGACACCCAGCGAGGTTTCCCAGCGCGCTCCCGCGGTTCTTCATCCAATTCCTGACAGATCCGGAAGACGTGGTCCTGGACATCTTCTCTGGCTCCAACACCACGGGCCAGGTCGCGGAAGAACTCGGCCGGCGGTGGATCAGCATGGAGCTGAACCGAGAGTATGCTGCCCTTTCAGCCGTGCGCTTCATGGATGGCTGGAGCGACGACGAGGTGCACGCCTCGGTCGCCAGGCTCGATGCTGGCGAAATGATCGAAATAGACCTCGGGTTGTTGTTCCAGACGATCCCAGGGTAGGGTCGACCGGACTCCGAAGGGCAGCGTTGCAGCGCTGTCCACTCGCCGATCCAGGAACGAGAAGCTGTAGACGAAGCGGGCGGAAGCTGCGGGGCACGAGTGATGTTGGGTGAGGGGTTCACACCCTAGTAGGTTACCTCAGTGTCGACGACATCGACGCATGTTTGCGGGCGTGTGTCGCGTGGGGCCGTCCGCCATTCACGGTGGGGTGCCGATGCCACGCGGCTTAGCTCCGACACGCGCATGCATCTCCAGTTGCCCGCCGGTTTGGTGCTGAGCTCACTGCCGCTTTCGCCGCCGGACTGGTAGCTGAGGACGTTCCAGACACAGTTCTTGGTGCCGATCACGTGAGGACACAGAATCCGCCGTCTGCCCAGATAGGTTGCGGAAATGGGTTGTCTACGCCTTATTGCATGGCGGATGCGGATTCGCTGGACGCTCATCGTCTCCTCACCGTGGTCCGTCCGTCGCTGCGGTGTTCCCATCAGGACAACGGTCCTAGACGTCCCGCCCGCCGAACAGCTCTTCGAAAGTCGGCGGCCCGCCGGTCTGGGTGACCCTTGACGACGTCGCCGGCTCCCACTCCGGTTCGCCGTCCAGGACCCCCAGGAACACGAGCTCCCTGCCCACGCGCGTGATCATGTGGTTCTCGGGCGTGATCACGAATTTCCCTCCGCGCTTGAGCTGGAGGACCAGGGCAGCCGCCGTCGCGACCTCGACGTTGGTGATTCGTTGGCGCCCGTTGCGCGTCTTCTTGAAGGGTCTGCCCGATGCGTCCACATGGTACTCCCTCCCCGCATAGGCGCCCGGATACGGATCGCCGGGTGTGAGGTCGCCGACGTCGAATTCGGGGACAGTCTCTTTTTCCCAGCCTGATTCAACGTCCGGAGGATGGCCCTCGCGCCAATCGCCTCCGGGCGACCCCGGGTCTGTCGGTGGGGACCAGTGAACCCAGCGAATCTGGCTGGACCCCAGTTGCTCCGCCCAATCGGTACCGTGGAAGATCCGCTCGTCCGTCGTGTCCCGTACATAGATGACGTAGAGTTTGGCTGCGCTGTTCTTGCCGGTCGCGCGTCGCAGGATCCGGCCGGTCGTCTGTATGCGCTGGCGAACGGAACTGGAGGAGGCCCGAATGATCCCGACATTGGCGGCCGGAACATCGACTCCTTCCACCAAGGCCTTCACGGAGAGCATCACGTTTGCCCAGCCCTCCCGGAAGAAATCCATCGAAGTCTCGTTCCACAGGGGCTTCGATCGTGCCGAGTGATACATGACGGCACGAAAACCCGGATGCCACAGAAGGCGAGCAAGTTGATTGTTGATCTGTCGTTCCACCGGGCCGAGCTGACGGGCCTTCCGTCCATCCATCGGCGCAACGACCTCCTGAACGTTCTCGATGCGTTCGTCAAAGACGATGATGCGGTCTTCCCGGTCGTCGCTACGGACAGCGTGTTTCGCGACGATATCCAGATAGGCCCACTTCCTGTTCCGTGCCCGATAGACCAGCTCCTTCCTCTCGCGGACGGCCTCGAAGTACTTGGGGATGGCGGGATCGGGCCTCTCGTCCCCATGCAGGATCGTGTGAAGGCGCGCGAAAAACGGCCCTGGCATGGCGTCGATTCGCGGCCCGTACCGTTGGCGGATCTTCTGCAGTGCGGTCCGAATACGCTTGCTGTACGCCTCGTATTCGCTGCGCTCTGACCTGCTGAGTTCAACGCCCACGTAATAGACCTCAAAGGGCTGGACGACACCGTCGGATCTCGCCTGTTGATAGGTGTATTCGTAGGCCAGGGATCCCAGTTTCAACAACAGCGGGTCGCCGG
Source organism: Gemmatimonadota bacterium (assembly GCA_022822425.1). Taxonomy (GTDB): domain Bacteria; phylum Gemmatimonadota; class Gemmatimonadetes; order Longimicrobiales; family Gaopeijiaceae; genus BD2-11. Next base: position 34,964 of record JAJEBS010000091.1, on the reverse strand, counting down.
ACTCCTCAGAGTTCTCGCCACTACTGGCCTGGGAGGAATCCCCCAGCGTGGCGGAGAGTCCGAGGCTGAAATCGTAGCTTGCGCCGAAGGCCCGACGGAATGCTCGCCCCCGGTATCGATGGCATTCGTCCGCAATCAGGAGATGAGGCGTGTTCGGGGGCAGGCTTGCCGCGTCTTGTCTGAGCTGATCATCGAGGATCGCCGAGTTGATGATGTTCACGACGATTCTCCGGCCTTCGGCCAACGCGTCCTTGTGCCCATCACCACGGAGCCCGATGTCATCGGGCGGGACACCTAGCAAACGGACAAGCTCCATGACCCACTGGTACATGAGGACCTTGGTGGGCACGAGGACGCTCACGCGGAGTTCGGGGTGCGACTTGAGCAGCTTCTCGACGGCCAGTAGGGCCAGAAAGGTCTTCCCCGCTCCCGTAACGACTTGAAGAACCCCTCGACCTCCAGCGTCGATCCAGCAACGGAGCGCTTCCGACTGCCAACGGTGGGGCACCAGAGACGGGTCGAGCGAGTAGTCGGGTCCTGGGTGCTTCAGCTTGAGAAGCGCCCGACTTGACAGCCTCGCCCCCGATGAGTCCAGACTCAATTCCGCCTGTTGCACCTCCCCCTCAGCGAGGTGATCGCGTATTCGGACGAGCTTCGCCGCGTTACGGAGGTTTTCCACCCGGCGTCCGAGGGAGGTGTCGTAGCGGGTGATCTCGGATCTCAATGCCACCAAGGTGCGCCGGCTGCGGTCAATCTCGCTGCGGATCTCAGACCTCAGGGACGCCGAGTAGCGGTTCTTGAAGAGCCGGTCGCGAATGCGTCGGATCCGGGTCCGTCTTCCCTTGCCACCGCTCTCCCTCCACATGAAGAGCTTCGTCAGATCGATCCACTGCGACTGGTTGAAGATGTCGGTGGACAGGGGGTCGATCGTGGCAAGGATGCGCTCGATCCGGTGATAGGTATCGCGGTTCCTCAAGCTGGGCCGACGCGCCCTTCCACGCGATGTGACGACTCGCTTTCCGCCTTGGACTTCGACCCACTCTGCAAACTCCATGATGCGAAGCGCCTCTCCTACGGTGCGCGCCCCATGCCTATCACCACCATCGTACCGACCGGTTCCGCGGGCCTGATCGATCTTCAAGTGGTCCCAGAGCTGCGCTATGCCCAAGCCCGATTCCGAGCCATCGAGGGCAGACAGCAGGTCGTAGGCAAGCTGAAGGCCGTCTGGCCACCACCAGCACCACTTGAGGATCGTCTTGTCGACGTACTCCCTAAAGCCATCGGACGAGCCATCCCACGTCCCATCCCAGGAAAATCGTCCGAAGGGGAAGGGATCGGGCGGCAGAATCCGGCGTCCCGAGCGCGCCAGGAATCCGATGCCGGCAAGGTTGGAAACGAGGTTGGCGACCATCCGCTCACTGTAGGGTCGCCCGTCCCTCTCACGGATCAGTTCTTTCCGGACCGACCTCTTGAAGTCCTCCGCCGTGGGCTCAGCCAGAGAGGCTTGATAACACACCCAGTACTGTTCCTTGTCGCGCGGCATGGGGTAGAGCGTCGGAAGTCTGACTCCGCGGGACACTCTTCTAGGCCTCCCGTCCGTCGTCCTCTGGTGGATCGGACTCGAATGCCGTCCAAGGAGGTCCGCCGTGGTCGAACTCGGCGAGCCGCCCTACGTACAGGGGACGACAACCCCTGGTCGCTTCAATCCGCTCCCGGAGCAGTCGCAGCGTGGCGTAGGCCCGCGCTTCCTTCAGGTCCTCCAGCTGCGACCGCTGAAGACGTCGGAACCGGGTTCGATGGTCTGGGTTGATGTCGGCGTCGGGCACGTTCATCCACACGCACTCGGATTCGGTGATGTAGATCCGGCCTCCGCTAGGCCGTACGTCCAGACAGGCTGAGAACAGCTCGGGATATCGGCGCGTGGAGGAGAAGACGTAGCCGCGCGACTTCCATTCGAGGCGGTTCGGCAACCGGGGGTTGGGCGACACGCGCCAATACTCACCGTGCATGAAGGGGAGCCCGGTCCAGTACATGCCCCGGGTCAACGTTGCCGGAGCGTTGTCGATTCCGGGGAAGACGAGGTCGTCTTCGTAGACTCCCACGTACTGGGGCTCCCACCACGTGCCCCCGCTCCTCTGCACCTTGGTGATCACTGCCCCGTGTGGGGTAACCCGGAACGAACCGTTGTGTCCCTTGACGGCGCGAACCGTATCGGCCAGCTGCCGTGGATACGGTTCGGCTCGGACGCTCAGAGGATCACGTTGCCAGCCCACGTACGTAAGTCCGCCACCGCGGCGCACCGTATACCGGCTGCCGCGGTACGGGGCCGGCCAGGGTTCACCCGGACGAACGGATCGGATCTCGCCGTTGGCGCCCTGCACGCTGATCGGACGCAATCTCATCGGGTGTCCTCCCGATCGAGGGCGTCCTCGATTTCCGCGAGCGGATCAAACGGTGCAGGCGCGTTTTCCTCAACCGCCCCTCCATACTGCGACAGGAAGGCCATGAGATCGGCTTCCTCCCCGGGGGTGAGCGGGGCGGAGAGATCGATTGCCTCATGCAGGGTGAATCCGCCCGAGTATTCGCCGAGGAAGACGGGCAGGAGCGCGATGTTGCGCATCTTCACTTCGATGAGGCGTTTCTGGAGATCCGCGAGGGCCTCGTACTGCTCCTTCAATCCCCGTGGCAACGGCTGTGGCGCGATGAGAGCGAGCACCTTCCCGTTCTCCGTGACTCGTATAGAGCCCCCGTCGGGCTTCACCTGTCGGAAGCGAGCCTCGATGTCAGGCGGCAACGTCTCCCGGGTCTCCTGCCACACGCCATCGGCGGAGTTCTTCCACCAAAGGCGGCCGCCCTTGTAGGAATACCGGGCACCATCGTAGAAGGACGGCCACAGCCCGAGGGGCGGGACGCCGCTACCCAGCACGTCCACGGAGGCGAACTCCAAGGGGACATCGTAATCGGCGACATAGACGGCCTCCCAGGTGTCGGTCGGCATTCTGGTAAGGACGACACCGGTCTCGGTAATGCGAAGACTCCCGCCCTCCGGCCTGAGCGAGAGGTAGGCGTCGGCCACCTCCTGGAAGCCGCCGGTGGCCGCGACCCGTACGGTCGCCATGTTCTGGCGGTCGGGAAGCTCCCACCAGAACTCGCCATCAGGCTTACAGTGGTACTTCGTACCCCGGTAGTGCTCATCCCACCGGTCTCCGCGCCTCAGTGTTCTCCCTTGCGTCACCTACTTGATCTCCCGGTCCATGGGGGGAACGCCGTCATTCCGCTCGTGTTCTAGTCCTGCCTCTCCGCGATTTCACGCGAGCCCGGGGCTGGTCGCTGCCATCAGGCCGCGCGGGAGTGCTCCGCAGCCGAGAGGGCAGCAGCTTGTCGATCTCTTCGTCGGAGAAGGTCATCTCCTCCAACTGTTGCAGCGCCTTTTGGGCCTCCGTATACGCTCGAACCGTCGTGCTGGGTGCTCCGGCGTAGACGGCGTGCAACCGCTTCAGAAGCGCGTCACGCCGCAACCGGACGTTCTCGACGGACTCATCCCCGACTCGCAGGTCTGTGATGAGCGAGAGGTATTCCTCGCGGATGAGCCATAGATCCGCTCCCGACTGACGGTGCTTCTGCGCGAGCTTTCCGAGGTCGTAGTCCTTGGTGTATGCATTCAACACGAGGAGCGTCGCAGAAACGACGAGACCGATGGCAGTGCCGACATCCCCCGTTCCGAAGAACGCGGAAATGAAGCTCCCTGTCGTCACGGACGCGAGTATGATCTGCGCGAGCTTGATCCTGGACAGCCTCGACAGAAGGATGTCCGCGCATTTCTCATGTGCCTTATGGGAATAGACGACACGCCCATAGCAGTCGCGCAGTTGAGCTTCGATGTAGTCTCTGGAATCCATCGGTGGTTCAGCTCGGGAATGAGGTGCCAAAGATCTCCCTCCACTTCCGTTTCGCCGACGACTGCCGCTTCGGATCGGCCATCTCGTGCTCGATGGCCTCGCATGCGAGGTTGTAGCCGCGTCTGGCCTTGTACTGGAACTGACCCTTGGGGCCGTACACCCGTTGGCCGCTCCCGGGGGCCTTCCAATACTGCCGAGTCCTGTCCTGGCGGGCCATGAAATCGAAGAAGTCGCGACACATGAAGTCGTAGTGGAGATAGGACTTGTGGCGGTATTTCCAGGAGCCGATGAACTGATACGCCAGCGTGTCGATCAGAAGACCGCCGATGGGGACCGTCATCCTGGTCTTCCAGGCCCGCATCATTCGGCACAGCGGGACCAAGTTGCCATTGCAGGCATTGTTGCGGTTCCGAATGGCTTCGATCTCCGGTCTCGGGTTCGTCTTCTTCCAGCTCCCGCCGCCGTTCGAGTCGGGGTAGGTGTAGCTGCCGTCCGTGTTGGTGAAGGCGGGAACGAGATCGAACCTGATGGCATCTCCGAAGGAAACCACGATCACCTGGCCGTCCGCCCCGATGTCCGTGGTGGGGTAGGTCTTCCTGACCGACGCGCGGACGGTCTGCAGGAGGGCGGATTGGCCATTTCCACGGTGGCCATCGTACTGCCGGTAGACCGAATAGGGCAACTGGAAGATCATGTCCACGTCGCTCGTGCCCTGAATGGCTGTATTACGGCCGTACGAGCCGACCTGGAGGCTATGCGCGGTGTCCGATGTCGTTGTCCAGAAGTCGGTGTTCAGCCGCCGGGTGATGTTCCTGTACCGGCTGGAGATCGTCGGCCCGCTTTTGACCCGTAGGTTGCTGCAGAACGTGCTGAACCAGGCGGCGAGCCCCATCAGAACGCCTCCAGCTCTTCGAGGTCCCCGCGAGTCTGTCTGAGCACGCCACCGAAGCACCTCGCGCAGAAGCGCCGGGTTGTCGAGTGCGGCTTCCGAAGCTGTGGAACGTCGTAGCAGACATCGCCTTTCTTGATGTCGGCTCGACACCGGCTGCACGGGGTCCTCCGTCCGCAGGTCTTCCTAGCGGGACGCCCGAGGGTCGACCCGATGAGTGATGGCGTCTTCCCCTTAGGCATTCTGCGCCTTCTTGATCTGCCGAACGAGATCGTTCAGGATTCCGTGGAGTTCCTCAATCGCGGCCGTGAACTCCTCAACGGACCACTCTGGCCTCTTGCGTCCGCCGCCGACCTTCCTCGCAACCGCCTGATTCACCATGATCACGGCGGCGATGAAGTTGTTGCGCGCGCCGATCTCGGTCTTGAGCCTGCGTGGGATCTCCACACCGCCGGGCTCCAGACCGACCCGGTTGAGCAGGACCTTCGCGGTGCGGCGGACCTCCTCGTCCAAGCGCTTCCTGGCCTCGTTCCATTGGCGCGCAGGGATCTTGCTGAACGGTTGGGCGGCGCGCACCAAGGCCGGCCCAAACGCGTCGGATCGGCTCTTCCGGACGACCTGCTGGGCCAGCCGGGGGTCGAGCCCCAGGGACTCCAGCTTCTTCTCAAGGTCGAGCTGGATGTCAGCGTCTTCGGCGGTCGTGAAGTCCTCCTCGAACAGTTGCTCGACGATCTCGCTCTCGACGGCCATGTCCTCGTGGAGCTTCATTCGAGCGTCGCCTTCGAGGACCTCCGTAGGCGGGTCGGGGTCCTGCCCGGCCGTGACTGCCTCCCAGAACTTCTGGTCGTCATTCTCGAAGAGTTTGAACTGCTTCAGGAGCTCGTCCAGATTCATCCCCACGTGGGTCACGATGTGTCCGTAGTTGTCGGGGTGCATCGGGTCATTCTGGACCACGACCCTGAGGATGCGGCCGACGAACTGGATGTACGGCGCGAGGGAGCGGAAGGGACGGAAGATCGCAGCGACGCTGAGTTTCGGGTGATCGAATCCCTCCCCGAGCATCTGGACCTGGACGATGCAGTCGAGGACGCCGCTGTAGAGGTCGCGCATGACCTCTTCATTGGCCTTCTCGTCAGCCCGCTTGTCCGGACTGCTGTGGACGATGGCCGTCTGGTAGCCGCGCTCGCGGTAGAGCGATCGAATCTGCCTCGCGTGGTTGATCGAACAGGCGACGGCGATGAGTTGGTGCTTGGTCCCGGTTTGACGGAGCTTCTCCAGCTTTTCGAGGCTGTTGTCCACGATCGAGACGTTGCACGGTTCCGAGAGCGCCACGCCGCGACTGAACCAGGTCTCCTCCTTCATCTCGAGCACGTCCTCGAGAGAGAAGGTCTGCTCCACTCCCGCCATCGTGAAGGTGAGTTCGGTCGGGGCCGCGTAGCTGGCCTTCAGCTTCTTCACGTAACCCTTGATGCTGGCGCTCTTGAACGGGTAGCGGAATACCAGTTCCCCCTCGATCTCCTGCCGGTCGGTCCGGAACGGCGTCGCGGTGAGGTTGACCACCTTGGCAGCCGGGAACCTCTCGAACACTCGCTGCCAGCTTGCTGCCGCGCTGTGGTGTGCCTCGTCGACGATGATGAGATCGAAGAAGTCCGTCGGGAACCTGGGCAGCCACTTGTCCGTGTTGGTGCCGAGCTGCTGGATGTTGGTCACGACGATGTGCGACTTGTCGCACACCGAGAGGTTGCCCGTGTCCAGCGTGCAGACGTAGGGTCCGTGTGTCATGTTCCGAGGCGCCAACACGCCCCGCTGCCACCAGAAACACTTCTGCCTGTTGGTGATGTCGAAGGCCCTGTAGAGTTCCTCCTTGATCGTCAGATTCGGCGCGATCACCAAGACGCGGCCCTTCGCAATCCCGAACGGGAGAATGGCCGCCACGCCGGACTTACCGCATCCGACGGGAATCTGAATCAGTGCCTTCCGGCCGCCGCGCTGAAAGTAGGCCGCGGCCTGGAGGTAGGCGTCGCGCTGCGGTTCTCGAAGACCCGGATTGGCCTCGATGTTGGCCGACGTGTTCTGAAAGAAATCCTCGAGGCGCCGGGAGGCCTGCATCCATGCCGCGAGTTCCTCGCGATCATACATCCACTTTTTGCCAAGGCGCCGCGCGGGGATGCGGCCCTCTCGGGTGAGCTCGTAGAGCTTCGTGCGGCCGATACCGAGGTAGTCGGCGGCCTGATCAGTACCGATCCAAGGACCATTCATGAGTAAATGATACCAAATGACATCATAACGCGTCAACTCGGAGTGGAAGACGGGCGACGGAGCGAGCGGATCGCGATGGCTTCCCGACAGCTCCGCCGTTCGAGGATCCCGCATGCGCGCGGGTACCTGGACCGGAAGTGGGTCGCGGGCGGTACGAGGCGGGCGCGGGGGAGAGCGGTGATGGATTGCTGATGAAGCTAGTGCATCGTCAGAGACCTGTGAACCTAAAGGCGAGGATCACCTCATGACGATCACCGAGAAGCTCCGCGTGCTCGCCCGCGAGTTGGGCGGCGAAGCTTGGGACTACGAGCGCCGCGGGTTGCCTGCTCAGGCGTATGTCCGCCGAAGAGCCGCCGGAGTGCTGATGACCCAAGCCCGCACCATCCAGCGTGAAGATGCGATGTTCGAAGATCCGCCGGCCCGAGCGGGAGTGAGCCGGACCGGCTCCGCCGGGTCACGAGCGCGCCCGCGGTCGATACCGTCCAGTTGATGCCTTCTTGCCGGGTATTTCAGTACAGCGGGACCAGACATTGCTCAACGGCAAGAAACGCAGATCGTGCAGTCCCTATTGAACTTCGTTCCCGCTAGGCGGAACGGACACGGCCCCTTCGGCGGTCTTAGAGGGCCTGTCCTTTGGGATTCTCGATGGCCCGCCGCGCAATACGCCCTGACCTTCAGGAGAGCATGACAGTGGAAGCTCGAACACGGATCGGTTCGTCACCCTGCGCCAATGGATGAAAGGGTCGAGTCCCAGGGCCCATGATTGCGGCATCCAACCCTAAACTCGCAGCCATGACTGGGGAACCAGGACGCTACCGTCGCGCCAGCGCTCTACTATCGCGTCCTTGAACCAGTCATCAAGCATCTCCACGTGATCGACGACGATAATCTGCATACGGGGAGCAAGCTCACCACAATAGTCGTGAAGCAAGCGGTATAGCTGGCGGACGGCGGCTTGGTCCTCGTCGGGAAGCCCGTCGATCAGCCCGGACTCATCCTGCTCTGCCGGAAAATGTGCTTGCGAGGGTTGATCGAGCATCAACAGGCGGGGCACGGGACGACGACGACGGTCAAAAAGCATGTGGAGGCTCAGGTGCACCGCGACGTGGTACCCGACCCAGTTCTCTCCGCTGCCCATCTGAGTGAGGGACAACGGACCGTCATCGGTATCCGCAACCACGGTAAGGCGCTTGAGATCTAGCCGCAGGGGGTTTTCCCCGTGCTCAAGCCCCAAATCCTTGGCAAATCGGGTCAGATCACGACCGACGAGGTTGAGGGCCGTTGTCAACCGTTCCCGCGCCGTGACATCGTCAAGCGTGGCTTCCAATTCGCTGATCTCAGCACGAAGTAGCTCAATCGTGGCGAGTAGCGCACCATCGTCCTCGGCGACCGCCACATTCTCCAGATAGTATGCGATCCTTCCGGCGACCCGCGCCTGCTGGGCGAATTGGTGTTGTTCGAGTCGTAGGCGCTCGTTGTCCTGAATTCGCTTCGCAATATCGGCCTGCACGTCCCGAAGCTGCTCGGTCACCTGCGCCCGGCGTGATCCGAGACCGGCAAGCCGCTCCTGTAGACGCGGCGCGTCACGCCGCACAGAACGAAGTTGAGTTTGGACGTTGGCGAGTGAGGCCCGGAGCTCAGCGACAGTGGGCACGGGGACGTCTAGGTGGCTCTCGCAGACAGGACAGGTGGTGTCCCCGTCGTCCGCCGCGTCCGAGACCAATCCAACGGAGGTGAGGCGCGCCTCTTGTTCGAGGGCCTCGGCCTCAAAATCCGAGGCTTCGCTGTTTATTCGCTGTACGTCCCGGATTTCCTCGCGCAGCTCCTGAAGCTCGTGAATGAGCGAGCGACGGCGCTCGTCGAGCGCGGTGAGATCGGCTTCGGGATCATCAATGGCCGAAAACACCATCGGCCTCGGAATGGTCGCCTCTCTCAAGAGTTCAAGCACGCCGCTCGCATCGTCCGGCTGCGCATCGGACCGAATGAGCCCGACCCGACGCCCTTCCGTCAGCAGGCCTCGCGCGGCGCGCGAGGCCTCGCGCGTGATCGACTGCGCCTCCCCGTATTCCCGCTCCAGCTTCCGCAGCCGCGCCCGGACGTCCTGGTAGCGCTTGAGAGAAAGGAAATGGCCTTCGTCGACGGCCCCGAGAAAGTACGGGAGAGCGTCACTGATGGCGCGCGGCACGAACGGCTCTCCCTGCCTGTGAAACAGCAACCTGCGGTTGGCGATCTCGTCCTGCGCTTGAAGGCAGAAGAGAATCACATGCCGTGAAGAGGCTTCTAGCGGTCGGCGTGTGGACCACGATTCGGGGACGTGGATATTCTCAGTGATGCCCAGCATCGCAGATAACTGGAGCTTGAGGCCACTGGCGGTGATGTTCTTATGGAAGGTACTCGCGTCGGCGGGAAGCTCGTCAACGCCCCGCTCGAAGTAGATCTCGGCGCTTCCTCGGCCCGTCGGTCCGGGGTTCTTCCGGGCGATCAGGATACCCTCACCTTCACCGTCGAAAAACACGGCAAACCAAGAAACGCCCCGTCGAATCTCGCCTTGGGGCACGGTGCACTCGTCCCGGCCCCAGCAGTAATCCACGATATCGAGAAGAGCCGATTTCCCAGTTTTTGGACCGCCTGTGACGATGTTGAGAGCGCCTAACCTGAAGGTCACGTCACGGCGTTCGCCGGTTTGGGAGTAGATTGAAATCGAGCGGATTTGGAATGTCATGGCGTGACCCCCATGCCCTGCAAGATCGCCGTCTGGGTGCTTTGTCCGGCGAACCAGCGGCCAAGCAGTCGGGCGGCTTTGGTTGCCGCTTTGACCTCATCGGTGCTGGCGGCCAGCCGGGCACCGCGCCGGACAGGACCTGAGCCAGGCAAGAGCCCGCCACCTTCGAGCACAAGACGCCGGTGACGGAGTGCGAACAACAGTGCTTCGCGGCTGACGGGCCGGAGGCGCCTTACGCGCTCTGGCAACTCAGCCAGTAGCGCGGAATTCTCGGCAACCCAGCCGGCGAAGACCTTGTCGGCTCGAAGCGGCAGTGCTTTGCGTGTCGGACTGTGCAGAATAAGGGGAAGAACGAGATACGTGGTTACCATTCCAAGCGCTTCTTCCCGGGTGCGATGGTACTCGTGGACTGTGTGGCCGATCAACTCGCCGCAAAACGCAGGATTGAATATCCGGGCTTCCTCGGGCGAGCGCTCCGCCCAAGGGATGGTCCAGCGGCTATCACCCGCCATCGGTATCTCCCGTGTCCTGATCCCCACACAGGGACTGGTAGTCGCGGTGCCACCCTACGCGGAGATTGTCCGCGAGAATATGGTAGGAGCCGACATTGAGGAATCGGCTGATCGTCGTGCGCAGCGGAAAGCGAGCTCCGGTTTCGACCCAGTTGTAGAGCTCGTGTCCCGCCTCGCGCAGATCCGCGTCTTGGGGGTCTTCGGTGAGGCCGTGGCGCATTTGCTCGAAGCGAGGCTGCCACTCCTCAATCAGGGTCGTATCGAAGTGCCCGACTTCGCCGTCAAATAGCAGGTTCCGGCGTGCCCATTGAGACCGCTGGGCCGATGCGCGGTAGAAGTCGCGCTTAGCGTACTGCAGGCGGAGCCCACCGAGGCTGACCAAACGAAGCTGGCGCACGAAGCGCATCTCATCGAGTGTATCGAGCTCCTCTTGGGACGGATCGACGTGCTCCATGTCTAGAGGCAGGGCATCGCGCTTGAGGCCGTCTCGGATGTCGTCGAGTCGCTGTTCGACTTCGAGCACGAGTATCGTTCCCGGCGTTTCGGCTTGTAGCACCGCGCAGATGCGCGGCCACCACCAGCCTTCCAGCTGCTCGCGGGCGAGAGGGGCTTTCCCGCTTGGAGCGATCATGCGAATCCGTTCTTCAATCAGCGACTCCAGATCGGCGATGTGCGGGAAGCCGTCAATGATCTCGATGGCTCCCACGAGAGCCTCGCGCATCTCCGGCGTCAGCGCTTTGAAGGCAGCAAATGCTCGAACGAGTGTCAAATTCCTCGAAGCGCCGCCTGCTTTCATCAGCATGACCTCCGCCCTAGCGGGATCGCGGTGACCTGCTTCAGCGGGTCGGAGATAAGACGCCGCGGAACCGGTCGGAGCCAGCGCCGTTGTGACTAAGACAAAGCGCGTGCGGCCGGGCAGGGATGGATCGGCCTTGGTGGCTTCGGCCCAGACCCTGAGCGTCTTCCACAGATCGACGCTCTTGTCGGTTAGCTTGCCGGATCTCTTGAGCTGGTGCTTGCTCTGCAAGAGCTCGATGGCAGTGCCGCCCTTTTCGAACGATACGTCGTCGAATCTCTCAATGGCGATTTCGATGCTCGAATCGACGTAGGAGTAGCGCAGAGCCTCAACCAGCGCGAGGCGGGCTTGGTACAGATAGCCGGCGGCAGATCCCGCCGCGCTATGGACTGAAGGTGGCTCAGACATGGCCCCCACAGAACAGGCGAGTCGTCCGATCGGGCACTCGTGATTGGAGCGGCAACGGGTTGCGTCGGGAGACTCGGTTGGTTGCGGGATTGAGTGGAAGCCGCACGGCCACAGTTACCTGCTCCTTAAGGTGCCCTAGAGGGAGCGTCTGGGCAATCCAGCTGCCTCTCGCCCCCGTATGTCCAAGACGACCACGCTAATGAGCCAACGCGCCTTCGAGCAAGAGGCGAGCCTAGGCTGCCTGGTCCACGTCGGGGGAGCGGGCATGCGACGGATGCGAGGCTAGGGCACCCAAGGATGCCCGGAGGCTCTACGCCATCGGAATGCCGTGGTCCGTATAGCATGGGGAGCGCCCCGGGTCCCGCAGCACGGCACCGAGCGAGATCACCGTGTCCCCAACCGACCGTTGCCGTCGAGCAAGGACAGGCCAAGCCATCTCCGTCCCGAGGCGCCATCGCCCGGTTGATTGAGCGCCTCTGAGCACTCGATAGGACAACGGTACGCCGAGGCTCGCGTCACGCTCTCTTCCCGTCCCTCTTGAACCATGCACGTCGGCAACCCCAGAACCAACACCGTCCATCGCGCCCTTCGCGCGTCGGCGTTCCGGCACGATGTAGACACCATCTCTCGACGAACCGAGCTTCGTGCTCAGGAGCATTTCGGGCGGCTAGACCCGCTCAAGTGCCTGCCCCCGCTACTGCGCTGTGCGGCCACCATTCGCGTCGAGTCGCGCCGTTGTGAGGAGCAGCGACAAACGGTCCACCAAGTTCCCGTCATTCGACCCGGTATTCCCGCTATTCTGGGACGACAGACGGGACCACGGCCTCACGGCAAGAACGGCAGATCGTGCAGTCCGGGTTAGACTTAGACGATTTCTTGCCGCGATTCACGTCTCCCCTGAGGGAAGGCAGTCAATCCCTAGGAAACGTCCGAATGTCTCGGGACGTATCAGGACATCTCGGAAGGTATCCGGCCCATCGGATGCCATCGCCAATGGGAGGAAAAGCGCCCCCGCGATGGCTCGGCAAGCCGCCCGCGCTCCTCAACCCGACGCCTCGTGGACGAACTCCACATGGAGTAACCGTTCTACGGAAGCCGACGGATGATGCGGCATCTTCGCCTCGGGTGTCATGGCCGGGCGCCTCCAGATCCGGCGGCTCATGCGCGTGTCTCAGGCCATGCCTTGCTCGCCGGTCGGGTTCCCTTCCCGGCGTGCGGAACTCATCCTGGCGTCCGTCCTTCTCCTTGTGGGAGAGAACCGCCGCCCGTAGGATTTTCTACCTCGACTCTACCTCGACCCCGACAGGGGATCATTCGCCGACCCCATTGGGAACCACCCATGTCCAACTCCAAGCTCTCCGCACCAACACAGGACACTGGTGCTTGCGCCGATCCGACGCTCCCAGAGCACCCCGCCGGCAACGTCCTCGACATCCTGCGGCACAGCGCCAGAGAACTCGGTGCCGCCGCCAATGAACTCGCCGAACAGCCCCCAACAGTCGCCCTTTTCAGTGCCGTCGAGAAACTCACGGCGGACGTCCTCAGACTCCGCGAACCGGCACTCGACGCGGCTGCCCAGGAATCCATCGACGCTCTGCTCGCGGACTTGGCCACATACCTCAGCGAGAAATCGAAGACCGCAACGTGGCTCGTGGCGAACGTCAACTCAATCGTGGCCGAATGGCGCTCCGCCTACCCACCCCAAGGCGGCAACCTCCCTGCCGAGCTACGGGCAAGCATTCGGCGGGCCAAGCGGAATTTCGACCGGCAGCTAGAGAGGTGCGCCGTTGCGTACGCCCAAGAGCGGGATGCTAAAGACGCACTTGATCTCCACGATTCGGCAATAGATGCCAAAGGCGTTCCGTCGCGAGCTGATCTGGAACTGCTTGACCGGCGATCCGGCGACCACTCGGCGGCCAGGAAAGCGATGTTTGTCGCCAGACGGGACGCTATCGATGCCTTGGCACCCACCTCATCCGCACTCCCCGCTACGTCACAGCCGACGGAAGTCCCGGTTGACACAGCCACCCCTGTTGCGCCGCCTGAGACCGCGCATGTTTCTTCCGACTCCTCCCACGCTGCCCCACCGGATTCGCTCAACGAAGCAGGCGGCGACTCCAGCCGGCAGACCCTCTCTGTTGCGCCCCCGGAGAATGAAGGCCGCGACCCCGATCGGGATCGCCCTTCCGATGGGGAGTCGATGGCCCCGCCCGATAGCCGCGACGACTCGCCACAGACGGTGCCTACTGCGGAGCCTACGAGCGGCGTAGGATCGGCGCAGGATACCCCTCCAGAGGAAACTGTCCACGACAATGCGCTTCGTCCCGCGCAAGCCGCCGTCTGGGACGCCGTAGGCAGCGGTCGACTCGGCTTGGCCTACCAGATCGCCCTCGCCGACCAAGCGGTCGAGGGCCAGCTAGACCAACCGTCGCCTGAGCTGCTCGCCGCCGTCGCGTTGGGAACCGTAGTGCGTGGTCCCGACGATGCCGTGGCCCACGAATTCGGTACACGGATCGGCGACGTGCCCGGCTACCTCGATTTCGGAAACGTCGACCAATCGACCGGGGACGCGCTGAACCTCCTGCTGTTTGCCGCATCGCTGTTTCCCGCCCTGTTCGCTTCTCAGCCAGGAGGGAGCATTCCCCTGCTGCGGCGCGTCGAGCTCTCGGATGGGCTGACTCCTGTATTGCGGCTTGCCGACGCTGTGGCAATGAATGCTGAAAAGCTACAGACCATCCGTCTCGACCTGCCTACGCTTACGGCGATCCTCGACGAAAGCGCGTGGAAAGACCGTATCGCGAAACACGCCGACGAGGTTGCCCAATGGAGGTCTTCCACGACGTTCAAGAGTTTCCTCTACGCGCCAGCCGGTGCGGTATGGAAACACTGGCTGAGCGACGGCGGTATCCTCGCCGAACTGGGTCGCCTCCTTTCGACCGATGAAGCCACCCACGTTGTGCGCGTCCGTCAGATAGTAGATCAGCTCGCTGACAAGAGGTCCGTAGACGATTTGATCAAGCACACGGATCGCAAGGAAATCGGACGTCGTGGCCAGAGAATCACGGGTCGGGCGCTCTCACAGTTGCAAAGCCGCCTCGCTGAACCCCTCGACCTTGCGCGGGCTTGGCTGCGCCTCATCGAGGCAAAGCCTGGGGGCGCCGGATTCGTCGAAGGCCTTGTGGAACAGCTCCACAGAGACATCAACGATCATTTACCCGTCGCTCGCGATACCATCCAGAGACTTCAGCGGGCTTCCCCGGCTGTGCCTTTGGCCAGCGCGCTCTGTTGTGCACTCGACGCCATCGAGTCGCTCGACGGCATCTTCCGTCGCAAACTGGAGGGCGACGGCGATGTCGCCATCGGACCGGTCCAAGCACTGTCGGACGACCTCCTGTTCGTCCCTGGGCTGCGCGTTGACAGCCGAGGGACCATCCTTGAATCTATCCCCCCGGTCAGATCACTCGCCCTCATGATCGACGCCGACGCGCATGCCAAGACACTGAAGGCTGCTTTTGACTTACGGCTCGAACAAAACGACCTTTGGGGCGCGCACGCCGTCTGCACCCGAATAGCTGCCGAGGACGATCCGGCCGAGGACGCCTGCCGAGACCGGTTAAGCCGCGCCGTAGCACAGAGTCGCGGCGACCTGCAGCATCGACTGTACGACGTGACCGACAAGCTCGAACAGGCGTTCATCAACGGCCAGGTCTCCGAAGACCAGCGCGCCGATTTGACCGCATCCATTGCCGAGGCGAACCACCGTGTCGAGCACAGGGACCACGCCCTAACGGCCCCGAATTATGTCGCCGCCATTGAAGCGCAGATCGAGCCCCATTTCACCAACGCTATCGAAAGAGTGCGGGCCCAACTCGACGAGTACCTGCCTCGCAGCGACCCTCGCGAACAAGCCCTTGTCCAGCACGCACTAGATGCGCGCGACTTGTCCATTCTCCATGAGCAGATTGATTGCCTAGAGTCGGGCCAGCCGCTCCGTTCTCCCGACGCCGGCGGACTCTCGCGTCTTCTGTCCCTCCTCGAGGTTGTGGACCGGGTCGCCAGCGAGTTCGACGGGACGGCCCGACCCTCGCACGATGCCCTTGTTCGCGCCGCAGCCAATCGGGAGGACATCCTCGGCCTCAGATTCTCCGCTCTGTCGCCGGTTCAATCCGAAAGATCCGCAGACCTCTTGAGCGTCTGGTATCGGATGGCGCGTCAACAGCGGAAGGTAGACCACGATCTGGTATCCCAGTTCTTCGCAGGCCTCGGATTCACGATCACCGACGACAGCGTACAGGTGCGCACGGGCGCTTCGCTAGCTTCGGTGTCCCTGCGGACGGAGCCCCTCCGCGCTCGCGAGTTGTGCCCCGCTCACTCCTTCGGATCACATGCGCGCGGTCGCTACGAAGTCGCTCTCAACTGGAACGCCTCTTCGCGCGAGTCGATCATCCAGCTGGTCGGCTCCACTCCCCATGCACGAACGTTTGTCCTCCACTTCGGCAGGCTCGGGAGAGCAGACCGGGAATGGCTGCGCCGATGGTCCATCCAGCACTCGGTTCAGTTCATCACCGTTGACGAAACCTTGGTCCTGTATCTCGCCTCTTTGCCTGACGGTGCGCTCAGGGCGCTGTTCGACTGCACGCTACCGTTTACCTGCGCGGAGCCCTTCTTCACTGCGGCGGGACTGGTGCCACCGGAATCTTTCTTCGGCCGCGAGAGCGAGCGTAGCAAGATAACCGACCGATCCGGCAGCTGCTTCGTATATGGCGGACGCCAACTTGGGAAGACCGCACTCCTCAACGCCGCGCAGGCCGCATTCAACGACCCGGCGTCCGGCCATCTGGCGCACTTCCTTGACCTCAATGTGCGTGACATCGGCACTGGTCACGGCGCCGATCACATCTGGCAGGTTCTCTGGGGGGAGTTCCGCAAGCTCGGCGTAGTCGACACCGGGCAAAAAATGCCTCGAGGCCACGACAGCCTAATAGACGCCATCGAGAAGGGCGTCACCGAGTGGCTGGAACAAGAAGACCATAGTGGAATTCTCCTTCTCCTGGACGAGGCCGACTCCTTTCTCGCAGAAGATCTGAAGAACGACTTCCGTGTATCAACCCGCCTAAAGGGCCTGATGGACCAGACCCGACGCAGGTTCAAGGTCGTCCTTTGCGGCCTTCATAACGTGCTCCGCAACACCGACCGCGCCAACCACCCATTGGCGCATTTCGGTGAACCTATTTGCGTCGGTCCACTTCTCAGCAACGGGGACCTACAGCAGGCTCGCGCACTTATTCGCGAACCCCTTGCCGCCGTAGGATACACCTTTGAAACTGAGAACCTGCTAACCAAGATTCTCGTCTGGACCAACTACTATCCGTCCCTGATCCAGCTGTATGGTGAAGCGCTCCTTAGATATCTGCGTCAAGCGCCTGGGCGCGAAGTCCCGTACACGATCACGTCTGAAGATATACAGGCCGTCTTCACTCGCGACCAATTCCGTGACTACATCCGCAACCGCTTTTCTCTGACGCTGAGGCTAGACCCGCGCTACGAGGTCATTGCCTACGCCATGGCCTACCTTCTACTGCAGGAAGAGGATGAGCCAAACATATTGTCGGGCGAACTGCGCAGCACCGATATCCGCCACGGCGCTGAACAGGCTTGGCCGGATGGATTCAAAATACCCGATAAGGAATTCGATACGCTGCTCCTCGAAATGTGCGGACTCGGGGTGCTCCGCAAGCGTTCCGCCAGCTCGGGTCGAGCATCCTACGTCTTTCGGAACCCGAACGTCCTCCTCCTCCTCGGCGACACCGAGAACATACTGGAGATCCTCTCGATGGACCGTGGAGTGCCGGAGGTGTTTGAGGCATCCGCGTTTCATGCCCAATACCCGCAAGAATCGCAGTCGCCTCAGCGCGGCCCGCTGACCTTCGAGCAGGAGGCACTCCTCAAACGCGGTCGGCGTGTAGCCGTACTCAGCGGGACCCGCGCGGCCAATCACAGCTCCGTCAAAGATTTTCTTGCCCAGCGCATGGAGAAGAGACATTTGCGCCCACTTGACGCTGCTGTCAACGACAAGGCGTTCCGCAAGAGGTTGACCGCCTTGCGGCCTGAACGAGGCACGGTCTCTCTGGTCCACGATCAGGATCCGTGGACGATGCGCTGGATCGAGGAGGCCGCCGACGTCCTCAAGAAGATCAAGCGAGGCAACGCCCTCCGTGTCGTCTTTCTCGCCGACCCCGACCAGCTGTGGAACTTCGTCTCGTATCTTCCCGACGAATACCTCTGCGAGCCCAACGGCCTTTTCGACTGGGTGCCCGTCCAGCCTTGGACCGCGGCGTTCCTGAGAAAATGGTGCAGTGACCAGAATCTGCACGAAGCCACCCGCAAGATCGACGAACTGCTCCACGCTACGGGCGGGTGGCCCCTCCTACTCGAACGCTACGCCGATTCAGACAGGAAGAATTGGAATGACAAGATCAGCGAGCTTCGGGAGTATGTTGCCGAAACACGAGATGATCTGCTCGATGCCCTCGGACTCGGATCGGCCATGGTCCGTTCTCAACTCACCCCACTGGGTGACCACCCTGAGCTAACGCCGGACGACTACGAAGCGTACGTAGACTTGGTGGTCGAACAAGGCCTCCACACGTATACGCTAGATGACCTGAGACGACGCCTCTGGTGGGCAATCCAACTGGGGCTGGTGCAGGAGGACCGTGGGTCCGTGTCGCTAAATCCGCTGGTTGCCCGGATCCTGACAGACGACACTCCATGAGACTCTGGGACCTCCCCGGTGCCAAGCGCTTCATGGACGCAACCTGTAACTTCCTCCGAGACGGCAGCAGCGTGGTGATTTGTTTTCCAAGCGCCATCCCCGAAGGCTTCGACGACGCGTTGTTGGACAATCTCGGAAACGCGTTGGAGGTGCGCCGACTAACAGCGACAATGAGTCCGTTATTAGATCTCAGCCGCCAATACGCACGCCATCCGTCTCACGTCAACTCCATATCAGACCTCTGCGACGATCCTGATTTCCGGGGACTTCTCGTCCGGCTCGACAACTTGAACGAAAGTAATTGGCCCGCTTGGCGCGACTTCCTCGGTCGCTATGCTCAGGCCAGTCGGTCCCGCCATCTGCTCGGCCGTTCACTCTTCCTGGTCCCGCTAGCGCGGTGTGCCATTTTTGAGCCCCCGCCGACAGATGTCGCACTAGCCCACCGCACTTGGGACAGCATTTTGGACGATGTCGACCTCCTGCTTTTTGCCAGCGAGCGCTTGCGACAGCGGTCTGGAGACACCTTGCTCCGCTCACTTCTCGCCAACATCGTCGCGCGTGTAGCGTCCTGGGATTTCGACACAGCCGCCGCGCTGCTCGCCAAGAGCGACCGCACAATCCTCGACCCCACCGAGTTCCTCCGCGCCATCGCGAGGAGGAAGGGCTGGACAGCCGACACACCCTTGGACTGGCGGTTGGGAACCGAGTCTCGATCCGGAGTCGCCCACGCGGCGCGCGCGGCGTTGGACAACCCGCCGTCCGAGGTCAACCGGCGACTATGGGGCGCACAACTGTCAGTGTTGCTCCCTTGGATAGAGTATCGCCGCTACGAAATGGTGGCCAACAACCTGAAACAGGTGAAGCGGCAGATGCACCGCATCGGTAACAGTTGTAACGACCCCTTTGAGTTTGAAGTCGGAGACCTAGCCAGAATGTTCCGTCAAACAAACCACTCGCTCTACAAGATCTTCGAAAGCCTGAGGAAGGTTCGCAACAGGCTTGCCCACCAGAAACACCTCACGCCCGACGGTGTGCTGCGCTTGATCAAGACACCGTCGAGGTGACCTTGAGATCAAGAATCTCCCGCATTTGCGCTCCCGCTCGAATTCGAGGGCAAGTACAAGTCGGTCGGCGATTGCGTGGGCACCGGACAATCAGCCCACCCACGAGCAGACTGCAGCCGTCCTCGACAAAGTTCGATCAATTGGCCGAGGTTGGAGACCGGCCTTCGTTGAGCGGGCTGGTCTGCGACCCTCCCGGAGGATGTGGCTCATGTCGCCGGGGTTGCGCTCCGGCCTTTGTCGAGCGCTACGAGGACGGGCACCTCCGCGTGTCGGCGGGCTTCGATGCCCATTGATACCTATTGATGTCGTTGGCCAACTGCGGTTTGACCAGAAGGAATCCGCGCCGCCCGGCCCATCTACGCACTTACAGAGATGGGGAGGCTAAGGAGATTCCCGCAGTTTATGGCGATTTTCACGCCATTTCAGGTCGGCGGGAGCCGACGTGGTTCAAGGGCAGAAAGCGCAGATCGTGCAGCCCTGTATGACTTTAGAAGACTTCCTGCCGTGATTCACGCCGCCCGTGCTCCCTTACCGTCACTTGTACACCCGGCACCCGCTCTCCAGAGGGTTGCTATTTAGCCACCCTGCTGAACTGCTGGCAGGCATGCCCCTCGATCCCCAAAAAAGACATCACGCGCTACGGTAGGTCCACGGTACCACCAAGGCACCGAACCCAGCGTATTCCTTCCTGGTCGCTTGCGATCCAACCGAATTGGCGGCCCGCTCAACGAGGTTGGTCTTGCTCATCTTCTGCTTCTCGCCGAATGGACGCGGGCAATACCCGGTCCTCGCAGACATCCCAAGCAGCTTGCTCCAAGGCTAGGAACGCGTGGGCTTGAGGACCGAGAAGGATGCGTCTCCGTTCATCGTCGCGCACCGCTCGGCCATCGGGCCACAGAACCCGTCCAGGGACCGGCTCAAGCACTGAATACCGTCGAAGCCAGCTTTTGCCACTGCTTACCTGCCGCCCGCCCTCCCGTTTTGAGCGTTCGGGCTCCACCTCCGGCTTTGAACGTGCGCGCTCAACCTCCAACCCCAAGTGCAGTTGGGTTTGGAACGGGTCACGCCGTTTGCAAGCCATTACCGGTCCGTCGCCGGGAGCCGGACGAAACCACCGACGGGCATCTCGACACATCGGAGGGTTCATTGCTCAGAACGTAGCAGCTTGCATCTTAATGTAATCTTTGTGGCTTCCGGTCGCCATGAACTTCCGCCCGTCGTCAAGAACGGCAATGAAGGTGACGCGTTTCTTCTTGCCACCCGCGAGAAGTCCCGCGAGCAACCCAACCGGTCCTAGCACCACAGCGCCTGCCAATCCCCATCCCACGGTGCCACCAAGCCGCTTGACAGATTCTTCCGTGGCCGCCTCAACGGTCTCTAGACGGCTGAGAGATATGTGCTCATATCGGGCAGACTCCTTCTCGACGGGTAGCTTGAGTCTGTCATCCCACGTAAGCCACCCGTGCTCCTCGGCAATGAAATCACCTGCCTCAACCTTGAACTTAGCCATAGCTCCTCACTACTTGTGGTTTCCATGCGACCTTCTGCCGCTTGATCCAACCCTTGTCGGTCAGCAGGACGAGCAGCTCCGCTTGCGACTTGACGCCCTTGAGCGAGTTGCACGGCCCGCACAGGAACTGGAGGTTTGAGATGTGGTCAGTGCCACCCTTCGAGACCGACGTGATGTGATCGACGGGAAAGTGGCGCATCTGGAAGTGCTCGCGGGGCGCCGCGTAGTCTGCGTTTCTGTTGAACGGTGGGTCGAGGTAGATCAGGTTGACGCAGCCCCAGTTCATGCCGCGCAAGACGTCGAGGCAGTCGCCCGTCCACATGGTCTGGTGTGCGAAGTTCGCACTCCTAGCCCAGGGCTGCAAGAGGTCGTGGACAGCGGCCGCTCGCCTCGCGCACGCCGGTGCTTTCGTGCGCGGGAGGGCGGGCCGATCCGTCACCGGGGCGTGCGCGTGGGCCGCCTCTTCGTCACCGAGAAGGAAGACAGACGGGAGTTCGGGCGTCGAAGATCACCACGCCGATGCGGGACTCCGACCTCACGCCCGGTTCGGCGGTCGGCACCCTGCTGGGCCTCCCTGACCGGCGCTGTGTCGCCAAGGGTTTCCAAGGTTCGCTCGCGCGCGGCGGTTGCCCGGGTACGCGGGCGTTAAGCGACCGCCATCGCCGCCTGCGACGCGAACAGCACGAGGATCGCGCGAGTCCTGGGCTTTGGTCTCTCCGCGGCGCGAAGTTGGTCAAGAAGGCCATCCCGGTGCTTGTTGCACCGCCGTTGCGCTCGAAAACCGACCGCTGAACAGGGCATATGGAGGATGCCTGAGTTCCCGCCAATCGATACGGTTATCCCGCTATCGCCACACGGCGCAGTACGCTATGATCCGAAGACAGGAAACGCAGATCGTGCAGCCCTGTAAGACTTTAGACCACTTCCTGCCGTGATTCGCGCCCGAGGTACTCCGCTCATGCGGCGGGATTCTCTGTGGCAGCTGCGGCGAGGGACGGCGCGGCCTGAGCCGGAGCCATCGTGGGTGGGTGCGACCTCACCTTCGGGTCCTCGGGCGCGGAAGGGGGTCGGACCTGCAGGCGTCAAGGTAGGGGACGGCCCTTCGGGTTCGCCACCGGATGGGGTGCGGGTCGGCCCCATCGCCGTGCGCATCCGCCCGGTCATCGCCCCGTATTACGGTTGTATTACTCCCTTCCGCGGTGGGCCGGGTCGGTCCCCTCTGCAGCGGTCAGACCCGATGACAGTTGTCGCAGGCGCCGCAGCCGGCTGAGTCGAGGGAGTCGCCGAAGTAGCCGAGGATGCGGGCGCGGCGGCACCCACGCGTCCGGGCGTAGCGCTGCACGGCAGCGAGTTTGGCCACTTCGGCGTTGCGCCGCTCGCGCAGCCGGCCCAGGGGGAGTCGGCGGACGTGGGGACGCAGGTCGATGTGGAGGGTGTCGCCGGGCTGCTCGGGAGGGTCCTCGCGCAGGTGCACCACCCGGCAGGCGGCAAGCGCGCGGGCCAGCGCACCCACGCTGGTGGGGGTCAGTGGGGTACCGTTGCGGGCGCGCAGTTCGTCGACGGCCACCTTGAGCCGCGTGCGACCGGCGGCCCGGCGGCGCAGGTCGCGCCAGAAGCGCCGCACCGCGCGAGGGGGCGGGTAGCTGTGGTCGATGAACGCCATCTGGCCCGCGCGGTCGCCCTTCGACCAGAGCGCCAGGCAGTGCGCGGTGTCGCCGTCGCGCCCGGCCCGGCCGGCCTCCTGGTAGTACGCCTCCATGGTGCGCGGGAGTTCGTGGTGGATGACCAGACGCACGTCGCTCTTGTCGACGCCCATGCCGAACGCGTTGGTGGCGGCGACCAGGGGAGCGTCACCGGCCATGAAGGCGTCCTGCACGCGGGCGCGCTCGGCGGCCGGCAGCCCGGCGTGGTATGCTTCGGTGGTATGACCGAGGGCGGCCAGTTCGTCGCGCACGCTCTCCACCCCCTTCCGGCTGCTGGCATAGACGAGGGTGACGCCGGGGCGGTTGCGCACCAGGGCACGCAGCCGCTCCCGTTTCTCCTTCCACGACCGGGCGCGCTCCACCCCCCACACCAGGTTGGGGCGGTCGAAGCCGCCCACTACGGTGACCGGGTCGGCGAGCCGCAGCCGGGTCACGATCTCCCGCCGGGTGCGCGGCGTCGCGGTGGCGGTGAGGGCGATCATGGGGGCATCGAACATCCCGCGCAGGCGGTCGAGGCGCAGGTAGGCGGGACGGAAGTCGTGGCCCCACTCGGAGATGCAGTGGGCTTCGTCGACGGCGAGCAGGCTCACCCGCAGGCGCGGCAGGAGCTGGCGGAACGAGCGGCTCTCGAAGCGTTCCGGGGCCACGAAGACGACGCGCAGCGCGCTGTCGACCAGCTGCGCCTCCACCTGGTCGCGTTCCTGCGAGGAGAGGGTGGAGTTGAGGAAGGCGGCGGGGATATCGGCTTCGCGGCAGCGCATCGCCTGGTCGGCCATCAGCGACACCAGCGGGCTGACGACGATGGTGGCGTGGGGAAGCACGGCGGCGGGCACCTGGTAGCACACGCTCTTCCCTCCCCCGGTCGGGAGGATGCCGAGCGCGTCGTGGCCCTGAAGCACCGCGCGCACCAGCACATCCTGTCCGGGCCTGAACCCCGGGTAGCCGAAGTGGCGCTTGAGGGCTTCCAGGGCGATGCGGTCCGCTTCCCCGCTGTCCGGGACGGGAAACCGTGTCGCCGAGATTGCTGCCGGGCTCGCCATGGACCTGAAAGCTCGTGCCGGAGCCGGGGCGCCTCCATGGCAGGAGAGGACGATCCGCCGGAAATCATGCGCCGGGAACCGTGCGGCGGTGCCTGTCCCGAGCGCGGTCTCTATACTGGATGCGCTGTCTGTGACCCGTTGCGTTGCGCCGCGCTGGGGGAACCGGGTGCGGCCCACGGCATCGACCGAGGAGAAAAGCCATGCGATATCGAACCATCCCGACCCGTGTTCTTCTGGCTGGTGGATTGACAGCGGTCGCAGGGGTTCTCGCCTGCGGTCAGGATCCGGGACAGGACGCCGGCAGCGCCGAAGGGGTCGACCCTGCCGGACCCGGGGCGGAAGCGGCCGAGGGGGTGCATTCCTCCGCCCGCCACGATTTCCGCGTGGTCATCGTCGCCGACGGCCTCGACCATCCCTGGTCGATGGCGTGGCTGCCCGGCGGCGAGATGCTGATCGTGGAGCGCCCCGGCCGCCTGCGGGTGGTGCGCGACGGCGTGCTCCAGCCGGAGCCGGTGGCGGGCTGGCCGGCAGTCTACCGGGACGAGGGCCAGGGGGGATTCATGGACATCCTGCCCCACCCCGACTTTACCGAGAACAACTGGCTGTACCTCAGCTACGGAAAGCCCAGCGAGGACGGGTCGGAGGGCACCACGACGGTGGTGAGGGGGCGCTGGGACGATGGCCGGGTCGCCGACGTCGAGGAGATCTTCGAGTCGAACGCCTGGCACGGCAACAACAATCACTTCTCCGGCCGCATGGCCTTCGGCCTGGACGGGTACCTGTACCTGACGGTGGGCGACCGCATGTTCGAGCCCGACATGATGGCCGACCACCCGGCGCTGGACGTGACCAACCACATGGGCACCATCGTGCGCCTGCACGACGACGGCCGCGTGCCCGGCGACAACCCGTTCGTGGGGCGCGGTGACGCGCTGCCCGAGATCTGGAGCTACGGGCATCGCAATCTGCAGGGCCTCGCGGTGGATCCGGGTACCGGGGACGTCTGGTCGAACGAGCACGGGCCGCGGGGCGGGGACGAGCTCAATCTGATTGCGGGCGGGGGCAACTACGGCTGGCCTGTGGTCTCCCACGGCATCAACTACGACGGCACGGCCTACACAACGGACGCATCCGGGGACGGGATGGAATCTCCGCGCTTCGTGTGGACGCCCTCCATCGGCATCTCCGGCATGATGATCTACCGCGGCGACGCGTTCCCCTGGTGGAAGGGCAGCGCGTTCGCGGGCGGCATGGTGGGCGAGCAGCTCGCCCGCGTCATCCTCGAGGGCACGGACGCGCTCGGAGTCGAGACCTTGCTGCACGGCGAGCTGGGCCGCGTCCGAGACGTACGCGAGGGTCCCGACGGGCTCATCTATCTCGCCCTCGAGCACGCGGAGGAGCGTACCGCGGTCGTGCGGCTCGAGCCCGTGGCGAGCGATGTGATGCCACCGGAGTAAGCCTCACCGGCGGACTCGCTATTCCGGGAAGCCGGCCTCGGGCATGTTGGGGATGATCCGGAGCGCGTTCGCGTAGTACACCTTGCGCAGAACCTCGTCCGGAAGGCCCATGCCGTAGAGTTTCCAGAAGGCGTGGTAGTTCCGGTAGTAGTCGAAGTACTCGTCCTCGGTCTCGAAGACGCGCCAGTAGTAGGGATACTCATCCGGCTGGAAGGAGTCCTTCCCGAACAGGATGCGGTCCTGGTACCTGACGAAGAAGTCGCGCGCGAAGCGGGGCTGGCGCCCCAGGTCGTAGAGAACCGCCCCGACCTCCCCGTGGAGGTTGGGGAAGCGGTCGAAGAGTTCGCCCAGGCGCGCGAGATCCTGCGTGTGCCATCCCATGTGCGCCAGGACCCAGGTCGTGTTGGGATGCTTCGCCAGCATCCGGTCGCGCTCGGCCATCAGGTCCTCGAAGGACGGGAAGCGTTCACGGTCGAAGAAGCGGCGGTTGGGGAAGATGGCCAATTCGAGCCAGCGCTCGTTCTCGTAGTCGAGGGGCTGGAAGAACTCGGCGGGATCGGCGGTGTGGATGAAGACCGGGATCCCGAGGCGGGCCGCGGTCTCCCACACGATGTCGAGCTCGGGGTCGTCGAGCGGGAGGCGGGTGCCGTCGGCCTTGCGGGTCGTGAGCCCGAACTGCTTGCCGATCTCGCCGATGCCCACCGCGCCGGCGCGCACGTCCTCCTCCAGTTGGGCCGCGATGCGGGCGCCCGACCCGGGACCCACGTTGCGCAGGTCGAGGGTGGTGAAGAAGACGAAGCGGTCGGCGTGCCCGGCGGCGCGCACCGCTTCGATCTGCCGGGTGAGGCGGCTGCCGGAGCTGCCCCGTGCCTGGACGATGACCTGCAGGTTCAGGTCGTCCATGGCGGCCACCACCCGCTCGATATTGGCCGGGTCGGCGAGCGAGGGGGGATGCCCGTGCAGGTCCACCACCGGGTATTTCGCCCGGGGCACCGGGTTCTCGGGGACGACCAGGGTGGAGCGCGGCTGGTATTCGGTGATGCTCGGCGGCGGGAGGGTCGGCTGCGCGAAGTTCGGCCGACGGCCCTGCGCGGCCAGCGCGGCGGGCAGGAGAAGCAGCGCGGCGATCGGTGCGGTTCGGCGCATGGGCGGGCGCTCCGGCGTGGGAGTGATCGGACACTCGGGTCGAGATGCGGATTGCGTTCGCGGCGCGGAAGCCGCCGACCGCGGACGCATTCGGAAACTTGGCGAGAGAAGGCGGCACTGGCGAGCGTTGGCCCGTTGCGGGAGACCCGTGCCATGTTGTGGGTGACCCCTTCCTCGAACCCCTTGGTGGCCGGGACGCCCGATCCGGCCTACCGCAGTACCGGAGATCGTCATGACCAGCTCGTCGTCGCCACGGAGCACGCCCGCGTCGGTGTTGCCTTTTCTGTTGCTCGCAATTGTTGCGCCCGCCGCCGCCCAGGAGCCGGTGGCCTGGGGGGAGGACCTGGTGTTCAACACCTTCTCGATCGTCGGCATCGACCCGGAGACCGGCGAGTCCGGGGTGGCGGTCACCACGCGGGTAGCGTGCGTGGGCAACGCCGTTCCGTGGGTGCGGCCCGGGGTGGGAGCGGTGGCCACCCAGGGCGGCACCCGGCTCGAATACGGGCACGACCTCCTCGACCTGCTGGAGCAGGGTGTGGCGCCCCGGGAGGCGATGGACCGCGTGGTGGCCGCGGATGAAGGCCGGGAGCGCAGGCAGGTCGGCGTGATCGACATGCAGGGGCGGTCGGCCCAGTGGACGGGCTCCGGCCAGTACGGCGCCGAGGACCGGGGCGACTGGGTCTGGGAGCGCACGGGCCTCAACTACGCCGTGCAGGGCAACGCGCTGGTGAGCACCGCCGTGGTCGACTCGGTGGCGGTCGCGTTCGAGCGGACGGAGGGGTCGGGGCGCCATCTCGCGGACCGGCTGATCGAGGCCCTCTACGCAGGGCAGGTGCTGGGCGGCGACGGACGCCACGGCCGCACGCAGTCGGCGGCGGTGCTGGTCGCGGATCCGCGGCCGGGCATGTCACGCCGCCAGGACGGGATTACGACCGACATCAACGTCTGCGAGCACCCGGAGCCGATTAAGGAGGTGCGGCGCATCTACGACACGATCTCGGAGACGCTCGGCTTCCGCAGCCTCCAGCAGTTCGCCGGCCGCGACGTCCTCCAGCTCAAGGTGATGCTGCACGCGCTGGGGTACTACCGGCCGGATGCGACGTCCCCCTCCGTGGAGATGACGGACGCGCTCCTCTACGACCGGGAGACGGTTGAGGCCGTGGACGCCTTCCGCGCGGCTCAGGCCTGGCAGACCTCCGTGCCCGGGTGGGTGGACGACAACACCATCGCGCGCCTGTGGAGCCGGCTGGAGGAGGCGGGCATCGCCGACGAGGTGCGCCAGCGGTTGCGGGAGATGGTGCGGGTGAGGCGGTAGGCGAGCTCAGGGCTGCTCGCGGCGCAGCACCACGCCCGGGCGCGCGCCCGTCACCGTCCCGTCTTCGTAGACGACCGTCCCGCCAACCCACACGCGCTCGATCCCGGACGAGGTGAGGTGGGGTTCGGCGGTCGTCGCCCGGTCGATGACGGTCGCCGGGTCGAACAGCACCAGGTCGGCCGCCGCGCCCGCCTCCAGGGTACCCCGGCCCGGGAACCCCATGTGGGCCGCCGCCAGCCCCGTCATCTTGTGGACAGCCTCCTCCAGGGTGAGCCGTCCCTGTTCGCGCACGTACTGCCCGAGCACCCTCGGGTAGGTGCCGAATCCGCGCGGATGGGCGCCACGCAATCCGCCGTCGGAGGCGACGTTCGCGTGCGGCCAGGCCATCAACGCGGCGATGTCGTCGACCGTCATGCTGGTGGCCACGATGCTCTCGCCCCCGTCTCTGCCCTCCGCGCGCGCGGCCTGCGACTCGGCGATGAGATCGAGGTAGGTGGTGACGGGGTCCGTGGTTCGCTCCTGGGCAATGTCAGCCAGCGTCTTGCCTTCGAGGACGGGATCGGGCTCGAAACGACCGATCAGCATCCCTTCGGGAGCGACCAGTTCCTCCAGAGCAAAACGCGCCGCTTCGCGATCCGTGAAATCGCGCTCCGGGAAGAGGACGGTCATGGTGGACTGCCAGTACTCGTAGGGGTAGACGTCCGCCGTGATGTCGAGGCCCGCGGCGCGCGCGGCATCGAGCCGGGCGAGGATCTGCCCCGCCTGCCCCCAGAGGCTCCGCGCGGCCAGCTTGAAGTGCGAGATCTGAACGGGAAGACGGGCGCGCTCGGCGATCTGGATGGTCTCCTCGATGGCTTCGTGGAGGGCGCGGTCCTCGCTGCGCATGTGCGAGATGTAGCGGCCGCCGCGGGTCGCCGCGGTCTCGGCGAGTGCGACCACCTCGTCGGTCGTGGAGTAGATCCCGGGGTCGTACTCGAGTCCGGTCGAGAGCCCCAGCACCCCGCTCGCGAGCTCGGCCTCGAGCAGCGCCTGCATGGCCGCGACCTCATCGGGGGTCGCCTCCCGCCGGAAGTCGTCGCCCATGACCTGCCGGCGGAGCGTTCCGTGCCCGGCGTAGGAGGCCACGTTAACCGCTGCCGGGGCCCTCTCCAGCGCGGCGAAGAAGTCGGCGATCGGGAACGGCGATCCGCCGTCCTGCCCGACCACGATGGTCGTGATGCCCTGGCTGACGGCGGCCAGCGCCGTCAGCTCAATCAGGAGGCCGCCGTCGTGGTGGCTGTGGGTGTCGACGAAGCCCGGCGCGAGCACCAGTCCGGAGGCGTCATGTACTCGCTCGCCAGCGACAGCCGAGATGGCCGCTCCATCCGCCTCCTCGGCCACCACCTCGGTGATCGTGCCGCCGACGACCCGCACCGATCCGGTGAATCCGGCGCGGCCGGTGCCATCGATGATGGTGGCACCCTGGATCACGAAGGCGTCCTCGTCGGCGGCGACCGGTGCCCCGCCATCACCGCCACAGGCGCCGAGCAGAAGAACCAGGGTGCAGAGAACGCGCTTCGGGATGCGAGAAAGGCACGGCCGGAGTGCGCGGTGCGCCGACAGCCGGCGGCCGTGGGTCCGGGTGGATCGCCGGCGGGCTGTCAGGCCATCATCCTCTTCTTGCCACATCATCGAGCGTCCATCTCCCTTCTTTCGTGCCGGTACCCGCAATTGGGGTCGGCCAGCGGTTTCGGCGCACTGAAGTCCCCCCGTGACGCGCCTCGCGGCAGCGGCGTGAAACATACGAGCGAAGCAGCGAGCGGGATACGTACACCTGCCGGGGTTCGGCGGCGTTATATTGGAGGTTGGCGAACAATCGGAAGCGTGGCGATGCGGAATGGCCGAGAGATGACCGAATCAACCTGGGAAAAGAACGCGGGCGCCCGCATCCTCGACTACCTGCACGCCGCCCGTGACCGGATGCGCGACCTGCTGGAGCGGCTGGTCGAGCTCGAGTCGCCCTCCATGCTTGCCGCCTCCCAGCGCCCCGTGCAGGATCTTCTGCGCGACGCGATGAGCGACATCGGGTACCGGTCCCGGATCCTCGCGGGGCGGACGACCGGAGGGATCCTGTATGCCTCTCCGCGCGAGCGCCGTCATCCGGCTCCCTACCAGCTCATCCTCGGGCACACGGACACCATCTGGCCCGTGGGCACCTTGAAGGAGATGCCCATGCAGGTGGAGCGGGGGCGCCTTTACGGACCCGGCACGTTCGACATGAAGGCGGGCCTGGTGCAGGGCGTCTTCGCGGTGGAAGCACTCCGGCACTGTATCCGCGACCCCGAGGTTACACCGGTCTTCGTCTACAACTCCGACGAGGAGATCGGCAGCCCGGATTCCAGGGAGCATATCGTGCGGCTGGCCATGCGCGCGGATCGAGCCCTGGTGCTGGAGCCGTCCCTGGGCGAGAGCGGGAAGCTGAAGACGACGCGCAAGGGCGGTGGGGACTTCACCGTCCACGTGACCGGCGTGGCGGCGCACGCGGGGCTTGAACCGGAGAAGGGCGTGAGCGCGATCCTGGAACTCGCCCACGTGATCCGGAAACTGCACGCCCTCAACGACCCCGTGCGGGGTGTGAACGTGAACGTGGGGACCGTCGCGGGAGGGATTCGTCCAAACGTGATCGCGCCGGAGGCGAGCGCCGAGGTGGACGTGCGCGTGCCCACCCTTGGCGACGCGCGCAGGGTGGAACAGGCGATTCGCGCCATCGAAGCCGTGGCGCCCGGAGCTTCAGTCGAGATCCGGGGCGAGATGGACCGTCCTCCCATGGAGCAGACCCCGGGCAATCGCCGGCTCTGGGAGCTGGCGCGGGACGCGGGGACGCAGCTGGGGCTGGAGATGGAGCAGGCCGGATCCGGCGGAGGGTCGGACGGCAACACCACGAGCCTGTATACACCTACGCTCGATGGGCTGGGCGCGGTCGGAGCCGGGGCGCACGCGAGCCACGAGCACGTAGTGCTGGAGCGCATGCCGGAGCGTGCCGCACTGGTTGCGCTGCTGCTTGCTGCGCCGTCGATGCAGCCCTACGGGGCCGAAGCCTGAGGACCGGATTCCAGCAGCCGAAAGGTGAATCCGCGCGAACGTCGGAAGAGGCGAGCCGCGGGCACCGCCGATCAGAGTTGCTCGATGCCCTCGTCGTCCGCGCCCTGGCCACGGACGCGCAGGTGGCGCAGCGCCAGTCCCGCGAGCAGCGCGGCCAGCGCAATCCAGATCAGCCAGGCGATGTCGAGCAGCATCCCCGTCAGTCCCAATGCCGCTCCCACGCACAATAGTGCGACGCGCAGGTGCAGGTAGCGGTCCTCACGCGGGCGGGAACGGCTCGCGAAGATGAAGAGCACGATCACTCCCGCTTGCGCGCAAGGAACCGGCGGAGCCCTTCCCGGCAGGTGTGGGTGAGCCGCGCGGCGACGTTGATCTGGGCAGCCCGCCCAATGCCGTCCTTGAAACCGAGACTGTCGAGATCGTAGAGCAGCGTCTTGGAAAGGGCGACGGACGAGGGAGCCCGGCGGGCCAGCTCCGTGGCGTAGGCCGTGATCGATCCCTCGAAGTCGTTCGCGGGCATCACCCGGGTCGCGATGCCCCAGGCCAGGGCATCGGCTGCGGAGAAGCGTTCGCCAAGGGTCGCCAGCTCGAAGGCGCGCCCTTCGGACACCTTTCGCCGGAGCACGGTCATCACCAGCGCGGGCACAAAGCCCAGGTGCACCTCCGGGTAGCCCAACTCCGCATCCTCCTGCACCAGGACCACATCGCAGGCGGTTGCGAGGCCGCATCCACCCCCGAGTGCCCGGCCGTGAACCGCCGCGACCACCGGCTTGGTCAAGTCGCGCATCTGGACGAAAAGATCCCCCAGGCGCAGCGCGTCGGCATGGATCTTCTCGGGCCCCATGCTGTTGATGTGGTCCATCTCCACCAGATCCGCGCCGGCGCAGAAGTCGGGTCCGGCCCCGCGCAGAAGGACGACGCGCACGGCAGAGTCGTTGCGCGCCTTGAGGAGCGCGGCCTTCAGCGACGCCACCATGTGTGAATCGAGCGCGTTGCGCTTGTGCGGACGGTTGAGCGTCAGCGTCAGCACCAAGCTCTCGACCCGGGAGAGAAGTCGCTCTTCCACGCTCATGGGTGTGTCTCGTCCTCTTCCGGGTACGGGGGTGCCCTGCCCCGCCCCCGGACTCGTCTTGCGATCTCGTCGGGCACCTCCACCTCCATGCGCAGCAGGGCAGTCGAAAAGACCTTGCCCTGGGCGTCCATCATGAGGGATACGGTGCCTCCGCCTCCGAGCGCCCCGGGCAGCACGAAGTTGAGGGCGTGCAGGTTGGGAAGCTCGTAACGGGCGACCGTCCCTCTCACCATGTCTCCGAAGTGCTCCTGTACGCGGACGGGAGTCAGCGCCTCGACGAGCAGCGGATAGTGCTCGGGCTCGTAGGCGATCACGCCGATGTTGACCACGTCGCCCTTGTCGCCCGAGCGCGCATGCGCGAGTTCGACGAGTTGGACAGCCGGCATGGTCAACGACCTCCCGGGGTTCCGCGCCCGCCTGTACCGATACAGCATGCGAACGCCCGAGAGAAGAATGCAATCCCAGGCTCGGAAGGGAAACGACCGGCCATCTTCGACGACCGCCATGCCGGCGCGCTCATGCCTCCCGAACCTCGACCTGCACGAAGGGCTCCACCGCTTCGCGCGGAACCAGGGCCGGCCAGAAGGCCGCCACTTCGCGCACGCGCGGCCGCCCCTCCCCGAAGCCGGTCACCGAGGGCGGGCCGGTCAGCACCAGCGGGGCGATCTCCCGGGTGAAGCGCGCCACCGGAGCGCGCTCGCGGCTGCGCACGGCGACCCGCAGCTGCACTTCGGGCAGATCCGGCGGCGGCGGGCCCGCCAGCGCCCCGTGCGTCGAGTCCCAGCCGACGAGGTCGGTGCGCATCTCGTCGAAGCGAAGCCCCAGCCGGTCGAGGCGGGCCCGCAGGACCCGGGCGGCCGCGCGCGCCTTGGCGGCCGCGTCCGGCCAGGCGTACACGAGCGTGCCGACGGCCCGCCACCCCCCCGAATACACGATGGACGCCTTGAGCCAGCCGGTGGGCGGCCGACCGCGCGCGCCCGTCACCCGAACCCGGTCCTTCCCGGCCCCGCTCAGGCGGACGGTGGTGAAGTCCGCGACCACATCCGGCGTGGCATAGGCGGCCGGGTCGCCGATCTCGTAGACGATCTGCTCGGTGACGGTGGCGGGGCTCACGCGCCCCCCCGACCCCTCGTGCCTGGTGACGACGAACTCGCCGGAGGGCTCGGCCTCGATGATGGGGAAGCCGACCCGGTCGAGGTCGGGGATGCTCCACCACTCCGCCAGGCAGTTCCCCCCGGTACACTGGGCGCCGCACTCGTTCACGTGTCCCGCCACCACCCCGGCGGCCAGGCGGTCGTAGTCGTCCGCCGCCCAGCCGAACTCGTGCAGCAGGGGCGCCAGCGTGAGGGCGGCGTCCACGCAGCGTCCGGTGACCACCACGTCGGCGCCCCGCCCCAGCGCCTCGGCGATCGGGAACGCGCCCAGGTAGACGTTGGCTCCCGTCACCCGCTCGCGGATGCTCGCCAGCGGCTCGCCGGTCTCCATGTTGCACAGCTCGTGGCCGCCGGCAAGCAACTCGTCCAGCCGGGGCATGAGATCGTCGCCGGTCACCACCCCCAGCCGCACGCGTCCGCGCACCCCCGCCCGCCGGGCCGCGCGCGCCACCTCCCCGGCGCATCCTCCGGGGTTCACCCCGCCGGCGTTGGCGACCACCCGTATGCCGCGCTCCAGGCAGGTGGGCAGGATGCGCTCCATCAGCGAAACGAAATCGCGCGCGTACCCGGCCTCCGGGTTGCGGGCCCGCTGCTTGTGCAGGATCGACATGGTCACCTCGGCCAGGTAGTCCATGACCAGGTAGTCGATCGGTCCCTCCTCGACCTGGCGTACCGGCGCGTCCAGGTCGTCGCCCCAGAAGCCGCCCGCGCCCGCGACCCGAACCGGGCGCGCGCCGTCGAACCCACCGGGCCGGAAAGCGCGCGTTCCCCGAGACCCTCCGGATGCAGTCACCGCCTCACGCCACGCCCGGAGGCAGGTGGAACGCCCCCAGGTGCGGCCCCGGGTTGTTCAGCGCCGCCCGCAGCAGCAGCGCCAGCGCCCCGCGCAGTTCCTCGGGCAGCACCACCTCGTCCACGAATCCACGGGCGCCGGCGAAGCGGGCATCCAACTGGCGATCGTAGTCCTCCCGTACCTCGTCCATGCGCGTGCGCAGCTCCCCGTCCGGCACCTCGCCGCGCTCGCGCAGCTCCTGCACCTGCCGGCTGAAGAGCGCCATGACCGCGCTCTCGCCCTCCATCACCCCCATCCTCCCCGTCGGCAGCGACAGAATGAAGTCCGGATCGAAGCCCTGCCCCGCCATGGCGTAGTAGCCGGCCCCGGAGGCGTGGTTGAGGGTCAGCACCAGCTTGGGCACGGTGGCCGTCGCCATCGCTTCCACGAAGTGTGCCCCCGCGCGGATGATCCCGGAGCGCTCCGCCTTCGGCCCCACCATGAAGCCGGAAACGTCCTGTACGAAGAGCAGCGGTCGGCGGCGGCGATTCATGGTCTCGATGAAGCCGGCGACCTTCTCCGCGCTCTTCGCATAGACGATGCCTCCGAACCGGGGGGGCCCGCCCTCCGCGTCGCGCACCATGCCGCGCGCGTTGGCGATGACCGCGATCCGCATCCCCCGGATGGCGCCCGTTCCGCACATCATCTCGGGGGCGTAGTCGGGCTGGTACGCCACCAGCCCCGGCTCGTCCAGGATGCAGCGCAGCACCTCCGGCATGTCGTAGGGGTGCCGGTGATCGTCGGGGAGAAGATCGTAGAGGTCCTCGGCAGGCCGGGCCGGGCCGATGCGGGACGGTGCGTGCTCGGTCGGCGATCCCCGGGATTCGCCCGACGTCACCCCCTGTCCCGCTCGGTCCACGCGCGGGCGCGACGCATCTCCGGACACGGCCCCGGAGCCGTCCCCGCGCGGCAGGGCCTCGATCAGCACGCGGACCTTCTCGATGCAGGCCGGATCGTCCTTCGCCAGGTAATGCGCGACCCCGCTGACCGATGTGTGCATGCGCGCGCCCCCCAGTTCCTCCGCCTCCACCGTCTGCCCGATGGCGCCCTTGACCAGGTTGGGCCCCCCGAGCCCCATGAAGCTGGTGCCCTCGACCATGACGATCACGTCCGAGAGCGCCGGCAGGTAGGCGCCCCCGGCGATGCAGGGACCCATGACCGCCGCGATCTGGGGGATGCCCAGGTAGCGGCGCATGAGAGAGTTGTAGTAGAAGATGCGCGCGGCCCCGTACTTTCCGGGGAAGACGCCTCCCTGGTACGGCAGGTTGACCCCCGCCGAGTCCACGAGATAGACGATGGGGACGCGGCAGCGCATGGCGATCTCCTGCGC
>JAJEBS010000012.1 GCA_022822425.1 Gemmatimonadota bacterium | reverse complement strand
GAGGCGGAGACCCCAAATCTGGCCGCACCTTCCTTCAACAGGTCGTGCGGATCGGCCGACGGCGACCGGGATGCCCATTCCTCCCGCACGATGTCTCCGGGCATGAGGACGGCTGCGGCGAAGTTCTCGGCCAGCTTTTCCGTGCGCCATCCCTTCCCTCGGCGCGGCACTTCAACCGCCTCCGTCCGCTCCGGGGGCATCGCGTCCCAGGTAAGCAGGTGGAACAGTTCGTGGGCCAGATCGAAGTTCCGGCGTCCCTCGGGCTCCCGGCGGTTGATGAGAACGCAGTTCAATTCCGGGATGCGTGAAGCAGCTCCCGAAACGCCGTGCGGGGCATCGACATCGAGCACGAGAATCCCGAGGTGCTCCTGCATGACCGTCCGCAGTCTTGCCGCAGGGCGTTGCCCGAGGTCGAAGCGATGTGCTACCGCTTCGCCGGCTGCCATCGCATCTTCGAACGAGGATGTACGTCTCAGGTTGAGCGCATGCCCAAGCCACCGCGGCCTTTGACCCTGCTCCCGGGAAAGCTCCCGGTACATGGCGATCCATCGACCGGCGCGGCGTTCAAACCCGTCGATGACCTCACGCGAGACGTCCGGACTCGTCCGGAAGCTGAACTCGCCTTCGCCCTCCAGCCGGAAGGCATCGGTGAAGTAGTCGAGGTCCACGCCGAGAACGTCCATCGCCATGATGAGTTCATTCGCGTTGAGAGAACGCTCTCCATCCTCGATCCTGGAAACGATCTGACGGTGCTTCAGGCCGAGGCTGTCTGCCAGCTGCTGCTGGGTCAGGCCGGCTCGGTCGCGGGCCGCCTTGAGCCGACGACCGATGCGCGTACGATGTTGCATATGCATGAAAGTACGATAACGTTGCAATTAGTGAGTTGCAACACTACGGGCAGGTAGCTCTCTCCAACCAGAAAAGCGGCCTGCCAGCCTCAGGAGTCCTCCCCCATGAAACGCCAAGTCAATCCAACCGCATCCTCTCCGCTGCGCACCGCAGTTCCCGCCGCCCTCGTGCCAGTTCTCCTCGCACTCACCGCGTCCTGCGGTGACGCCCCTTCCACCGGGGCGGGGGCGAGCGGCCCTGCCAGCACCCTCGAGCGCAATCAGGCCCTCCACATCCCCATGCGCGACGGCGTCCGGATCGCGGTCGATGTCTGGCTGCCGGACAGGATCGAGCCGGGCACCCGCCTGCCCACCATGATCCGGGCGACCCGCTATTGGCGGGCCCGAGGATTCGTCGACGCACCGGTCGAAGGCGACTCCAACTTCGACGAGGCCGAGCGCTGGAACGGGGCGGGATACGCGCTGGTGCTCGTCGACGCGCGCGGGAGCGGGGCCTCGTTCGGCGTTCGCCGCTTCGAGCTCGCCGAGGACGAATGGCGCGACTACGGCGAAGTCGTCGACTGGATCGTGGCGCAGCCGTGGTCGAACGGCCGGGTCGGCGCCTACGGCGTGTCGTACGCGGGCAATACCGCGGAGATGCTGGCGGTCAACCGGCACCCGGCCGTGAAGGCGGTCGCGCCGCTGTTCAACGACTTCGACAACTTCGGGCACCTGGTCTTCCCGGGCGGCGTGCTCACCGTCGGCTTCCTGGAGAGCTGGTCGAATCGCACGCGCATGCAGGACCTGAACGACATCTGCGGGCTCTCGCGAGTGAGCGGCCCCGAATGTGACGAACTGCGGCGAGAGGTCACGGGGGTCAAACCGGTCGATGCCGACCCGGACGGCGCCCTCATCGCGGCTGCGGTGGCCGAGCACGAAGCCAACACGGTGCCCTTCGGGGCGGCGCTCGAATACGAGTTCCGCGACGATCCCTTCGGCCGCTACGACGAGACCAATGTCGGGCACCGGCGCAGCCCCTCGGGCCATCTCCCCCGCATCGAGGAGTCGGCCGTGGCGATGTTCATTCGGGCGGGCTGGCAGGACGCCGCCACCGTCAACGGCACGCTGGGACGCTACAACACGATCTCAAACCCCCAGCACGTCTTCATCGGGCCTTGGGACCACGGCGCCCGCAACGACGCGGATCCGTTCAGGCCGGACGACACACCGGTGGCCCCCGACGCGGCCGCGCGCTTCGCGGAGCTGGTGGCATTCTTCGACGAGCATCTGAAAGAGGGCGGGTCCGCCCGGACACCCACCGAGATCAACTACTACACGCTCGCCGCGGACCGCTGGACACGCACGGAGACGTGGCCTCCCGCGGGCTTCGAGGATGTAACCTGGCACTTCGGCGCCGACGGGATGCTGACGCGGGACGCCCCATCCGAATCCGAGGGCGAGGATGCCTACACCGTCGATTTCACGGCGACCACGGGCACGCGCAACCGCTGGTACACCAATGGCGGCGGCGGCGATGTCGTATACGGGGACCGGCGCGAGGAGGACGCCAGGCTGCTCACCTACACCAGCGCCCCGATGGAGGCCGACACGGAGATCACGGGCCATCCGGTCGTCACGCTGCACGTCGCCTCGACCGAGGCCGACGGCGCGTTCATCGTCTACCTGGAGGATGTCGCCCCGGACGGCACCGTGCGCTACATCACCGAGGGACAGCTTCGGGCCGTGATGCGCGCGGTCACCGACGATGCGCCGCTCTACCGCAAGTACGGTCCGCACCGCTCCGAGCTGCGCGCGGACGCGATGCCGCTGGTGCCGGGCGAAGTCGCCGAGATCAGCTTCGACCTGTGGGCGACTTCGGTATTGATCCGGGAAGGCCACCGCATCCGTGTCGCCATCGCGGGCGCGGACGCCGACACTTTCCTGCGCTATCCCCGGGACGGGAGCGTGCCCGTGTTGTCAGTGCAGCGGAATGCGATCCATCCGTCCGCGATCATCCTGCCGATGAAGGTGCCCTGATCCGGGTGCCGAGCTGCACGTCGATCGTCCAAGCCACACTATCATACAAGCATCATGCATGTTTCATGCATGATGCAATACAGGATGAGCGACTCGATGCGGCTCTTTCCGGTCCCGTCAAGCCCACGCGAACGTCGAAGTGCTCCAACCCCCGGAGCACGATGTTCGGCCGGTACTTCG
This sequence comes from Gemmatimonadota bacterium, assembly GCA_022822425.1. Lineage (GTDB taxonomy): Bacteria > Gemmatimonadota > Gemmatimonadetes > Longimicrobiales > Gaopeijiaceae > BD2-11. The sequence continues at coordinate 6,158 of JAJEBS010000012.1, read as the reverse complement.
GCGGGCGTGGGCCGAAGCCGAGTCGCCCGAATCGCTCCAGCAGCACTTCGAGGGCGATCCGGCCCTCCAGCCGGGCGAGGGGTGCGCCGAGGCAGTGATGGATGCCGCGGCCGAACGAGATGTTCGGCTGGCCCGACCGGGTGATGTCCAGCCGCTCCGGCTCCGGGAACCGTTCGGGGTCGTGGTTGGCGGATCCGATCAGGAGCGTGACCAGCGTACCTTCCTTCACGGCCAGCCCCCCGAGCTCGATGTCGCGGAGCGCTACGCGCATGTCCAGCTGGACCGGCGTGTCGTAGCGCAGCAGTTCTTCCACCGCCGAAGGGGTCAGTTCGGGCCGCTTCCTGAGCAGGGCGAGCTGGTCGGGGTGCCGCAGGAGAGCCCGGACCCCATTCCCGATGAGATTGGTGGTGGTCTCGTTGCCGGCCGTAAGGAGAAGGCGGAGCATGACCCTCGTCTCCTGGGCGGTCAGCTTGTCGCCCGCGTCCTCGGCCTCGACCAGCCGCGAGACGAGATCGTCGCGGGGCTCCCGGCGGCGCTGCTCGATGATGGCCGTGAAGTACGCGGCGAACTGCCGAGCGGCACGGTACACCTTCTCTTCCTCTTCCGGTGAGAGGAAGGGCTCCAGAGCACGCGCCAGATCGTCGGACCAGATCTTGAAGCGGTCGAGGTCGCTCTCGGGGACTCCGATCATCCGGGCGATCACGATCGTGGGAAGCGGCACCGCGAAGGCCTTCATGAGATCGAATTCCGGGGCCTCCCCGACCTGGTCGAGGAGCGTGTGCGCGGTGGCGCGGATGTAGTCCTCCATCCTGGCCACCTGGCGGGGCGTGAATGCCCGGTTCACGAGACTGCGCAGGCGGGTGTGGTCGGGCGGGTCCTGCGCGAGCATGCTCGGCGTGAGCTTCTTCCGTGTTGCCAGCGAGCCCTCCGAGGAGGTCACCCTGCTGAAGTCGTTGCCGAAGGTCCGGTGGTCCCTGAGGATGCGGTCGACGTCGGCGTAGCGTGATACCACGACCTGGTTGGCGAAGATGCTGCGGTGGATCGGGTCGCGCTCGCGCAGCCTGCGGTACTGCGGATAGGGATCGGCGACGGAGTCGGGTGAGAGCGGCCGGTACGCGACCCCGGTCCGAAGCCATTCCCCGACCAGGCGGGCGTGCATCCAGGCCACCCAGATGGCCCTCGCAATCGCGTTCCTGGGAACCATTCCGTATTTTCCCGTCCTCTTCGCCTGCGGTGTCGCAGGCATGGATTCAAGTACGCTGCCAGCCGGGTGCGGGTTGCATGCCGGCGCCGTGCCGGCACGCGCGTTGTCGATTCTCCAGAAGCGGAATACCAGCCATGAAGACCCAGCGCAACTCGACCTTGAACACCCGGTGCGGCTCGGCCCGGCGCAACTCGGCGCCGATCCGCCGGCGCGTCCTCCTGGCCGTGGCCGCCCTCGCCGTCCTCTCCACGGGAGCTGCGATGTTCCCATCCGGGCACATCCACGCCCAGTCCGCGCTCGAGACGGCCATCTCGCATCTCCAGTATCGCGAGCTCGGGCCTGCGCTCATGGGTGGGCGCATCGCGGACATCGCGGTGGTGGAGTCCAAGCCGCAGATCTTCTACGTCGGCACGGGCACGGGGGGCGTCTGGAAGACGGAGAACCACGGCACCTCGTGGACGCCGCTCTTCGACGACCAGCCCACGAGCTCCATCGGCGACGTCACGCTCGACCAGTCGAATCCGAACCTGGTCTGGGTCGGAACCGGAGAGCCGCAGAACCGGCAGTCGTCGGGCTGGGGGAACGGCGTCTACAAGTCCGTCGACGGCGGGAAGACGTGGCGGCACATGGGGCTCGAGGGGAGCAAGCACGTCGGGCGCATCCTCATCCATCCGCGCAATCCCGATGTCGTGTACGTCGCGGCGGTCGGGGACCTGTGGGGGCCCAACGAGGAGCGGGGGGTTTTCCGCACGCGGGATGGGGGCGAGAGCTGGGAGAAGGTCCTCTACATCGACGAGGACACCGGCGCCATCGACATGGCGATGGACCCGCGCGATCCCAACACCATCTTCGCGGGGATGTACCAGCGGCGGCGCACCGGCTGGGGCTTCAACGGGGGCGGACCGGGGAGCGGTCTCTACCGCACCCTGGACGGGGGCGACACCTGGACGGAACTGACCGAGGGACTCCCCGATGGAGATAAGGGACGCATCGGGGTGGAAGTCTTCCGCGGGGACGGGAACATCGTGTACGCGCTGATCGAGGCCGAGCCGCGGAGCCCGGGCCAGGGCTTTGGAGGGGGCGGAGGCCCGTCGCGTAGCGGCTTCTTCCGCTCGCTCGACCGCGGCAACACGTGGGAGAAGATGTCGGACACCAACCCGCGCCCGATGTACTACTCGCATGTGCGCATCGACCCCACCAACGCGGACCGCGTCTACGTGCTCGGGGGCGCTCTGATGGTTTCCGACGACGGCGGGCGCACCTTCCGCAGCGACGGCGCCACCCAGGTGCACGTCGACCACCACGCGCTCTGGATCAACCCCGCGGACCCGGATCACCTGATTCTGGGGAGCGACGGCGGCGTGGCCGCGAGCTGGGACGGCACCGGGCACTGGCGCATGTTCGACAACCTGCCGCTGGGCCAGTTCTACGCCATCGGCCACGACATGCGCGATCCGTACTTCGTGTGCGGGGGGCTGCAGGACAACGACGCCTGGTGCGGGCCCTCCAACACGCGCTCGTTCCATGGGATCGGCCACCAGGACTGGTACGAGGTGGCCTACGGGGACGGCTTCTTCGCGATCGTGGACCCGACCGACTCGACCATCGTCTATGCCGAATCGCAGCACGGGAACATGAACCGGTACGATCTCAACACCGGCGAGAAGACGCCCATGCGGCCCATCACCGGCCCGCGCGAGAACGGCGACACCGCCAAGGCCTACCGCTACAACTGGAACTCGCCGCTCCAGCTCTCGCCGCATGATCCGGCGACGGTGTACCTGGGCGCGAACTTCCTGATGCGTTCGCGGGACTACGGCATGTCGTGGGAGGAAGTCGGGGGCGTGGACCTCACGAAGCAGATCGACCGCGAGGAGCTGGAGATCATGGGCGTGGCAGGCTCCGAGCCACAGATGTCGGTGAACGACGGCATCTCGACCTACGGCAACATCACCAGCTTCGCGGAGTCGATTCTGGCGCCGGGGCTGCTCTATGTGGGCACCGACGACGGCAACCTGCAGGTGAGCAGGGACGACGGCGCGACCTGGACCAACGTGGCGGACCGCATCCCCGGGCTACCCGAGCGCACCTACGTGAGCCGGGTCGAGCCTTCGCACCACGTCGAGGGGCGCGTCTATGCAAGCTTCGACGGCCACCGCAACGCCGACTACGCGGCCTACGTGTACGTGAGCGAGGACTACGGGCAGAACTGGTCTCGAATCACCGACGGGCTGCCCGACGGCTGGTCGGTGAACGTCGTAACCGAGCATCACCGCGCCCCCAACCTGCTCTTCGTGGGCAACGAGACGGGCGTGTTCGTGTCGGTCGACCGGGGCGGGCAGTGGGTCCAGCTGAAGAACAACCTGCCGACCGTTCCGGTGGACGACATCCTCGTGCACCCGCGCGACAACGACCTGCTGGTGGGCACCCACGGCCGCTCGTTCTACATCCTGGCCGACGTGACCCCGCTGGAGCAGCTCTCGGAATCGATGCTGGCCGACGCGGGCCGGGTTTTCCCGCAGGCGCGCCCCACGATCATGTGGGCGGAGCGGGGCGACTGGCCCTTCCAGGGCGCGACCTACCAGGCTCCCAATCCGCCTCGCGGGTCGCTCATCCGGTATTACCTGCGCGATGAGTGGGAAGCGCCGATGGCGGCTGAGGACGATGAGGAGGGGGGGAATGGGAACGGCGACGGGTCCGAGGATGCAGATTCGGGACAGGAAGCGGATGAGAGCGATGACGCGGCCGGGCGCGCGGATGGAGATTCGGACGCCTTCGCCCTGACCATCACCGACTCCGGTGGCAACCACGTGCGCACCCTCGAGGCTCCGAGCGCGCCCGGCGTCAACGAAGTGGTGTGGGACTGGCGCTTCGACGCTCCGTACGAGGCCGATGGTCAGCAGGGCGGGGGAGGGGGCGGTCCATTCGGAGGCGGTACGCCCCAGGGTCCGATCGCGCTGCCCGGCACGTACACCGTGAGCATGGACGTCGGCGGGGAGACCTTCTCCTCGACCGTGGAGATCCAGGCCGATCCCCGCCGTCCCATGACCATGGCCGACCGCATGGCCCGCCAGGATGCGCTCATGAGCCTGCACCGGCTGGCGGTGCCGATCAACGACGCGACCCAGGCCATCAGCCGCCTGGAGGAGCAGCTGGACGCGGCCGAGGAACTCATCAACGGCGCGGACGCGCCCCCCGAGGGCATTGAGGAGGAGCTGGAGGCCATCCGCGAAGCACTGGAGGAGATCGAGGAGGACGTCTCGGAGGCTCGCCAGAATGCGGGCGTTGCCCGGGCCATCCAGCAGTCCTCGGTCCACCCGACCGCGGATCACATGTGGCAGGTCGACCACGCCTGGGAGGTGATGGGCGAGACGGTTCCGGAGCTGAACGCGCTGATCGAGACGCGGGTGCCCGCGCTCAACGGCCAACTCTACGCCGAAGGCGTGCGCCCGGACGCGGGGGAGGCCGTGGAGATGCCGGGGAGGTAGGGACATCCAGAGGTAAGCGCATCGGCTGTATCCGCGCCCTTTGGTCTCGGTTCTGCGGCAGGCCCTGACAGACACGCCGGTAGTCTGTCTTACCGGCCCGCGCCAGAGCGGAAAGACGACGCTCGTTCGCGCCATGATGCCGGAGCGGCCGTACTACAGCCTCGATCACGCTCCGTATCTGTCGGCGGCGAAGGCCGACCCGGCGGGGTTCATCGCGGCGCTTCCGAAGAAAGCCGTCATCGACGAGATCCAGCGTGCGCCCGAGCTGCTTCCCGCCATAAAGCTGTCCGTGGACATGGATCGCCGTCCGGGACGATTCGTCCTCACCGGCTCGGCAAATCTCCTCCTGCTCCCCACGGTCACGGAATCCCTGGCCGGACGCATGGAGATCGCCCGCCTCATGCCTCTGACGGAATCGGAAAAGCAGCGTCGACGCGGGCGCTTTCTGGCCGACCTGCTGGAGGGCGCGGTGACGCCGGCGTTGCGCCCCGGGAGACCGGAGACCGATGCCCTCGACCTCGCCCGGAGGCTGTTCTCGGGCGGATATCCGGAGCCTCTCGGCCGGAGCCCGGCGCGTGCTCGCCAGTGGCATCGGCAGTACGTCCAGAGCATCGTGGATCGAGATGTCCTGGATGTGGGAAGGGTGCGGGACGCGAACGCGGTCGGGCGTCTGCTGCGACTTCTGGCCGTGCGCAACGGGGAACTGCTCAACACGGCCGGGCTATCGCGGGAACTGGGTCTCCATCGCACGACCGTGCGGGAATACGTCGCCGTGCTCGAACGGCTGTTCCTTGTTCGCCGTCTCCAGCCATGGCACCAGAACGTCGGGAGGCGGCTGATCAGGACACCGAAGATGCATCTCGTCGACAGTGGACTTGCCGCTGCGCTGGCGGGCCTCTCGTCCGAGGACTGGATCACGGACCGGGCCCGCATGGGCCATCTCCTCGAGTCATTCGTGGCCCACCAACTGGTGACCCAGGCCGAATGGACCGAGCCCGAACTCCAGTTCCGGCATTTCCGTGACAAGGATGGGCAGGAGGTTGACCTCGTCATGACGCTGGGCGCGCGCACGTGGGGAATCGAGGTCAAGGCGACGAGCACGCCGGAGCGGTCTCCGGGCCGCGGCCTGGCTCGGCTTGCGGCATTGTGCGGCAGCGACTTCGCGGGCGGATTCCTCCTCTACAACGGCCGTGACATCCTGCCGCTCGCCGACGAGCGAGTGCTGGCAGTGCCGCTGAGCGAGTTATGGACGCGCTGAACGCGCGAGTCGCCGGTGCAAGTCTATTCACGCCGTGAATGATCTTCATCCATACCGTGAATGGATTTCCGGGAACCGGCAGCCGTTCATCCTGGGCTGCGTCAACCACGGCTCGCCTGCCGCCGCAGCCTTGGATTCTGGCGAAGTCGAGAAGATTCAGTCCGGCGACGGGAGGATGCCGGGATAGGCTCTGGATGTGCAACGACAG
>JAJEBS010000278.1 GCA_022822425.1 Gemmatimonadota bacterium | reverse complement strand
GCGCATCCTCCCGGTCGCCTCCGCCGTATCGGCCTCGATGGAACGCAGCGCGTCGCTCGCGACGGCGCTCAAGCTCTCTCCAAGCCGCGCGAACTCGCTCGCGGCCATGTCCTCGATCCTCCGCCGGTCGGTTTCCATCCGGCGCCGCAGACGCGAGTTCAAGTCGTTCGGGGTGGAAGTCGTGCTCATACAGCGCTCCTCTCAGTCGCCACCGCTTGCCGGTGTCCGGATCGCGGGCGGTCAGGTAGTTCATGCCTTGGCGCGGCACTTCGAGGCCGACCTCCTCAAGGGCGGAAACCACGTCGTGGCGGCTCCGAACCGCGCCCTGCTCGACGCGCTGCGCCAGATAGTCCCGGATCAGGTCGCGCGGATCGGGCTCGTGTTCGAGCCCGGCCCGCAGCTTCGACGCCTTGATGTAGGCCCGGTGGCCGGGCTGCTGCGTCCTCGCCCGGGCCGGGTCGTCCGGACGGCTCCAGCCGTTGTCGTGGTTGAAGGCGTCGCGAAGCGGATCGAAGGTCCGTTGCCAGCCGGGAGGCGCGATATTCAGGCTGTGTCCCGTTTCGAGGTCGCACTGCGCCGCGAGGATGTGCGCGTGGACGCCGCCGCCGCGCTCGCGGTGCAGGACCGCCGTCCACGCGTAGCGGTCCGGCTCCAGCCCGGCCCACGCCGTCTTCTCGAACTCGTCCAGGACCGCCTCGATCTGTTCGTCGGTGGGCTGGTCCTCCGGTGCCCACGCGATGACGGCCGACGTGTACTTGCGCTCGAAGTCGAGCGAGTCGGCCACGGCGGCCACCATGTCCGGATCCCCGCGGACGACCTCGACGCCCTCGCGCCGTTGGCCCTCGGCGTCCCGCTCGCCGACGAGATAATCGACCGCCGCCCGTGCGGAGCCCTTTCCGTGGGGCAGAAACTTAAGGTGCATCGCCGCCGCTCCCGCCGGTGCGGGCCACCTCGCGCAACGCCCGCTCGAACGAAACGAGGTGGGCGATCACCGAGACGGCCTCGGCCGCCGTTCGGTGGGTGTTTGCCCAGCGCGCAAGCTGGTTCAGGTTGTTGCCGATCCGCGCGATCTGGCGGACGCGCTCGCTCTCGACGGCCATGGCGGGCGCGGTCCATGTCCGCGTCCGGGCCATCGCCTCGCGCAGCAGGGCGGAGGGAGAGACGCCCGCAGCGACCGCCTTGTCCCGCCAAGCGGCGTGCTCCGCGGGCGTGACGCGGGCAGCGACCATCACGGTGCGGCGCTCAGCCACGGGCGCACCGGCGACGAGCTTCGGGGCGCGGCCTCCCGCGCCCATCCGCCGCCTCATTGGCGGCGCGGTTGGCCGGGGGTTCAAGGGGGGTGCAGCGTCCCCCTTGCCAGACCGCAGTGTTCAACACTGCGTGGGCTGGCTTACGGACTCTAAGGCCGTGAGCCAGCCCTGGGGAAAGCGCGCCGGACGGCTTGTGGCGCTGAGAATCTTGGGGCGGCGGCGTCTCCATACCGTACACGGAGCAGCCCGATTCCGATCGTGTCAACCGCCCGAATCGGGGCGGTTTCCCACAGCGTCCAGAGCCATCCAAGAGGCGTGCCGGGCTCCGCCAACGGCACCCCCAACGCCCTCCCGGAAAGCCCAGACAAAGCGGCTCGGTTCACGGCGCTTCGATGGGTCAGTACAACACGAGTCCGGTTCGTGCTGGGCTGTCTGGACGCTACCCGACGAACTGGATCCGGTCGTCCGATCGATCTAGGCGGCCTGTCTCTTCCGCCTCATGGATCAACTATCCAAGTCGGCGAAACGCGTCATCAATTCCTTGAAGAGCGCCTCCGCCCGATCCAGCACGTCGCTTGGCATGTCCTGGGGATCCACCGTGGACCATGTAACGACAACGCGGCGGGCGATCTCGGCTTTCCAACCGGTCGGCAACTCTACGCCGTGCCTGTCCGCAGCGCTCTTGATCTGGTCCACCAAGCTGCCTTCGCCGCGATCTTCCTGGTTCAAGGTGACCCGCTTTTCGACCACGTCCTTCAGGACCGGGAGAATCGTCGCCTCCCCGATGATGTCCTCAGTCTCGCACTCCTCCTCACCGAGCACGTCGCCAAGCATGAGAACGGCATTCTCATAGCCCGCATACAGCTCCTTCATCAGCGCATCGCGGCGCGCTCGCCCGGCGTCGTCGCCGTCCAGCAGGACGACCGGCCGCACCTCCTGGCCCAGGAACAGCGACGCAATGTGGCCGACCAGCTTCGTGCCGCCACAAGGCGTGATGTAGACATCGTCCGGCAACCCCTGACGCCCGAGCGCATGGCAATGCAGGTTCAGGGCGTGCAGGTACAGGTAGTCCGACATGCCCTCCACGAGCACGTTCTTCTTATGCTGGAAGAGCCCGCGCACCATCGCGTAGCCGGCTGCGGCTTGGAGCGGAAAGATCGTTTCGCGATCCTTCGGCCAACCATCCACGCTGATCCGCGAATGTCCCGTTTCGTCCTCCGTCACCGGACGAACCCGGTGGATACGGTCTCCATCGATGAGGAACGGGGAATGGGTCGTGTAAACGAGCGGGTTGTCTCCGGACAGCGTCTCGAAGAAACCCATGAGCTCTTGTTGAGCCGTCGGGTGCAGGTGCAACCCCGGCTCGTCAAGCAACAGAATCGCGTCCTCGTGTCCCTCGTCGGACTCTACCAGAAACACCAGGTAGAACGAGAAGAACCACTGAAACCCCTTGCTGCGGCTCTCCAACTCGATATCCACATCCGGCCGCCGGTCGTCGGATACCCAAATTCTGAAATACGGGCCGTCAGCCTGATACCTGATCTTGTGCCGCCTCTGACCGAACCATGCGCTGAATTTCCGTGAGATGTCGATTGACGCCGAGTTCAGCTTCACGTTCCGCAGCTCTTTGCGCTGCTGATCGCGGGCGATCACCTCTGCTGTAACTGGCTGTCCTACGGCTCTCGCTTCACCGGCTTCCTCGCGGCCCAAGTCCGAGATCTCCTGGGCGGAAAGCTCTACATGCTTGAACATCGCGTTGATCGTCCGAACGCGCGCTTCGTCCGGTCCTGACGCGAGGTCTTCAAGGAACCGCGGCAGGTACACCGCGCTGTCGAGGATGCCGTAGTTCTCGAAATAGATGAAGACTGGAAGCTCGGCCTCAACGGCTTCGTCAAGCTGCTGCGGGAGCGGCAAGCGTTCCGCAGCGTCGCGTAGCTCATCCACGGCCTGTTGAAGAGCCTCGACCAAGTCGGCGGATGCCGGTTGTGCGTACGCGTTTGAGTCGTTGCGGATCTGCGCCAACAGGTCTACGCCCCTGTCAGTACGCAGGTCTTGGAGTTTTCTGGCCGCCTCGTTGTGCCCGTCTGCCCAGTCCGCCAGTTGCGTCCTCAGCGGCTGTATCGCCGGTTCTTGATCCGGTGCAGGGGCAAGGAGTCGGCGCGCCCCGCGCGCAAATTCTTCGAGAGCTACCACCAGCTCGCCCGGATCTAACGGATCGTCCGACACCTCCGTGTCGTACCTGTAATCCAGGCTCCCGTCGTAGTAGCGTGTCAGGACCGCCTTCTGCGGTATCCCCGCACCGTTGAGGCGCTCACCCAGTTCGCCGCGGAAGTCGGGCGACAACTCGAATTCAACCCTGCATACCGGCCAGTCTCCACCATCACGGAACTCGGCGGTGAAACGGTCCCGTGGGAACTCCCGCTGTGGGTTGTATGGTTCTTCCGTCGCCGGGTTGAACTTGTGTAGCGCCTTGAGCAACGCGGTCTTCCCTGCCTCGTTGCGACCTACGAACGCTGTGATCCGTTCGAGCGGAATCCAACCGCTGTCGTCAATGTTGCGGTAGTTCAGGACCCGAAACCGCTTCGCCGTCAGCTTCATGAAGTCGCCGCCGCCAGCCCGTTCACCCATTCCGACGCGCTGAGATGGCGAGGCGAACCGATCAGGCGGATCGACCGCTCCACGGCATGCTCCTTCATGCGTTCGGTCGGGCTCTTCATGGTTCTGCTCTCCTGTCCGCGTCGGTTATCGGGAGCCCAATATAACGCCGTCCTCGCCGCCGTGGAGAACTCCCACCGGGCGAGCTATGCCACCCGAGGCCGCCGGAGTTCGTCCTGCCGTTGCGTGTGACCGTGGGCCTTCAGGAATCGCAGCCCGAACCGTCACTCCGCGTCGCCTCGGCTCTCCGCTACCCGCTCGTTCATCCACTCGTCGATCTCCGACTCGATCCAGCCCACCGCGCGACCGCCAAGCGAAACCGGGCGGGGAAAGCGCCCCTGCTCCAGCCGAACGTAGATCGTGCTCCGCGACAGCCCCGTGCGGGCCATCACCTCCGGCAGCCGCAGAAACCGCCCCGGCGCTCGCGTCTTGTTCCCGCTCACAGTCGTCATCGCTATGTTCTCCTTCCTTCACTGGTCGATCTTGGAATCATTCGGGCGTTGGTGCCGCAGTGCTTGGCGTGAGCACGAGAACCCGATTGGTCGTCGCCAGCCTCGGCGACGGGCTCCCGCGCACGCGCCCAGCACCGGAAGGGCAACAAGGCGTCGCTGACGGGTGCCGGCTCGACCGACCAGTTACGATCCGGTGAAGGCCAGCGGGTCCCAGTAGCATCCCCCACACTACGGTGGATGGAATGGGGGGTAGGGTTCGGACCTAGAGCACGCAAATCATTGTTGTAACGTGAGTTACGTGACAGCATCGCACAGTCTGGAAGGATTGCTGGCTGGGAGCGACCCGAGGGGACGGGGCCGGGGGTGCGCAAACGCGCACGGCCCCGAACCCGCAGCAGTCCCTCGGACTGCCGGGTC
>JAJEBS010000284.1 GCA_022822425.1 Gemmatimonadota bacterium | reverse complement strand
GTCGTCCAGTCCCGGGAGGAGACGGTCCATCGCCTCGATGGCGGCGACCTTGCCCTCGAAATCCCCGTCCTCCCCTCGGGAATCCGTGGCCTTGTAGTGGAAAAAGCGGAAATCGGCGTATCCCGCGGCGTCCTGCATCAGCTTCACCGCCTCCTCGTCGGAGGCCGGGGTTCCGGCGAGCTCCATCCCGACGAGTCTGGCCACCCCCCGGTACATGGGATAGCGCGCCACTGCCACCGCCTTGAGCCCATACCGCCGGGAAAACCCCGGGGGCGCGCGGTATTCGGCGAACCCACGGGCGAGAAGGCCGTTGGCGAACGGCTCGTTCGCCAGCACCTCCGCCGCCCGCGCGAGAATATGGCCGGCGCTCCGGGCCGTGCGCGCCGAAGCCCGGTCGCCCTCGGGCGCCCGGGGAGGCCGGGGCGGGATGCCGGTGCGCTGCGGGTCGGTGTCGGACACGTCCGCGCCGAGTTCGTCGCCGCGCAGCACCATGACCGCGCGGTGCTCCATGACGTGCTGGAAGTGGAGGTTCACCCCGGGGGGCGCGGTCACGCCGTCCTGCAACCGGCGCACCAGCCGCCGTCCCTCCGCATTGTCGGGGCGGCCCGCGCGGCGGTCGGCCACGCGGCCCCGCCGGTCCAGTGTGGCCAGGTTGAGCCGGGCCGCGACGTCTCCCCCGCGCAGGCGAATCCCGACCCCCAGCGCGGCCAGCACACCGCGTCCGACCAGGTAGCGGGCTGGGTTGTACCCGAACAGGGCGAGGTGAGCGGGGCCGCTCCCGGGCGTGACCCCGGGTGCGACCGGGACATGCATGCCCAGCGAACTCTCCGCGGCCATCGCGTCCAGGTTGGGCGTGGTCGCGGACTCCAGTTCGGTCAGGCCGGTGGCGGGATGGGGGAGCCCGCCCACGCCGTCGAGCACGATCAGGGTGATCGCATCGCTTCCCGGCATGCGCTCCACCAGGTCGTCCGGGAACCGCGTCATCCTGCCCACGCCATCCACCCTCCGTCCGTCATCGGCATCCTGAGCCTCGGAGATGATCGTCTGCCTGTCTGCCCACCGCGAGCGCGTGCGCGCCGGCCCGACCCGTGAACCAGGTTCATCGGCGAGCCGAACGCGGGCAACCCCGCCCGCACCGGGCTCACTCGCCAGGACCTGTTTCGGTAGCAGGCCCGCGCCGCTCGCGATACAATGTACAAAGGCAGGAAACCACGGACCTACGGCTGCCACCCGGCTCCGGTCCCCGCGGGAGGAGGTATCATGACAACTCGACCCCTGTTCGCTTTCTGTGTACTGGCGACCCTGCTGGCGGCCGGCTGCGCGGGACAGCGACGCCCGCCGCGCGGCATCGGCTCCGAGCCATCGCGGGATATCACCATCTTTGTGGACAACCTCGACTTCAACGACGCGCGCATCTACATCTCGACCGGCGGCGGCCGCACCCGGCTGGGCAATGTTTCCGGCAAGACGCGCGAGCGGTTCACGCGCGAGTGGAGGCTGCCCACCATCGGCTTCGAAGTCGATATGCTGGGCGGTCGCAACTACCGCACCCAGGAGTTGGCGGTCACCGCGGGCGAGGCCTTCGATCTCCTGATCCAGGCCGGCTTCGTTCGCCTGATTCCCCGAGGTCGCTGAACCATGCGAAAGACATACCACCGTGCCGGCCGGGCGATGATTGCGGCGCTCGTCCTGGCCGCGGCGATCCCCCTGTCCGCCAGCGCACAGCAGCAGGAGCTTCCCGCCGGGCTCGCGCTCAGCGTGGTGGACGTGGACTTCCTGGAACGCGCCGACAATTCGCGCATCTACATGGTGGATTCCACCCTGGCGCGCATCGACGAGTTCATCGACTTCGGCTGTCCCACGTGCCGGTCCTTCTACATTCTGCGCACCGATTCGCTGAAGGCGAACCTCGTCGACTCCGGGAGGGCGAACTTCGTGGTGCGCATGTTTCCGCTGGCCCGTCTCATGCGCGGGTTTCACGCGGCCGAGGCTGCCCTCTGCGCGGGCGGGCTGAACGACCGGCAGGGCTTCGAGGCGATGCAGCACCGCCTGTACATGAACCAGAGCGTGTGGCAGCCGCTTCAGGACCCGATTCCCGTCTTCCTCCAGTTCGCGGCCGACATCAACCTCCCGCTGGAGGAGTTCCAGGCCTGTCTCATCCGCGACACGGTCGCGCCCCTCATCCTGAGCGACATGAACCTGGCCCAGGTGCTGGCCGTCGAGGGGACGCCCACGTTCGTGGTCAACCGGGGCGGGGAACTGACCGGCGAGGTCAAACTGACCGGCGAGGAAGGCATCTCCTCCTTCGAGGAGGCGGTTACGCGACTCTCGGGGCCCGGCGGTTAGCTTAGTCGTATTAGTTTAGCCAACCTCTGTCCACGCCAATGTCGGCGACAGATCGGGGTAGGCGATCGTCGAGACCAGATCGTAGAGCGGCTGCCCCGTGCTGCGTGGGCAGGCCGTCCGGCAGGTCGGGCGACCTGATGCTCAGCTCGCAACCAAGGACGGAGAGCACCGCGAGCACCTTGCCGACCTGCGCCGTCTTCTTGCCCGCCTCAAGCTCTGAAACAAAGCGCACTCCCACGTTCGCGGCGCCCGCCAACTGGTCCTGGCGGAGGCCCTGTGCACGCCGAGTGGCACGGACGATCCTTCCGGTTTCCCCGGGAGTCATGGGAGGTGTTTCCCTCGGGGTCATGGTGGTGAGAATCCCGATGGCGGGAGTCCTGGACGTGCTTCGATCGAGGAGGAGGGCGTTGACGCGCCGCGCTGGTTCATTCCCGATCGGGAACAACACGGGGACCCCAGCCTTCGGCCAACCCCTGTATTCCCGACCGGGAAGATGGCGCCGGGCGACGATTCGCTGGCAACCGATACATTACCGATCGGGAAGTAAAGTGGCGTCCGCCTACTCCTTCTCCGGCAGCCCCGGTTCGGTCATTCCGCGCACGTCCAGCGCCTCCTCCAGCGTCTCCTCGTCGAGCAGACCCCGGGCCCGCACGACATCGCGCACCGCCTTGCCCTCGCGGGCGGCCTCCTTGGCCACCTTGGCGGCCGCGTCGTAGCCGATGTAGGGATTGAGCGCGGTCGCGATCGCCGGGTTCCGGTCGAGCAGTTCGCGCGCCCGCTCCTCGTTGGCCTCGATGCCCGCCACGCACCGGTCCGCGAAGGCGCGGCTCGCCCCCGCGAGCAGCGTGATCGACTCCAGCAGCGAATGAGCGATGACCGGCAGCATCACGTTCAGCTCGAAGTTGCCGCGGCTGCCGCCGATGGTGACGGTGGTGTGGTTTCCGGCGACCCGGGCCGCGGCCATCATCAGCGCCTCCGCCATGACCGGGTTCACCTTGCCGGGCATGATGGAGCTCCCAGGTTGGACGGCGGGAAGCCGGATTTCGGAAATGCCGGAGGTCGGGCCCGAAGAGAGCCAGCGGATGTCGTCGGCGATCTTCATCAGGCCGGCCGCGGCCGCGTTCAGGGCTCCGGAGGCGCTCACGCAGGCGTCCTGCCCGCCCTGGGCCGCGAAGTGGTTCTCCGCTTCCCGGAACGCGAGCCCGGTCTCGCGGGAGAGGTGCTTTATGGTGAGGCGCGCGAAGTCGGGGTGGGTGTTGATGCCGGTTCCGGTCGCGGTGCCGCCCAGCGCCAGCTCGGCCAGCTCCGCCGAGGCGTTCCGCAGGCGCTCGATGGCGCGCTTGACCTGCATCGCGTAGCCGCCGAACTCCTGGCCCAGCCGCACCGGGGTGGCGTCCATCAGGTGGGTGCGGCCCGACTTGAGCACGCCGTCGAAGGCCTCGGCCTTTGCCGCGAGCAGCCCGCGCAGGTGCTCGAGCGCGGGAATCAGCTCCTCCTCGATGCCGGTTCGCGCCGAGACGTGGATGGCGGTCGGGATCACGTCGTTGGAAGACTGGCCGAAGTTGACGTGGTCGTTGGGATGCACGGGCGCGGCCCCCGAGCCCTCCAGGATGCGGTTGGCCAGCTCCGCGATCACCTCGTTCGCGTTCATGTTCGAGGAGGTGCCGGAGCCGGTCTGGTAGACGTCGAGCACGAACTCGCCGTCCCGCTCGCCGCGGGCGACCTCGTCGGCGGCCCCGGCGATCGCCCGCGCGGTATGGCCGTCCAGGTATCCCAGTTCGCGGTTGACGCGCGCGGCGGACTTCTTGATCAGCCCCAGCGCCTGGATGAAGCGGCGCCCGAAGCGCTGGCCGCTGATGGGGAAGTTCTCGAAGGCGCGCTGGGTCTGGGCGCCGTAGAGGGCATCGGCGGGGACGTGGACTTCGCCCAGCGAATCACGCTCGACGCGAAACCGGTTGGACATGCTCGGAACCTCCGGGTCTGGGGATGCGGCTCCTGGGATGCAGAGCTTTCTTTTTCGCGCTCCCAAGATAATTGTCCCGGCGCGCGAAGGGGCGGGCCGGCGGGGGTGTTCGCCCGGCGTGGCGTAGCCACCGTGCCGCGCGATATTCCCAGGTCTTACTTGAGGGAGATGTTGATGCGCATCGTGATCTACGGAGCCGGCGCGGTCGGCGGCTACTACGGCGCGCGGCTTGCCCAGGCGGGCGAGGACGTCGTGTTCGTCGCGCGCGGACGCCAGTTGGCGGCGCTGCGGTCGGACGGGCTGGTGGTGGAGAGCATTGTCGGGGACGTGCGGCTCGAGCGGGTCGCCGCCACCGACGACCCGGCCTCGCCGGGGGAGGCGGACGCGGTGCTGGTGGCCACCAAGACCTGGCAGGTAGAGGCGGCCGGGCGGGCCGTCCGGCCGCTGGTGGGGCCGGAGACGGTCGTGGTGCCGCTCCAGAACGGGGTGGAGGCGCCCACCCAGCTGGACCGGTCGCTGCCCGCCGAGGCGGTGGCCGGCGGCCTGACCCGCATCCTGTGCGAGCTGGTCGAACCCGGCCGCATCCGGCACAGCGGCATCGACCCCGTGATCGTGATGGGGGAGCGGGACGGGCGGCGCACCGGCCGCTGCGATCCGCTGGCGGAAGCGCTGGAGCGGGCTCCGGGCGTGTCGGTCGTGGTCTCCGACGACATTGAGGCGGAGCTCTGGCACAAGCTCCTCCTCATGGCCCCGGTGAGCGGGGTGTGTGCGGTGGCGCGGGCGCCGCTCGGCCAGGTGCGCGCCACTCCGCCCGCCCGCGACCTCCTGCGCCGTTCGATGGAGGAGACCGCCGCCGTGGCCGCCGCCCGAGGTGCGCGCCTTCCGGACGGCGTGATCGCGGCTTCGCTGGCCTTCCTGGACGGCCTCCCCCACGGCTCCATCCCCTCCATGCACCGCGACATCGCAGCGGGCCGTCCCTCGGAACTGGAGCAGCTCAGCGGAGCGGTGGTTCGCCTGGGACGCGAGTGCGGGGTGGCCACCCCGGTGCATCAGTTCATGTATGCGGCTCTGCTGCCGTCGGAGCTGACCGCGCGCGGGGAGGGGTCGGGGCGGTAGCCTCCCCGGGGTGGAGCGGAGGAGGCGGTCCTGTCGCCCGGCGCACGGCCCCGGCGACCCCAACCTTGAACGGCGACTCGCTGAAGCGGCATCTTCAGGCCATGAGCAGGGACACCATGAGCTCGCCGCCTCGACCGGTGACCAGGGATCTCGTGCTGGTCGGCGGCGGGCACACCCATGTGGCCGTGCTCAAGCACTTCGGGATGAAGCCGATGCCCGGAGTCCGGGTCACGCTGATTTCGCGCGAGTCGAACGCCCCCTACTCCGGAATGCTTCCGGGGCTGATCGCGGGCCACTACACCTTTGCGGACGCCCACATCGACCTTGCTCCGCTCTCCCGCTTCGCGCGAGCGCGATTTCTGCGGGACCAGGTGGTGGGGGTCGATGTCGAGAACAAGCGGGTGTTGTGCGCCGGGCGTCCGCCGTTGGCCTTCGACGTGCTCTCGCTGAACACGGGTTCGGCGCCCGGAGTGCGGCGAGTTGCCGGTGCCGAGGGCTCGGTCGTCCCGGTCAAGCCCATCGACGGCTTCTTTGCGCGCTGGACGCAGCTCCGCGAGCGCGTTGCCGGCACCTCCGGACCGGTCTCGATCGGAATCGTGGGCGGCGGCGCCGGAGGAGTGGAGGTCGCCCTCTCGATCCGCTACGGGCTCGCGCGCGCCGCGGAGGCCGCCGGCCGGTCCCGCGACAACGTGCGCATCGAACTCTTCACCGATTCCAGCGAGATCCTCCCCGCGTATCCCCGGCGCATGCGTGCGCTCTTCGCGCGCATCCTGGAGAACGACGGCATCGCGGCGCACACCGGCCAACGGGTGGGACGCGTGGAGGGACGCTGCCTGCACTTCGGCGACGGGTCGAGGGCGACCTTCGACGAGCTGCTCTGGGTCACCACCGCGGGTGCCCCGGACTGGCCCCGCGAGTCCGGTCTGGAGGTGGACCAGCGCGGCTTCATCCGGGTGCGCGACACCCTGCAGACGGCGTCCCATCCCGATGTCTTCGCCGCCGGGGATATCGCCTCGGTCGAAGGGTATCCGCGCCCCAAGGCCGGTGTCTTCGCGGTTCGCCAGGGCCCGCCCCTCGCCCGCAACCTGGAGCGCCACCTGCGCGGGGCTCCGCTCGTCGGCTTCCGGCCCCAGCGCGAATACCTGAGCATCATCTCCTCGGGGCGGCGCCATGCGGTCGCCTCCCGCAACGGGCTGACCATCGGAGGCCGCTGGGTCTGGACCTGGAAGGACCGCATCGACC
>JAJEBS010000070.1 GCA_022822425.1 Gemmatimonadota bacterium | reverse complement strand
CGGCGCGATCGCGCTCGGGCACCCGGTGGGCTGCTCGGGAGCGCGCATCCTTTGCACGCTGGTGCACGAGATGGCGAAGCGCGGGAGCGGGGTCGGGCTCGCCACCATGTGCATCGGCGTCGGCCAGGGGATCGCCACCGTGGTCAGCGCGGACTAGCCGGCCCATGGACGCCCGGCCCCGCATGGCGAACCGGCTCGAACGCGTCACCGTCCTGGGCGCCGGGGTCATGGGCCACGGCATCGCCCAGGTGGCGGCCATGGCCGGGCATCGGGTCGCCCTCCAGGACCCCGACGCGGCGGCGGCCGACCGAGGCCTCGCGCGCATCCGGGCCAACCTGGACAAGGGCGTCTCCCTCGGAAAGGTGAGCGAGGAGAGCCGGGCCGCCGCCCTCGACCGAATCTCGCTCGCCCCGTCGCTGGCAACCGCCTGCGCGGAGGCCGACCTGGTGGTGGAGGCCGCCCCCGAGCGCATGGAACTGAAGCGGAGCCTCTTCCGCGAGGTGGAGGCCGCCGCTTCTTCATCGGCGCTGCTCGCCACCAACACCTCTTCCCTCAGCATCGACGCGATCGCCCGGGTGCTGGCCGGGCCGGGTCGCTTCCTCGGGCTGCACTTCTTCAACCCGGTGCACCTGATGGCGCTGGTGGAGGTCGTGCGCGGCA
Source organism: Gemmatimonadota bacterium (assembly GCA_022822425.1). Lineage (GTDB taxonomy): Bacteria > Gemmatimonadota > Gemmatimonadetes > Longimicrobiales > Gaopeijiaceae > BD2-11. Next base: position 4,702 of record JAJEBS010000070.1, on the reverse strand, counting down.
GCCGCACCGACCAGGCCACCCTGGACGCCGGCGTCGCATTCGCGCGCGGGCTGGGCAAGGAGCCCATCGTCGTCCGCGACGCCCCCGGCTTCGCTTCCTCCCGGCTCGGCGTGGCCCTGGGGCTGGAAGCCATGCGCATGGTGGAGGAAGGCGTGGCCGAGGCCGCCGCCATCGACAAGGCCATGGAGCTGGGCTACCGGCACCCCATGGGCCCGCTCCGGCTCACCGACCTGGTGGGGCTCGACGTCCGCCTGGCCATCGCCGAGTACCTGCACGAAAAGCTGGGCGGCGAGCGCTACCGTCCCCCCGCCATCTTGCGACGCATGGTGAAAGAGGGGAAGCTCGGGAGGAAGACGGGAGAAGGCTTCTACCGCTGGGACAGGGAGAAACGGTGACGGCCAGGGGGACCGGCGGCAGCCGGACGGACGCTGACGGCGAACGTGGGCCGATGCCGGCTTCGGCCGGCCGACCCCACTACCAGACCATCGTGGTTGAGCGCGAGGGCTTCGTCGCCACCGTGCGCATCAACCGGCCCGACAAGCTGAACGCCCTCAACGCGGTCGTGCGGCGCGAGATCGCGCAGGCGCTGGACCAACTCGCCGAGGACGACTCGGTGCGCGTGGCCGTCCTGTGCGGCACGGGTGAGAAGGCGTTCGCGGCGGGCGCCGACGTCGCCGAGTTCGCGGGGCGCACTCCCGGCGAGCAGCGCGAGGTCTACCGGCGCCGGCGCGTGTACGACGCGGTGGCCGCCTTCCCCAAGCCCCTCATCGCCGCCATCCACGGCTTCTGCCTGGGGGGCGGCGTCGAGCTGGCGCTCGCCTGCGACGTCCGCGTGGCCGACCCGAGCGCGCGCTTCGGCCAGTTCGAGATTCGCCTGGGGCTGATTCCGGGAGCCGGCGGCACCCAGCGCCTGGCGCGGCTGGTGGGACCGGGACAGGCCGCCCGCATCGCCCTGAGCGGCGACGTGGTCGACGGCACCGAAGCCCACCGCATCGGCCTGGTCGAGATCCTCGCCGACGAGGGCGAGCACCTCGCGCGGGCCCGGCAACTGGCGGGACGCATGGCGCGCTGGAGTCCGGTCGCGCTCGGGCTGGTCAAGGAGTCGCTCAGGGCCGCCGCCGAGACCCCTCTGGCCGACGGGCTGGCGCTGGAGAAGGAGCTCTTTCTCGCCGCCTTCGCGAGCGACGATGGCCGCGAGGGCGTGCGCGCCTTCGTCGAAAAACGCCGTCCGGAGTTCCGCGGACGATGAACGGCGTGAAGCTGGTGCGCGCCGGAGCCACGATCTACTTCGTGCTCTTCCTGGTCTTCGTCACCTGGCCGGGTTTCGTCCCCTTCAACCGTCCGCTGCCGCTGGTGCTGGGCCTCCCCTTCAACATGGCCGCGATCGGGCTCTGGGTGGGGCTCGGGGCGGTGGTCCTCTTCGTGCTGGACCGCTCGGAGGAACGGAACCGCGAACGCGGGCCCGGACGGGACGCCCGGAACGGAGGTGCGACCTAGATGGAGCGCTGGCAGCTGATCGCGGGGCTGATCCTGGCATATCTGGCAGTCACGCTGGGGATCGGGCTGATGGCGGGCCGGCGCGCTTCCCGGAGCGTGACCGGTTACGTGGCGGGAGACCGCCGTTTCGGGCTGCTCGTGATGTACTTCGTCACCGGGGCGACCGTCTTTTCCGCCTTCGCCTTCCTGGGCGGCCCGGGCTGGGCCTACTCCCGCGGCGCCGCGGCCTTCTACATCCTCTCCTACGGCGCTCTCGGAATCGCTCCCTGGTACTTCATCGGGCCGCGTGCGGCGGCTCTCGGGCGGCGCTTCGGCTACGTCACCCAGGCGCAGCTGCTGGTCGGACGCTTCCCCTCGCGCTTCCTCTCCGCGCTGATGGCGGCGCTGTCGGTGGCGGCATTCGTGCCCTACGTCACCCTGCAGATGCAGGGGGCGGGCATCGTCATCGAGGCGGTCACCGACGGCCACGTGCCGCTGGCCGTGGGAGCGGCGATCGCCTACGGCATCGTGGCCCTCTACGTGCTGACCAGCGGGGTGGCCGCGGTGGGATGGACCAACACCTTCCAGGGCATCTTCATGGTCGCGATCGCCTGGTCGCTCGGCATCTACCTGCCCATCCGCCTGTATGGGGGGGTGGGAGAGATGTTCGAGCGCATCCTGGCCGAGCGCCCGGAGATGCTCTCCGTCCCGGGCCTCACCGCCGCGGGCGATCCCTGGAGCTGGGGAGGCTACTCGAGCGCCATCCTGGTGAGCGCGATCGGGCTCATGATGTGGCCTCACCTGTTCATGAAGGCCTTCACCGCGCGCGATGACCGGACGCTGCGCCGCACCGTGGTTCTCTTCCCCACCTTCCAGCTCTTCCTGATCCCGGTGTTCCTGATCGGCTTCGCCGGGGTGCTGCTGCCGGAGTCTCCTCCCGGAGCCGACTTCATCCTTCCCTTCCTCATTCTGCGCTCCGAACTGCCCGTGCTGGTCGTGGGCCTGTTCTGCGCGGGCGCCCTCTCGGCGTCGATGTCGACCGGCGACGCACTCCTGCATGCCGCGGCATCCGTGACGGTGGAGGACGGCATCGGCCCCTTCCGCCGGCTGAGCGACGCCGCCCAGCGCCGTCTGATGCGGATCCTGGTCCTGGTGGTGGGGGTGGTCGCGTACTGGTTCGCGCTGGACGAGGATTCCTCGCTGGTGGTGCTGCTGCTCAGCGCCTACGGCATCATCTGCCAGTTCGCGCCCCCGATCTGCGCGGCGCTCTTCTGGCGGCGCGCGACAACCCCGGGCATCGTGGCCGGTCTGGTCGCGGGCTCGGCAACTGCGGTCTTCTTCTTCACCACCGGGTATCTGGGGATGGAACTGCGCCCCCTCGACCTGCACGAAGGGATACTGGGGCTCATGGTCCACATTCCGGTGCTGGTTGGGGTGAGCCTCGCCACCCGGCCGCAGGACCGGGATCACACCGAGGCCTTCCTCAACCCGCGAGCCTCGCCGGGAACCGGAGCATCCAGCGGGACACCCACGGTCGATGAGCGGGATACCCCCCGAGCCGGGGATGCCCGGCATGGATGAGCCCGGGGGAGCCGCAGGGCCGCCGGCGGAGCGGCTGGCTCGCATGCGGGACGTGATGAGCGAGGTGACCGACCGGCTCATCGAGCTGATGGGAGAACGTCGCAACCTCGCCATCGAGATCGGGAGGCTGAAGAAGGAACTGGGCCTTCCGGTCCTCGACCCGGCGCGCGAAGCCCGGATGGTGCGTCAGGCGGCCGTACGGGCGCGCGAACTGGGCGTAGACCCGGAGATGGCGCGCGACATCCTCTGGCGCATCATCGCCTCAGCGCGCGAGGCTCAGGGAGGACGCCGGCCGGGATGGCCGGACCCACCTCCCGATTCGGCGCGCTAGTTCGGGTTCACCGAAACGAACTGGCGGTTCCGGCGCCGCTCGAACTTCACCACGCCGTCGACCAGCGCAAACAGGGTGTCGTCGCCCCCCCTGCCGACATTCGTGCCGGGATGGAAGCGGGTGCCCCGCTGGCGCACGAGGATGCTGCCCGCAGTCACGGGCTGTCCGCCGTAGCGCTTGATGCCCAGGAACTTCGGCTTCGAGTCGCGTCCGTTTCGGCTTGAGCCGACGCCTTTCTTGTGTGCCATCTCAGTTCCTTCCCGGCTCGGACTGCTACGTTACGATCTCGTCGATGCGCACTTCGGTGAACTTCTGGCGGTGACCCTGCTTCTTGCGGTATCCCTTCCGGCGTTTGCGCTTGAAGATGATGAGCTTGCGGTCCTTGCCGTGCGCCAGCACCTCGGCCCGCACCGCGGCGCCCTCGACCGTGGGCGTCCCGACCTCCGGCTCGCCATCGGCTCCACCCGTGATCAGCACGCGATCGAAGGTGACCGTCGAGCCTTCCTCGGCAGCGAGCGCCGGGATCCGCAGCCGGAGACCCGGCTCGGCCCTGAACTGCTTTCCGCCGCTCTCGAACACCGCGTACATGCCTGCCTCTTCATGTGGATGGAGATCCCGGACACGGGGACTGCGCACAAGGCTCCGCAGCCCGAAAAACCTACAGAGTCGCCCGGCGAGGTCAAGGGCACCCGGCGCGCCTGTCGGGGACTATACGGTCGCGTACTTCCCGGTGACGTCCACCTGGGCCCGGCCCGAGAGCAGACGAAACTCGTCTTCGCGCAGCAGAGGATCGTCGCGCAGGCTGATCTCGAGGCCGGTGGCGCTCGACACCCGCTTGCGGAAGTCCGGCTCCGAGTCGAGCACATGCAGCGCCACTTCGGGATGGATGCGCACCGTCAGACTGCGCTCGCTCTTCGCCGCGGCGGCGCGCTTCAGGCTGCGCTCCACCCGGCGCATCACGGTGTCGGGCGCGAAGACCCGGCCCAGTGCTCCGCAGTGGGTGCACGGATCCGTGATCGAGGTGAAGATCGACGGGCGCACCCGCTGGCGGGTCATCTCGATCAGCCCGAGTTCGGACACGGCGAATGCGCGGGTGCGGGCGCGGTCGCGCCCCAGGTGGGTGCGGAGTTCGTGCAGCACCCGGTCGCGGTCCTTCTGCGTGTCCATGTCGATGAAGTCCACGACCACGATTCCACCGACATCGCGGAGCCGGAGCTGGCGGGCGATCTCGCGCGCCGCCTCCAGGTTGGTCTTCAGGATGAGCGAAGCGGGATCGTTCTTCTTCTTGCCGGCGAAGCGCCCGGTGTTCACATC
>JAJEBS010000116.1 GCA_022822425.1 Gemmatimonadota bacterium | reverse complement strand
CAGGCGGTCCAGTTCAGGGCGTACCAGAGCACGACGAAGATGCCGATCATCAGGAACGAGCCCAGCGTGAACTGCGCCCCGAGGATCTCCACGCGAACACCGAAGAGCTTGAGCAGCGAGGCCGTCGCATCGATGTCCTGGCTGCGGATCGTCTCCGATTCCGAGTACCAGAGATTGAGCGCGAAGAATATCGACCACGCGCCGAGGGTGACGATGAAGGGGGGCAACCGCACCTCCAGGGCCGGCCCGAAGCTGAACCAGCCGACGGCGACGCCCGCGATCAGGCCGATGGGCACGACGTAGATGATCGGCATCCCGAAGCTGTACAGCAGGACCCAGGTGAGCACCGCCACCGCCACCGGCACGAGGCGGGTACGGGTGACGAGGCTGCCGTTGAACAGACCGCACGCCAGTCCGACCGCGAGTCCGATCACGATCGCCAGCAGGGTCGGGACGTCGCCCTGCACGGCCAGACGCGCCATGACCATGTAGCTGAGCACCATGATCGCGGCGACGCTGAGATCGATGCCGGCGGTCAGGATGACCAGGGTCTGGGCCGCACCCAGGATGCCGATGATCGTGACCTGCTGAATGATCAGCGAGAGATTGAACGCGGAGAAGAAGTTGTCGGCCACCACCCCGAAGACCAGGCAGCTCACCACCAGCACGACTACCGGCGCGGCGGTCGGATTGGCATGCAGGAAGTGGTGGAACCTGGCCAGCGGAGACGTGTCGTGAGCCTCGAAAGAGGCGACTTCCGATGCGCTCTCGTCGAGGACCTTCTCGAAGTCCTGTGGTCCGCGGGGTGTTGAAGGCTGTTCTTCGGCCATGGGGGAATCCTCCCTGGTCTATGGGATGACGGAGGAGGGCCCGGTGTCGTTCATCACCAGGGCCTTCCCCCGGCATTCGCCGCCCGGCGCACCCTGGTGCCGCGAAGCACCACGGCGCCGGGCGGCCATGAGGGACGTGTCAGCCCCAGCACTTGGTCAGCCCCTCGTCCGAGCTGATCGAGGGGATGCCCTCCACCGGCTCGTCGGTCACCAGCTCGACGCCCGTGTCGAAGAACGACAGGCCTTCCGTGTTCTCCGGCTTCTTGCCGGACCTGGCGAACTCGACGACCGCTTCCACCCCGAGCGAGGCCATGCGCAGCGGGAACTGCATGGAGGTGGCCCCGATGATGCCTTCCTTGACGTTCTGCACGCCCGGGCAGCCGCCGTCGACGGAGACGATCAGCACCTGGTCGGCCATGCCGAAGGACTTGAGACCCTCGTAGGCCCCGGCCGCCGCCGGCTCGTTGATGGTGTGGATCACGTTGATGCCGGGATCCCTCTGCATCAGGTTCTCGATGGCGGTGCGTCCGCCCTCCTCGGAGCCCAGCGTGGTGTCGCCGCCGACGATGCGCGGATCGTCCTCGTCGTACATCTTGTCGATGTCCTTCACATCGACACCAAAGCCCTGCAGGAAGCCCTGGTTGCGCAGCACGTCGACGGTGATCTGCGCCTCGGAGAGGTCGAGGGTGGCAATCTTGGCATTGGAGGTATCACCCATCTTGGCGGCCGCCCACTGGCCGATCAGCTCGCCGGCCCGGAAGTTGTCGGTGGCGAAGGTCGCGTCGGCGGATTCGGGCGGATCGAACGGCGTATCGAGCGCGATGACCAGGAGCCCGGCTTCGCGGGCCCGCCGTACGGTGTCGGCAAGGCCGGCGGGGTCGGAGGGGGTGATCAGGATGCCCTTGGCGCGGGCCGCCACCAGGCTCTCGATGGCCTCGATCTGGGCCTCGTTGTCACCGTCGTACTTGCCGGCGAAGGAGCGCAGCTCCACGCCCATCTCCTCGGCCTTGGCCTGCGCTCCCTCGCGCATCTTCACGAAGAACGGGTTGGTGCTGGTCTTGGTGATCAGGCCGATAATCACGTCATCGGCCGCAATCGGTGCGGCAAGTCCAGTCATGGCGACGACGCTGGCGGCCGTCAATGTCTTGATAATCCTTGCATTCATGGCGATATATCTCCCGAGGACATGTCGAGTTCGACGCTCTTGATCGGCGGAGACTTCCGAGTCCCGACAACTGCCTCGCATTGCCCGCCGGGTTGCTGCCCGGCAAGAGGCGCGAACAGGCGGGACCGGCCGCTCCACATTCTCCGGCTCCGTTTCCTGCGGCTCCGTACGGTCCGATTTAACCCTGCCCTGCGGCGGCTGTCAATATGTAAATTACATTGATTTTCTTATTGGCAGGTGACGCGAGATCGGCGATGATCGCGTTGAACGAGCCCGGTCGAGACCGGACACGGATGGGCATCGGGGAGCATTGCCGCCACGGGAGGATGGAATGAACGCAGTCCCGGGAGGAACGGGCTCGCTCACGCGCCAGTCGATGGCTTTCGTTCTCGCCGGAGGGCGGGGCAGTCGCCTTCAGGAGCTGACGGACAGGCGCGCGAAACCGGCCGTGTACTTCGGCGGCAAGAGCCGGATCATCGACTTCGCCCTGTCGAACGCGGTCAACTCCGGCATTCGCCGCATCGGCGTGGCCACCCAGTACAAGGCCCACAGCCTGATCCGTCATCTGCAGCGCGGCTGGAGCTTCTTCCAGGCCGAGCGCAACGAGATGCTCGACGTCCTGCCCGCCTCCCAGCGGGTCGACGAGAGACAGTGGTACCTCGGCACCGCCGATGCCGTCACCCAGAACATCGACATCATCGAGAGCTACGGGGTGCGCTGGATCGTCGTGCTGGCCGGCGACCATGTCTACAAGATGGACTACGGCATCATGCTGGCCCAGCACGTCGACTCCGGCGCCGACGTGACGGTCGGCTGCATCGAGGTGCCGCGCGCGCTAGCCACCGGCTTCGGGGTGATGCACGTGGACGAGAGCGGCCGCATCGTCCGGTTCGTCGAGAAGCCGGCGGACCCGCCC
>JAJEBS010000270.1 GCA_022822425.1 Gemmatimonadota bacterium | reverse complement strand
GGGCGTTTCTTCAGCAGCCTGCTAGCCGGAACCGTGCCTGAATCGCGCGCTCCGGCTCGACGAGCCCTCGGTGGGGCCTATGGACAGACAGAAGCCAGTCCTCCCGAGTCGCGGTCCATTACCCGCCTCGCGGCGGCAATGACGCTTCCGATAAGTAGCGCAGAGTTTGGTGCGGATTGGCAACCGGGAACGTCGTCACTGGCAGGTCACGGCTGCTGGTATCTCGAGGGTGAGGGTGACATCCGCGTCGTCCAGGACAATCGGGGCTGCCTGGCTGTGGTCGGTCACGAGTTCGTTATCCCCACCGTACCAGCCAACGAGACGGAAGTTGGAGCAATAGACCCCCAGCAAGAATGTTCCCCTGGGGGCGATAAACTGAACCTCTGGCTTCGCCGCCAGATAGTAGTTCTGCTCCCCTCCGTGAAGGCCTACTCTCAGGTTGGGTGCAGCATCGAGTCCACTCATAGCTCCGCTGATTACCCCGAACTGAACAGCGACGTCATTGACGTCGGTCTCTCCCACGACAATCGGGGTTGCGTCAGGAGGGTGGAGTGTGAAGCCGCGACGCTGTTCATAGTAGCCGTTGCCGCTCGCGGAGCCGTCTCTCACCGAGAGCCGGTATCGGCCTTCAATGACTCGAATCGCAAACAGGCCATCGCCAGCTGTCCAGTCGGAGGGGGTGAGGGTCGCGACCTCGATGCCGTCCACCTGGGTGCGCGGGTGGACCTTGACACCACTGCGCGGGTTGCCAGCGAGGTCGGTGACGGTGCCCCGAAGCCACTGCCACCGGCAGGTGTCCGCCGCAGTCGCAGAGGGAGTAATGACGATTTCCGCGACGGCCCCTTCGTCTAGCTCCATCTGCGAGCTGCGTGCGGTCACCGCCTTCACCGGAAAGCCGGAGCTGGACCAGGGAAGAGGGCAGCCGTCGACCGTGAGCAAGAGGTCGTATGCACCACTCTCAAGCACTCGCTCGAACTCTCCGTCGTCGCCGGTCGTCACCGTGTGCACACTTCCTTCGAGGACACTGCGTGCGTGGACGGTAGCGCCCACCAGCGGGGCGCCACCGGGTGTCCGCACGACCCCCTTCACTCGTGGATTCAGAGGCGCTACCTCGACTCGATGCGCTGCGAACGACGTGTAGAAGTCACCCACGCTGATGCCGAAGACGCGCTCGAACGTGTCCCGCCAGTCCTCTTCGTTCGTACGGGCATCGAAGTAGCCAAACAGCGCGTCGTCGCCTCCGGCAATGGAAGCAAGCCAGTCGACCGCCAGATGAGCGTATAGGTACCTCTGGACCTGCGCGTTGAAGCCAGCTGGCGACTCCATCTCTTCCAGGGGTGCTTCCGCGAACCGGGCGCCCCGGATCACGCGATCGCGCACCTGTCCGTAGGTGTTGCTGCCGGCGTGGTCGTAGTACTGGGCCGACCACCGTTCCGCCACCCCTTCGACCAGCCACCTGGCCGTTGTGCCGCCGCCGGCCGTGAACTGGATCGCGTGCGCATACTCGTGGGCGATTGCCACGACGCAGTCCTCTGCCAGGCGAATCGTCCAGAAGCCGGAGCCGTAGTCGGCGCACACGGGCTGGGCGCCCACCGAGACCGTGAGGCCGGGAACGAAGATGCCGGTTCGTTCGGCGAAATACGCCTTTACGTCGTCCAGCCTCGGGACGATGCTGGCTCGCGTCTCGGGCGCCACCTCGCCAACGAACTCGACCGCCGCCGCCGTCGCTCCGGGCTGGAGCCAGCGCCTGGAGGCGCCCATGTTGAGCCAGAGCGCCTCGCCCGGCTCCAGCCGTCGGAGCGTGTTGAACTCGCGAGGCGCCTCGGGATAGTGCAAACGGAATTGGCCCGCGCCGACGTCCCACACCGCTGCCGCCAGCAAGTCATCGCCCAGGAACGCGAATGCGTCCTCCGGCGCCGCCCCGTCGCGGCCCGCCCAGGCCACGAGATTCCACCCTGGCTTTAGGGAGACGAAGCCGCCTGCCGGCGCCACCGGCCGCGTCCACGTGACCGGCTCTTCCCCGCCGAGGTGGAGCCAGAGTCCCATCCCCGGCGCGATCGTGGTCAGGTCGGCCGCACCCTCGGAATCGTCGCGCGCGGCCCGCGCGAACGACTGCGTCGCGGCGTCCCAGGCGTGTACGGCGTCGAGCGTGGGAATCGCCTCGAAGAGCGCGCCCGCGTCCGTCTCCGCCGCCGCCCACCCCGCCAGGTTCCACCCGGGCTGCAGCGTTGTTGTGGCCATCGGCGGAGGGAAGAAGCAGATGAGGTTCTTGAGTCCGGTGCCGGGGTCACCGGAGAGCGCGATCCGCAGTCCGTCGACCCCCTCGCCGTCCACGTCGATGCGCGCAGGCCTTCCCAGGGCCGCGCGCTCATAGCCTTTGACCGTGCACTCGTCGCCGAGGTCGGTTCGGACCTGTACAAGGTAGCTTCCTTCCCGAAGGTAGCGGCCGAAGGTCCCTGCTGCGTCCGTCCAGGCGCCTCTGGGCTCCAATTCGCCCAAGGTGACCTTGCTCCCGGCGACCGGCTTGTCCTCAGCATCGACGACGATCCCCTCGACCCACTGGCAAAGTTTGGACGGGACACTGGACAGGGTAATGGCGAAACCCTCGATATCGTTACCGGCTACGACAAGCCGCGTGATTCCCCGCGACGGCGTTCGCCGGCCATCGCTTCCGAAGGAGCCGAGATCGCACGTCCCGCCGTCCGCGAGCTCCAGGGAGAGGCTGAGGCGAAACGCGCCATCCGGAACCTCGATCCCGAAGCGTCCTTCAGCATCCGTCGGCAAGGCGCTCCAAGGTCCCCAGCTATCCTCCCCGTACTCCCCGAACGCCTGAACGACGATTCCCTCGAGCGGCTCCCCACGCGGACCCGACACCGATCCCCGCATTTGGTGGAACGGCACGTCGAACCGGCACGGGACCCACGCCGGGCTCGCCAGCGGATCACCCCTCGACACCACGATCTCGATGCGCGACGAGGCGCCCGGCTGCGCTGTGAACACCGCGTGCGGGCGCCCTTCGGGGTTCTCGAGTCCCGACACCGTGCACTTGCTGAACCGGTCCGTGTGGATGTGGAGGTGGTACACGCCCTGCACCAGCAGGAACCGGGCCGAGCCGGTCGCCGTACGTTTCGCCTGGTAGACCCCCGGGCCGCCCCTGTCGACGTGAGCTCCCACAAACAGGCTCTCGACGAGCCCCCCGTTCTCGTCGACGACCGTCGCCTGGATCTCGTGGCGGCTCGACTGTGCGGCGGCCCCCTCCGCCCCCGGCAACCACCCGAGGGCCGCCCCGCTCGCGACCAGCGCCGCCGCCAGCACGATGAGTCGCAGTCGCAAGCGCGGCATCGCCTCAGCCTAGCACCCGCGTGGCCGGATTACCCCGGCCGACGCCTGCACTGAGATAGGTGCGAAGCAAATCACAGCGCTCGTCGAGAGAGAACATCCATGGGCCACCGGTTTCTGGGGCGCCGTGGGCTACGACCTCGAGCCAGCAATGGTGCGCTATGTGCGCATCAGAACGCAGCCCTTGCGAGGCCAGCTAGACCCCGACACTTAGGTGACTCGGCCCGGATGAGCTCAAGCTCGCAGCCTGCACGTCGATGTTTCCGACGGCAGGCGCGCTGTCATTGAACCCACGGCTAGAGGCTGACCAACACCTCGAAGGTGGTTCTGTCTACCGTCAAGTAGCCCACCAGACTGGACAAGATCGAGAACTTTCGCCCTCAGACTGGAGCTCGCGCTGTAGTGCTCCAGCGGTGCGATGGAGGGTGGGCAACTCAAGCCTAACGTCCGGTCGTGCGTCTCCTGGGTCATGGGTGTGCTAAGGCTCTCGCCCTGCTGGCCAACTTGTCCCCGAACTAGGCGCTGAGAAGTTGAGTGATGTCCACCCCACCGACCCAGTCACTTGGCTGTCGGGCGTGGGGTACTTGCAGGAGTTCAGCAGGGAGGTGCGTCTCAACAGTCGCGCCGTGGGTGGGGCGGGGTCATTTCGGAGCGCGGCGCGCCCACCAGGCTGGACAAAATCGAGAACCTTCGTCTTGAAGCTAGAGTTGACGCTGTAGCGAGGGACGGGCCGGACCACCGGCGCAAGTTGGTGAACAAGCGCTTCGAGATCCTTCCGGTGGCGTGGGCTGTGGAGGACGAACCGTGACGGCCTTTGTCGCCGCTCATGGAGACGGTCGTCGAGGCTGACATCGCGTTCGCCACGGGACCGCTCGGGGCACTACCCCGTGGCTGGCGCTGGCGTGCGCACGCCGTGCAGCACGAGTTATTCGAGTTCGACCAAGCCGATGATGGTCGGCCAGCGCCCCTCCCCCACAACCTCGCCGTCGAGAATGATCTTGCAGGAGTGTCCGGGGTTCTCGGGACAGTCGGTAGTCGCGCGAGGTGAGTGGAAGCGGGTCAGGTAGTCCTCGAAATCGAGCGCCTCGCCTTCGCCTGTGCGAATGTCGAGAACTGAGACATCCGCGTTGCCTATCCTAGCGTCAGGGGAAAATACGGAAGTGTAGACGCGGGGCAGGAGCGCATACGACCAGGCCAAGTGCTCGGTAGAGGCCCACTCCCAATCCAAGTCACGAAGAACAACTGACAGCTCGACGGACCACAGGACTTCTTCGGTCTCCGAGTCGAGGATGTCGATGTATCGCCAGTTCGAGTCGGTGTAGTCCCCTGACTCCGAGTTGCGCCCCCGCACGACGTGCCCGCCGTCGGGTGCGTAGCACTTCGATGTCGAGGAGTAGTCGTCTACCGGACACGGAATGAGGTGGAGCGTGCCGTCGAGCCGCGCGATGACACCCACGGCGGGGCCTCCGTGGCCCGTATTGTCATCCACGACCTCCAACACGACCGCACTCGAGTCTGAGGTCCATGCCTGCCTCCAGACAGTCCAGGCTTGCTCGGCACTGGGCAGTCCAAGGGCCGGGGGGATCTCGGAGTGGACGACGCGCAGGATCTGTTCACCGGAGGGAACCTCGATGACAACGGTGCGGGCGGGGTTGTCACGCCCGTCGGGCCCAAGGCCCCCGCCGTAGAAACGCATCGCGAGCTTCCGTCCGTCCGGGGAAGCCCAAAACTCATCCGGCCTCCAGTCCAGGAGCGCGACCTTGCCATCGACAGCAACGTGGAGGAGTTCTGACCTGGTACAGATCACGAAGCCGCCCTGCGCGGCTTGAGGTGGAGATGGACTGCACGAGTCCTCGCGACGGTGAACCGTCCACTTCTGTCCCGTACCCACGTCATAGGCGATAGCCAGCCGCGGCGTGGTTGTTTGGCGTCGCTGCACCTCATAGAGCAGGAGCGGGCCTACCATCTCCTCGCGGGGTGGTGGGGGCGGCGGGTCGACCTCCACTGCGATGTGCTGGGGCACTATCCCCCGGAGCTCGATGTCACCCACCGGTTCGATCAGGCCAAGGTACTTGAACCACGCTCCTTCCCAAATCACCCGGCCGTCGTAAGACATCCTGCCCGCGGAGGACCGCGAACCACGGGCGGCGCCGCCGACAGGCCCCCGCAGCAGTCCTCTGACTTCGGCTGTGAGGGGCTGAACCTCTCCGGTAGCGACATCGAGAACCTTGGGGACGCCGAGGTGGGGCTGATGACCCACCCTCCAATCAGGTTCGGGAGCCAGTTCGTTGAAGAAGACGTGGCGCCGGTCCTCCCAGGCCTGCTCCGTAGGGAGGCCCGGCCCCCACCAACTGTCGCCAAAGGAGTCCAGTTGCTGGTACAGGCCCCCTCCCTCCTCGGCCTGGACCGTCCAGACCACGTCCCCCGTCTCGGCATCGAGCACTTCCAGGCTCTCCCAGACGACCCGTCCGTGGTGGCGGTTGAGCGAGATACCGCCAATCTCTTCTCCAACGCGCAGGGCGTGGCGCAGGTCAGGAGAGATGTGCCAATCCTCCGGCAGGACGTCGAACGTGCCGTCCAGCCGCAGGAGCCCGGGCTTCCCCCGTTCCTCGACCAGGAGCGCGGTACCGTCCGCATGCCAACGCTGGCGGAGGACATTTGAGTAACCGGTGAAGATCGGATCGAAACGCCTCCCGGTATCCAGGAGTTCCCGGCCGGTGGCGATGTCGATGACGAGTACGCCGGCATGGCGGGTACCCCCGGAAGGGTTGACGCCATAGACGATCGCGACTTTCGTTCCATCGGGTGAGGGCTCGAACCAGGAGATCTGGTCATATTGGAAGAGGACGCGCTCCGTCTCGCCTGCGATGCTGACGTGGCGTACTTCGTCTTCAGTCCAGACGATGAGACTCTCACCCGCCACCTTCACGGCGGACCTTTCTTGACGGCTGCCAAGGACGGTGTGGTGATAGTCGAAGGCGATCCAATACCGGTCGGCGCTCAGATCGTAGGCATAGATGCGTCTCGTCTCCGTTCGTCCGTACCGTGGCCGGCCCTCGTCAACCTCCACTATCTCCGAGAAGACGAGCAGCGGGCCTGTAACGATGACGGGACTTGGCGTGGGCTCGGGGCTGGGCGTTGCGGTCGCCGTGGGGGAGGGCGCCGGGGTCGGGGCGGCAGTCGCAGCGGGCGTCGCAGTCGCGGTGGCCACGGGCGTGGCCGGCGCCGTCTGGGCTGGGGTAGCGGGTGCTCGTGTGGGCGTGGTTTCGGATGTCGGAGCAGCAGTAGGGGCTTGCGGACCCACCTGCTCGCCTCCTCCACATGACAGCGCCCCAAGGGCTGTCACCGCTACCAACATGGCTGCGAGCTGGCGCAACACGGGACCAGCGTAGGCCATGAGGAAGCGGATTACCCCGTCTGTTCGAGGGTGCATGGTCGGCGTCCGCTGGTCATTCAGACCCGTCCTCACAAGCAGGGAGGTCGAGAGACTCGACGTCGCCATGGAGCCCCTCGGGGATGCAGCCGCTGATGCGGTTGCCACTGACGTACAACGAGAGCCTGCCCAACTCGCCCAACTCCGGGGGAATCGCCCCGCTCAAGTCGTTCCCAACGAGAAATAACTCGCCCAAGTTAGCCAGTTGGCCTAACTCGGCCGGGATCGGCCCGCTCAACTCGTTGCCACCGATAGTCAGCTTTTTCAGGCTGGCGAGTTGCCCCAGCTCCGGGGGGATCGGGCCGCTCAACGCATTGTCACTGAGCCACAGATACTCCAGGTTCACGAGGCGGCCCAGCTCCGCCGGGATCGGCCCAGTCAACTCGTTGGTAGTAAGGTTCAGCCGCTTCAGGCTAGCCAGTTGCCCCAGCTCTGACGGGATCGGCCCGCTCAACGCGTTGCGACCGAGGAACAGGTACTGCAGATTCGTGAGTCGGCCCAGTTCCGCCGGGATCGGCCCGCTCAACTCATTGGTAGAGAGGTACAACTGCTTCAGGTTAGCCAGTTGCCCCAACTCCGGAGGTAGAGGCCCGCTCAACACATTGCCAGCGAGCGACAGGTCTTCCAGATTCGCAAGGCGGCCCACCGCTGGGGCTATCCGCCCGCTGAGGTTGTTGCCGTGCAGCCACAGGACACGGAGGTTGACGAGGCGGCCCAGTTCCGGGATCGGTCCGCCAAGCTCATTGTGGTTGAGATGCAGGTACTCAAGCCTGGAGAAGTCCCTCAGCCCCTCCGGAATGGGCCCGCTGAGTTTGTTGCTCTGTAGCCACAGGACGCGAAGGTCGACGAGGAGGCCCAGTTCAACTGGGATCTCGCCGCTCAGTTCGTTGTCGTTGAGATAGAGGTACTGCAGCTTGATGAGGTGCCCCAGTTCCGCTGGGAGTGTCCCGCTCAGCCCGTTCTCATCAAGGCTGAGCTCCGTGACGCGACCATCCCTCGATGTCCCCACGCCGTACCACTCACCGATCGGACTGTTGGTCAGCCAGTTCGTGCTGTTACGCCACCTCTCGCCGCCCGTCGCCCCGTAGAGCGCCACGAGTGCCGCCCGGTCCGAAGCTACGGCATCCGCTCCTGCGCTCGCGGGGGTGGCAGTCACGGTCGCGGTTGGGGTAGAGGTCGCGACTTCCCCTGGGGTAGCGGGTGTGGTCGTGACAGGAGTGGCGGTCGTGACCTGAGTCGGGGTGGTGGGCGTGGTCGCACCGGCAGTGGCAGTCGCAACATGAGTTGGAGTAGTCGGTGTAGTCGCAACAGGGGTGGCGGACGTGGCGGTGGTCGTTGGGGAGGGTTGTGGCGTAACGACGGGGATGGGTGCGATGCCCTCGTCACCACCACACGACAGCGCCAACAGAACGGGTATCGCCGCCAGCGATGCGAAGAGTCCCCGCGCCATGAAGCGAGCATAGCGAGGGGGGCCGTGATTTACACCGTCCGTTCAGGGGGCGGGAGGGTGGGAACAGGACCGCACGAACGTGCGCGAGCTCGTGTTCCCTCCCCTGTCGCCGCTTGGCTCCGCGCCCCCGCTGAGTCGTGAGAGGTGCGGGCGCCACGTGCCCTGTCTGCCGTCCCGTCTAGCAGTGACGGCGCGGTAGGATAGAGGCAGGCGCTCGCGGGGAGGGCCAGCCGTGACTACAACCGTGAAGGCCACCTACGCCAATGGCGTGCTAACGCCTCTGGAGCCCCTCGATCTCGAGGAAGGCGAGCAGGTGACGGTGTCCATCGAAGAAGCGCCTGCGGTGGGTGGTGGACTAGCGGCCATTGCGAAGCGAGTCAAGAAGCTCCACGAATCCATGCCCCAGGATGCAGGGGACAGCCTCCCTACCGATCTCGCGAGGAACAAGAAGCATTACCTCTACGGTCATCCCAGGGAAGAGGATGCATGACCGCTGTCTTCGCGGACGCGGGCTACTGGATCGCGCTCTGGAGGCCCCGGGATGCGCTGTATGACCGAGCGATGACCGTGGCGGAGGACCTGGGAGCGGTCACGGTGGTAACGACACAACTGGTGCTGATCGAGGTGCTCGATGCCATGGCGAGCGCGGGCGAGTTCAGTCGCCGGTTCGCAGTGCAGATGGTCCGGGAACTGGAGCAAGACCCGGATGTAGAGATCGTTCCGCAGAC
>JAJEBS010000217.1 GCA_022822425.1 Gemmatimonadota bacterium | reverse complement strand
GCCGATCCGCCGATTCGTCCGAGCTTCGAGGGGAACGAGATTGGCGAGCCGGTGGACCAGCTTCTGGCAGCTCACGGACCGCGGCTCCAGAGGCCCGGCGGGCATCAGCGGCTCCCGCGCAGGGGCGCGGAGCGCAGGGCTTCGAGAGCCGCCTCGTGATCCCAGTCGGCGAGGTAGATCTGGCTTCCCGGCCCGCCGTGACGGCCCGACGTCCAGGCCAGCCCGTTCCCGTCGGGCGTCGGCACCGGGAGCCCGTCGAACCCGTCGGACGTCGTCACCCGGACCGGCTCCTTCTCTCCGGCGAGATCCACCATGTACACCTCGAAGTTGGAGAAACCGAGCTTGTTCGAGGCGAACAGGATGTACTGGAGCGAGGGGTGAACGTAGGGGGCCCAGCTCATCGCGCCGAAATCCGTGACCCGCTGCGGGTCCGAGCCGTCCGGGTTCATCGTCCAGACATCGGCGATCAGGCCGTCCTCGGAGAAACGGCGCCACACGATCCGGGAACCATCGGGGAAGTAGAAGGGGCCTCCGTCGTAGCCAGGGACGCTGGTGAGCCGCTCCTGCCCACTCCCGTCGGCGCGCATCCGGTAGATCTCGGCGAAATACGAGGGATCCACCTCGGCGAGTCGGGCCTCGCGTCCCTTCAGCGCCTCTTCGAACATGGGTCGGTTCGAAGTGAAGACGATCCATTCGCCGTCCGGGGAGTAGCTCGCCTCGGCGTCATAGCCGCGGGCGTCGGTGAGCCGGACCAGCTCGCCGTCCGATCGCTGCTCGACGAAGATGTCCATGGCCGGGTCGTAGTCCCACGCGTAGCGGCGCTCCCGCCCGCTCTCCCGAAACGCGATCTCCTCCTGCTGGAGCTCCAGCGAACGCGGATCGAGGTGGGTGGAAGCGAACAGGATGTCGCCGTTCTTCCCGGAGAGGAAGGCGCAGGTGGTCTTGCCGATCCCGGGCGAGACCCGCCGGATGTCTCCGGTCTCGAGGGACATCCAGTAGATCTGGAAGAACGGATTCCCGGGTTCGCGCTCCGACTGGAACACCATCTCCCGCCCGTCGGGAGAGAAGTAGCCCTCGCCGGCGCGGGCGCCCTCGACCGTCAGCCGCCGGATGCGGTTCAGGAAGCGGGACTCGTCGTCCTGCGCGGCCGCTGGCCCGGACAGCCCCGGCAGAAGCAGGAAGGGGACGATCAGGCAGCGGCCCGCGGCGCGCCGCAACGACAGGATCATGAATGACGGAGGCTGCGAACCGGCCGGTCGGTAGCCCATCCATGGTACACGGGCTCGGACGCGTCAGCCGTGGTCCTCGTCCGCCGGGCGCTCCCGGGCCCACAGCACCGCGACCAGGGTCGCGGCGCCGAAGCCGGTGAACGCCGCCATCTGCATGGACACGGCGCCGTCGAAGGCCTGTCCCACCCAGGCGCCCAGAGGCACCGAGAGCAGCATGGAGAGCGAGGCGACCACGGCGGCTCCCAATCCGGCGATGTGGCCCAGTGGCTCCATCGCCAGCGCGTTCAGGTTCCCGAACAGGAGCCCCAGCGCGAGGAACACCGCGACCAGAGCCGCAAGGAACCAGCCGAACGGCGGCAAGCCGTCCCAGGCGGTCGCGAGCGCCCACCCGGCGCCGGAGACCAGCGTCATGCCGATGGCCGCCGCCACAGTGAGCCGAGCCATCCCGTAACGCATGACGAGACGCCCGTTCAGCAGGGAGGCGGCGCCGATGGCGAGCGAGAGCACACCGAACCAGAAAGGGAACATCGTCCCGGTTCGGTAGGCCTCCTGGAAGATCTGCTGGGCGGAGCTCAGGTAGGCGATGAACGGGGCGAAGACGAAGCCGATGGCGAGAGTGGCGCCGAGCGCAGCGCGGATGCGGAGCACCTCGAGCACGGCCCGACCGAGATCCCGCGCCCGGAGCGGTCGCTGGAGATCGGGCGAAAGCGTCTCCGGCTGCCGCGCGGCGAACCAGGCGAGGGCGACGGCGGCGATCGCGAGGAACGCCGCGAAGATCGTCCGCCAGCTTCCGAGCGCCTGAAGGCCCTGTCCCAGCGCCGGCGCCACCGTGGGAACGAGGATGAAGACCGCGAGCGCGAACGAGACGATCCGGGCCATCCTCCGACCTCCGTACTGATCCCGCACCATCGCCAGCGTCACGATGCGAGGCGCGGCGGCCCCGAAGCCCTGGAGGATGCGCCCCCCGATCATCAGCGGGAAGGTGGCTGCGAGGAGGCTCACCACGCAGCCCGCCATGAACAGGATCAGGCCCAGCAGGATCGCGGGCCTTCGTCCGATGCGGTCCGAGAGCGGGCCGAAAATCGCCTGTCCGACGCCCAGTCCGACGAACAGCGCGGTGATCACGAACTGCGCGTCGTTGGCGCCCGTGGCCCCCAGGTCCCGTCCGATCGCGGGCAGCGCCGGGAGCATGGCGTCGATCGAGAGCGCGACCAGCGACAGCAGCAGCGCGACCAGCGGCACGAACTCGCGCGTCGCCAGTTCCGGTGACTTTGTCATCGGTCAACCATCTGGTGTGGCACCGGGCCGATGCACGCCCCCATGACCCCCTGAAGAGCCATGGTCGGAAGTGGGGGACAGCATGATCAGGCGGCGGCGCGGTTTCCTTCGTCCTCAACCCTTACGCCATCCTCGAAGGTGACGCCCGTGATCAGCTGGGGCAGTTTCTCATGGCCGTTCAGACGCCGCTACTTCCGGCTCGCCGCCTTGATGAGCTTGAACACCGTCGCCAGCGCCGCCCGGTGTGACCGGCATCCCTTGCTTTGAACCGTCAGGTGGCGCACCGTCGCGAACACGCTCTCGATCGGTCAGTTATCCCGGTGGGGGCTGGTCGTCCGAACGTGCCGCCAGTGCTCCGCCGGGACCGCGTAGAACGCCAGCAGCTCGGCGCGGTCCTCCATCAGGCACGTCACCGCCGCCGGATACTTCGCCCCATACTTGGCCCGGAACCGCTTCAGCGCCGCCTTTGCCCTCGCTCGATCCGGCGACAGCCAGACCTCCCGCAGCTCCTGCTTCTCATTCCGCTGCAACGACTTGGGCAGCTTCCCGAGCACGTTCGCCGTCTTGTGCACCCAGCAGCGCTGCCGACCGGTCGAAGGGAAGACCTGGTCCAGCGCCTTCCAGAAGCCCAGCGCCCCGTCCAGGATGGCCAGCTGCGGCGCCTCCGCCAGACCGCGCTCCTTCAGGTCGGCCAGAAGATCCCGCCAGCTCTGCGCGCTCTCCCGGAACCCCATCTGAGAGCCGATCAGCTCCTTCCGACCTTCCGGCGTCGCCCCGATCACCACCAGAACGCACTACCGATCCTCCTCATTACGCTCCTGAAGGTAGATCCCGTCCGCCCACATGTAGACGTAGTGACGACCATCAAGGCTCCGCCGTCTCCACTCCTCGTGCGCCCCCTCCCGACGCCCTTCCTTCAACAACCGGTAGCCGCTCGCCCGGCTGATCCCCGCCCGCGCCGCCGCCACCGCGACCGAACGCCCTCCTCGCTCCGCCATGAAGATCCTCTCCTGATGATGCGTGTTGTGTCGGCCCGGCATCGCTCTCCTCCCGATGCGGGAGGAGTTTGCCCCGTAACCACCCCGATCCCGGCAGAGGAGCCCCGGTTCCCCGCGCCTCGGCCCCGCCCGGTCGCCATCGTCGTCAACCCCCTCCACCGGACGCTCACGACTCCACCGACCGTCCCACTCCGTCTCATCCTGTTTGTCGCGCTCGTCTCATCCTGATTGACGCGCCACAACCGATCGGCCGGGAGGCGCGGGCTCTGGAACGACTCCACCAGCACGCTCTGCGCCGCCTCCACCGCGGACGGGACCAAGTCCCGCGCTCCGCGCCGCAGAATTTCGGCGAGCACGTCCTCGACGCCCCACGGGATCTCCGGTGGCGACACCCTGGGTTCCCGACTAATCTTCTTCGTGGCGCATCACTCCTTCTTGGAAGTGTGGAATCTGTTAAACTCCCACGATCCGCCACCCCTACCGTCACCTAAATTCGCGCATAGATTGACGGTGGCAAGTGCGTTTCCCGAGGATGCCGACACATGACCTTCCCTGACCAACTCCGTATGGATCACGTTACCGAAGCACTCTGGGACACTGCCGGTGCGGGCGCATCGGTCATAGTGGGCAGCGGGTTCAGCAGGAACGCCCGGCCCAAGGGGCCGAAGGGGTCGCCGATGCCCATGCTTGAGGACATCGCCGCCCGGCTTGGCCAAGAGCTTTACCCTCAAGATCCCGATCGTCGTGAGCCTCCCGAACGACTGGCTCAGGAGTACGCGGTAGAGTGCGGAGAGACCAAACTGCATCAAATCCTGCAGAGAACGATCGCCGATCTCGATTATCGTCCCGGTGCATTCCACCGGCGTCTTCTCCAAATGCCATGGCGCGACATCTTCACCACGAACTGGGATACGCTCCTTGAACGGGCGCGAGGTCAGGTCCCCGAGCGCGCATATTCCGTCGTCCGCGCCCGAAGTGACCTTCCGCAGCACAGTCGTCCCCGCATCGTCAAGTTGCACGGATCTCTGCCGGACCCTCCATTGATCCTCACGGAGGATTCGTATCGCACATATCCGCGCACACATGCGCCCTTCGTGAACACTGTGCAGCAAGCAATGATGACAACCTTGGTCCTTCTTCTAGGGTTTTCCGGTGACGACCCGAACTTCCTGCACTGGTCCGGTTGGGTTCGCGACAACCTTGGCGAGGCCGCTCCCAAGATCTATCTCGCCGGCTATCTAGGCATGTCGCGCTCCCGCCGTCAGATGCTCGAATCGGTACGCAACGTAATCCCCATTGACCTCGCAAGACACCCGAGAATCGGCCGCTGGCCAGAGCCCCTACGCCATCAGTTGGCGACGGAATGGATCCTGACCTCCTTGGAATGCGGTAAGCCATATGTTCAGACCCGGTGGCCAGAGCCGCCACCGACGCCGAAGAGGATCAATCCGCTCATCGATCCCGTTGCGATGCGCCACTCGACCTGCCCGGTTGCAGAGCCCAGTATGAATCCTCCACAGGAAGAATCAATTGAGGCCGACAAGCGTAAAGTGGCTAGGGCCGTGGATGCGTGGCGGCAGAATCGCAAGTGCTATCCCGGCTGGCTCGTCTTTCCTCAAAGCAAGCGATCCACCCAGCGGAGAGCAGTTGAGCACTGGACTCCGTTTATTCTCCGTGTTCTCCCCCGCTTGGAGTGGTTGGAGCGTCTGGACGTCATTTTTGAAGTCCTCTGGCGATTTGAGAAATCGCTAGCGCGACCACCGAAGGCTTTGGAAACGGCGGCCGCTGAAGTGCTGGATGCCATCGATTGCGAGACGCGAGCGGTTGGCACCGAGGACGTGTCCGAAGCCAAGTGGACGAGGATTCGTGCCAAGTGGAGCGAGGTGGCCCTGTCTCTCCTGACGGCTGCGCGCTATCGGCTTGATGCTGACGGATTGGAGGATCGGCTGGAGCGGCTCGCACCGTGCATGAGCGATGATCTCGAGGTCGCCCAACGGATTCACCACGAGCGTTGCTTGTGGTCACTTTGGGAGCTCGACTACAAGAGACTGGAGCAACTTCTCGACCGATGGAATCCAAGCGACGTCGACCCTATGTGGAAGCTGCGCAAGAGCGCTCTTCTGAGAGACCTTGGGAGAGACCAAGAAGCGGCCACTCTGGTTGAAGAGGCAATGGTGGAGATCAGGGCGGCACCGCGGTCGGGACAAGACTTCACTACAGTGGCTCGGGAAGGGTGGGCCCTGTGGAGTACGATTTCCTTGAACAACCTCACGGACTTTCGTGAGCGGTGGCGCCATCTCGCACCCATGCAGTGCGATGCTCCGGACGTGTGGGATCTACGGAACGCTTTGGAGCAAGGCAACAGCAACGCGAAGGCCACACCGGGCTTCGACCTGGGTGTTCAGCGCAGTGGCGGGCGCTGGTACCGCTTCGACAGCGAAAGATTTGCTGCGGCCTATGAGAGTGTGCGGCTGACCGAGGTCGCCGGTCTCCCGAATGCTGTAGACTCGTTCGATGTCGCAGGCTCGTTGCTACGGCTGTCGGCCGAGCGTTTGGCAGCCGTCGATCCGCAACTGGCAATCCGCCTTGTTCTTCGGGCCGCATCTGGGGGCACTGACGAGTTCCTTCAGCGTGTCTTGTCGCGTGAACGCACGGCGGCGTTGCCAAGGCGGAAGGCACGACGGTTGTGCGACGCGGTGAAGAGGTTGGCCCTTCACGCCATCAGCAGAGTTGAGGCGAACGTGCGGGGCGAGCGCATTCCATGGGCGCGGCGTGCCGGAGTTGCGCTGGAAGGATGGTCACGCCTAATTCTGCGAGTGGACCATGAAGAGGCAGAGCGAGCGCTCCAAGAGGGGCTCAAGTTGCACGCACGTTCGATGCACTTTTGGCTGCACGAGTCATTGGGCAACCTGTTGCGGCGCTCATGGGAGACCATGCGATCACGTAATGCAGAAGAAGTGGTATTGGATATCCTCGAGACCCAGATCCCGAGGGACCGCGAGATGGATGTAGTGTCCAAGCATCCGGAACCGGCCGACCTTCTCTGGGACTTGGAACGACCACCGGAGCGAACACCGGAGAACGAGACGCGTTGGGTGAGAGTGATTGGGACTCTCGTTCGGGCGGCCACACAAGGTGGCGTCACACGTGAACGTGCGTCCCGGCGGCTGGGCAGGATTGCTGACTGGGGGCTGTTGACTCCACCTGAAGTGGCTCAAGTGGCGGAGGGCTGGTGGGGTACGGATGCCCCCGGCGATGGATCTCTCCCGGTCGGGACGGGCCTGCCTGACTATGTGTTTGTCGTCCTGCCTGAACCACGTCAGGGCATGGGGAGGCGAGCGTTCGGGCGAAAATGGTTGACCGGCGACAGTTCGCAGGCCATATTGTCCGGTATGGATGGAAGTGGTGCAGTGGGCCTTCCCGTGACTCACATGGACCCGCATCGGGCTGATGACGTTCTTCACCAAGCGGGGCACGCAGTCGCCTTTCTACGCCATCACTCACAGAGTCTCGCGTTGTCGTCTTCCGAGAAGACTTTTGTTACGGGGATAGTAGATCAGTGGACGAAGACGAGCGTGCGTTTTCCGAAGGACATACCTGACTTCTTTGTCGCGCCGGTTCGACAGTCCCTAGCGGGCGCAATTCGCGGTCTCGGGTTCCTGCTGTCCGAGGTGCGCGTACCCGCTTCGCTTGCCCAGGCGCTGAATCAGAAGGTGAAAGATCTGCACGACGCGCAATTGGACGAGAAAGGGATTCCGGCCTTCGGAATGCTGCCCGGAATCTGGAGATCCGCCCCGGAACTGCTCGACGACATCGACGTGACCATGAAGAAGGGTCTTGCGTCCGACGATGTCCGGATGGCCAATAGCGCGTTCGGTGCCTTGCGTATCTGGCTTGAACCGCGATCGGACGAATCGCCGCCTTCTCCTCTGGAGCAATGGGTGCGAGAAGTTGGGGTGGCGGTCGCCGTCAGGCGACAGGCGGCGGGGGCAGCCCTTGATGTGGCCAAATGGATTTTTGAGCAGGGCCGCACCGATCACCGGGATGTGATTCGCGATCTCGTCGTTACGGGAATGGGATACCTTCTTGAGCAATTGCGGTACGACCGGGAAACTGCGGGTACCGATGGTCTGGACATTCCGCTCACGCGATGGCGGTGCGTTCGCGTCGCGCGAGCAATCGCGGCGGAACGCTCGGATGCGCCCGACATCGTTCGGAGATGGCTGGAACTCGGAAAGGGCGATCCCTTGCCTGAGGTGAGGCATGTAGCCACGGATTGGCGAAGCGATGGGAGAGTTGCCGAGTGACCGGATCCGTGCGCGACAAAACAGAGTGAGACGGAGTCCGACGTTCGGGGAGTCGTGAGCGTCCAGTGAAGGAGGTTCACGGCGATGGCGACCTAGCGGGGCTGAGGCGCGGGGAACCGGGGCTCCTCCGCTGGGATCGGGGTGGCTACGGCGCAGGATCCTCCCGCATCGGAGGTGAGCGATGCCGGGCCGACACATCACCCATCATCAGGAGAGGATCTTCATGGCGGAGCGAGGAGGGCGTTCGGTCGCGGTGGCGGCGCGGGCGGGGATCAGCCGAGCGCGCGGCTACCGGTTGTTGAAGGAAGGGCGCCCGGAGGGGAGCCGCGGGGTCGGCGTCGTCTGGACCCGTTGCCGGGGATGTTCGAGTCGGAGGTGGTTCCGATGCTGGAGGCGAGTCCGGAGATCCGGCCGCTGGCGGTGTTCCGGGGGGTGGCGGGCGATGGTCTCGATGGCGGCGTTGCAGGGGAAGGAGTCGGGATCGCGGGCGGTGTTGCCGTTGGGGTCTCGGGAGTCGGCCGACCAGATGACGGCGAGCTTGGCTTCACGGGTTCTGGCGGGGCCCGGGCGCTTGCCCGGGCGGCCTTCGGTCTCGGTCTTCCGGACCGGGGCACAGGTGCCTCGAGGCCGAGATAGACGGTGTGGGCGGTCGAGGGTTCGGGTTCGACCACTTGTTCCTCGTCGAGGGCGACGCTGCGGCCGAGGGCTTTGGCGGCGCGCTCCACCTTGTTCGGAGGGATGTGGAGCCCGGCGAGTTCGCGGAGGAGTTCGCTGCTGTCGGCGAAGCTGACGCGGGCGGCACTGATGCCGGTCATGCGGAGAGCGGCGGGTGTGGCGCGTCAATCAGCAGGGTGAGACGAGCGCGACAAACAGGATGAGCCGGAGTCGGACGGTCGGTGGAGTCGTGAGCGGTCCGGTGGAGGGGGTTGACGACGAGGGCGACCGGGCGGGGCCGAGGCGCGGGGAACCGGGGCTCCACCGCCAGGATCGGGGTGGTTACGGCGCAATCTCCTCCCGCATCGGGAGAAGAGCGATGCCGGGCCGGCACAAGGCGACGTTCCGCTCGTTCGGGGGCGTGCCGTGGGAGCTGCTGTTCGACCAGATGAAGGCAGTGATCACGTCGGACGGGCGGCGCACGGGAGGCCGGCTGGTGGAGAACCCGGAGTTCCTGAGGTTTGCGTACCACTGGGGCTTCCGGATCCGAGCGTGTGGTTCGTATCGAGCTCATACGAAGGGAAGGTGGAGCGGCCAATCCGGTACATTCGGGAGAGATTCTTCTATGGCCGGGACTTCGTCTCCGACGAGGATCTGAACGCCCGAGCGGGAGAGTGGCTGGCGGGGAAGGCGAACGTCTGAGTGCACGGGACGCTGAAGGAGCGGCCTGCGGACCCGTTCGAGAAGGAGCGGGGGCACCGGGGTGCTCTAGCTCGGTGGCCGCATCGGGGCGTGACGTCGCGACCCGCGCCTCGGAACCAGCGGCCGGAGCGGATCGCCGCTCAGATGGCAGACCTGAAGATGCCGGGGGCGCTGGAGGCGCTGGACGAGGTGCTGTCGGGAGTGGACGGAGGAGGCACGACGGCATCGGAGGCGATCGCGGTTCCCGACTACCATTCTTCATGGCGTATCACTCCTCCCTCGCGATCTGGACGCTGGTGACTCCCACCCTACGCCACCCCCACTCGCATCACCCACATTCACGCATAGCTCCCCCGCTGAGTGCCTCCCGGGATGTGCGGCCTCCCCCCACCTGCGCGCCCCGAGATCCGCGCGGCACCCAAACCATAGGTGCCTCGGCTCTCAGCCGTCTCTACGCCGCCGCATCTCTGATGCGTTGGGCAGTCGCGCGTACGTCCGGCACGGACTCGAAGATGCGGCGGGCCTTGCAAACTGCCGGAGACGGAACTCTGATCCTCGGATCTACCGCAACATCCTGCCTCCAATCCTCAAACACATTCACTACGAAGAGCATCCGTTGAACATCCTCCAGGGACACCCGATCTTGCGGACCCCGCCTCGGCCATCGAAACGACGAGATCGCACGGTCCACGCGTTCAAGTCCCCGCACCATATCCCTATGCTCACCGTACGTCATCTGCCTATACTCGCTGGCACTCGTCGCATACTGAAAGTAAAGGAAGTCCACCGCCAACATGCACTTCACGAGCGCATTAGGTTCCGGATCATCAGGAAGCCCAACGAACAACCGCCGCAACCAGCGTCCCGGTCGCTCCGGAATTTCTCCTAGCGCGGACATCAGCAAACAGACCTCGGCGAGTCCCTCAGTCGTGTCCGGCTCGACCGTGAGCACTCCGCGGTTCTCGACGGCTTGTGCCGCACGAGTCGCAAGGTGAGCCTTCTCCCGCGTTGGAACGTCCCGCTGGGCATCCAGCAGTGTCTCCCGGTCCATGATCTCACCAAGCACATCAGTCAGCCGGCAGTCACCGTCCCGAAGCGCCGGCAAGAACACCTCTCTCCTTACACGATATGCTGGCCTACTGCCCCAGGCCGCGACCGACCCAATCGTTCCCTGATCCATGATCCAGTCGGTCTTCAATAGACCTACTTTCTCCTCCGGGCGTACCACATAGAAAAAATCCCGATCTGGCCAAGGAATGCGCACCTCCTTTCCCCGCACTTTCTTTCCCACCTTGGACAACTTGAAGTCATAGTGTGTGAGGTTAGGCTGTATGGCGATCTGAAACTCATACATTCGCCTCCTCCCACTACCCCATGTCGCCAAGTAGTCTGGAGTCTGACTCAGCGCTTGCTTCCGACTAAACCACAGATCGGCATCAGCCCCATGCTTGACAACGGTAACGCTCTCGTCACTGTACTCTTGGATCAGCAGGTCCCGGAGCAGCGGAATGCACTCCAGCTCCCGGATCGCCTTCATCTTCATGTCGTGACGGTACTGATCCCAAGTCCTGGAACGGATGTCGCTTGATTGAGCATAACCGATCTTCGACATTTGAAGCTCTCTACTTTACAACGGCAAGGTGGAACCAAACACACGTCGCGTCTCCCGCAGCCGGCCGGCGGCCATCGCACAGAAGTCTGGATTGATCTCATATCCAACTCCGTGCCGCCGCAGCTTGGCCGCTGCGACCAAGGCCGTCCCGGACCCAAGAAACGGATCCAGAATCGTCTCCCCCTCAAACGTGAAGGCCCGTATAAGGCGTGACGGGATTTCCAAAGGAAACGGGGCAACATGAGAGCGATTCCCGCCACTTTTCTCCGGCTTGATGAGCCAGACATCGGAGTTCTTGATTGACAGCCAGAACTCCTTGTCAAGGCGAGATCTCTCCTTTTGCTCGGCGGTTACATGCGCGTACTTTCGGCCCGATTTCCGCTTGGGCTTCTCGAACTCCAAGATGAACTCATGCATGTTGTTGATGAGGATTCCACCCGGATACGGATACGTGCCGAAGTGGGCACGGACGCCGTTCGTCTTGTGCCACACAATATCTCGTTTGAAGATGAATCCGACTGCCTCGCAACAATCGATGCTCTTGCCTACGAGATTGAGGGATCGAAAAGACTTGTTCTCCCGAACAGGGAGGTTCATGATGTTCAAGAAGAACTTTCGCCCTGGCTGGAGCACTCGCAGGACTTCGGCCCACACCCGAGAGATCTCTTGGAGCCAATCCTGCAGGTCATGGATATTCCCTAGGTCATCCAAGGCAGCATCGGAGTACATCTTGGCGTTGAAATATGGGGGTGAGGTGACGGCGAGATGAATGCTGTCATCCTTCAGATGCGTCATGGCACGGGAATCCCGTCGGATCACTCTCTGTGACGTGTTATTGATTTCGATAGTCTCGTGTCGAAGCTTCGGCTCGGCCGTAGCGCGAGTCGGAAGCTGCCGCACATCGCGGAGGTCAAAGCGGTACTGCCCAGCCGATGAGCGCACAGCCGGCAACAAGCGGCGCTTCACCATCCGGTGGATGTCTGGGACGGGAAGACCTGTAAACGCCGACACTTCCCCTACGGAAAGGTACTCGCGGCGCTCATAGTCAGTTGCCATTTTTGGCCCCTCGGGCGTGGGAGTACCGAGTGGCTCCGTAGCCCATCTTCACTCGGACAATGGAAGGGGCAAGCATAGCTAGTGCCCTTCCGGGCGGGGGCGGCTGCGGTAGGTCTCGTAGAGACGGAGATGACGGTTGTCGAGCGAGACCTCGGCGCCGTTCACGAACACATGGCGCACCTCGGTGCGGATCTCGAGCGGGTCGCCGTTCACGACGATCAGGTTGGCGACCTTGCCCTCCTCGATCGTCCCGAAGTCGTCACCCAGCCCGAAGAGCTGCGCCGGGATCGTCGTGATGGCGCGGACCGCCTCCTCCCGGGGCATGCCGTAGCCGACCGCGTGGCCCGCCTCGTAGGGCAGGAGCCGCGAGTTCGACGACCCGAACGTGGCGAAGGCCACCGTGACCCCTGCCTCGTGCAGCTCGCCCGGCAGCGTGAACGGGCGGTCGTAGGGCAGATCCTCTTCGCGCGGGAGTCGCTGCGTGGGGCCCAGGATCACCGGGATCCCCTGCTCCGCGAGGAGCTCCTTCACCTTCCATGACTCGGCGCCGCCGAGCAGGATCATCCGCAGGCCCCGCGCGTCCGAAAAGGCCACGGCGTCCCGGATCTCCCGGGCTCCCTGAGCGATGACGAGAAGAGGCGTCTCGCCCCGGATCACCGGGCCGAGCGACTCGAGCCGGACATCGCGCGAAACGGCGCCGGCCTCCGCCGCCTCGGCGTAGCGCCCGGCCGCGTCGAGAACCTCGCCGAGTTCCCGGATCTCGCGGTCGTACTCCTCTTTCGCTTCCTCGAAGGGGCGCGGAGGCCGTCGGCCCCCGCCGAATCCGGAACTCCGGGTCCGCGGGCTGGGCCAGGCGAGGACCATCCCGGCGGAGGCGCGGATATCCATCTCCTCCACCGTCCAGCCATCGAGGTGGACGATCGAGGCCTGCCCGCTGATCCCCGAGCCGCCGCCTCCGAACCCGCCGAGCCGACCCGGCGCCACGACGGCGTGGGTGATGCCGTTGGCCCGCGCCACCGGCAGGTGCTCGCTCGAGGGATGGATCGCGGTGGCGGCGCGGAGGTGCGGGTTCATCTCGCCCAGCTCCGTCGTGTCCACGGTGGCGCTGACCGAGCCGATCTCGGTCAGCCCGAGCTGGCTGACCGAGTCCATGATCCCGGGGTACACGTCGAGGCCCGAGCCGTCCACGACACTGGCTCCCGGCGGGGCTTCGACATCCCCGATGTCCACGATCCGCCCGTCCCGGATCAGGATCGAACCCGACTCGATGGGAGCTTCCCCCTCGACGAGAGTGTGGATGCGGGCGCCCCGGATGAGGATGTCGTCGGACGCCTCCTGGCTGCCCTGCCGCCCGGCCGCGGGGAGAACCGCGAGCGCCGCGACGGCGGCGAATCGAAGCCCGCGGGTCATCGCCGCCCCCCGGCCCGGCCTTCCCGGTCGCCCCCGGCGCCATCCCCCGCCGCCAGCCGCTCCTCGAGCTCGGCCCGCTCCCGGGCCATGGCCTCGCGCATCTCCCGGTCCTTCTCGGTGCTGAACAGCACCCGCCCGTCCACGACCGTCATCCGGTTCACGGCGTAGGTGCTGAGCGGGTGCCGATCGAAGATCGCCAGATCGGCATCCTTGCCGACCTCGATGGAACCGACCCGGTCCCCGACGCCGAGATGGATGGCGGCGTTGATCGTGATCGTGGCGAGCGCCTGCTCCTCGGTCATCCCGCCCCACTTCACCGCCTTGGCGGCCTCCTGGTTCAGGTGCCGCGCCTCCTCGGCGCTGTCGGAGTTGATCGAGACCAGGACGCCCCTCTCGGCCATCAGCGCGGCGTTGTACGGGATCGCATCGTAGGCCTCGACCTTGTAGGCCCACCAGTCGGAGAAGGTGGACGCGCCGGCGCCGTGGGCCGCGATCTCGTCGGCCACCTTGTAGCCCTCGAGCACATGCTGGAGCGTGGCGATCCGGACCCCGAACTCCTCCGCGACCCGCAGCAACTGGAGGATCTCGTCCTGCCGGTAGCAGTGGGCATGGACCAGCCGCGTCCCCTCGAGCACTTCGACCAGGTGCTCCAGCTTGAGGTCGCGCCGCGGCGGGATGGACCGCTCCCCGCGGGCCACCCGCGCCTCGTGGTCGGCGTGCGCCTGCCGGTAGGCCTCGGCTTCCAGAAACGCCTGGCGGATCACGTCCACGACGCCCATCCGGGTCGCCGGATAGCGGGGCTCCACGCCGGCGGGCATCCCCCGCGACCGCTTCGGGTTCTCGCCGAGGGCGAACTTGATCCCCGGAGGCGCGCCCTCGAAGACGAGCTCGTCGGCGGTGGCGCCCCACCGGTGCTTGATGACCACGTTCAGGCCGCCGATCGGATTCGCGCTGCCGTGGAGGATGTTCGAGGTCGTGACCCCGCCCGCGAGCTCGCGGTAGATGTTGATGTCGTAGGGATCCACCACATCGTGGGTGCCGGTCATGGAGGACACCGCCACGCTCCCCTCGTTGATGGACTCGGCGGCGACGTGGGAATGCGCATCCACGATCCCCGGCATGATGAACCGGCCCTCGGCGTCCACGACCGGAACGCCGTCGGGAACGGCGGCCGGATCTCCGATCGCGACGATCTTCCCGTCACGGATCACGATCGGGCCCTCGCGGACCCCTTCGGTCACGGTGAGCACCGTCCCGCCCCGGATCACGAGATCCTGCGCCCCGAGAAGGGCCGGGATCAGGAGGAGCGCGGCGGCCAGCGTGGTTCGTCTCATCGGTGGGCTCCCGAGGACTCCGCGCCCTCCGCTGATTCCCCGGGGGGAGCGTGGTGGATCACGCCGTCCACGAAGACGGTTTCGATCCGCCCTTCCCCGCCGAACAGGTCGCCGTCGCTGACGACCAGGTTCGCGATCTTCCCGGGCGCGAGCGTCCCGACCCGGTCGGCCACCCCGAAGATCTCGGCGGGCGTCGAGGTCATCGCCCGAACCGCGGCTTCGGGATCGAGCCCGCGCTCCACGGCGCGGCGCACCGCATCGAGGTCGGAACCCTGCCGTCCGGACCGGCCTTCCCCGCGATAGAAGGCGAACCGGACCCCGGCGGCCGCGAGCGCCGACGGTCCCGCCGGGGCCTCCTCCCGAAGGCGCAGCTCCCGGAGCGACACGGTCGCTTCCGGATCGCGGTCCGGATCCGCCCGCGGCCAGTTCAGGTCCACCAGGATGGGAACGTCCTCCGCAGCCAGGAACCCGGCGGCGGGCGCCGCTTCGTGGCCTCCGTAGAGGATCGGGCGGACCCCCATCTCGCGGGCGAGACCGACCATGCGCCGGATCTCCTTGTCGAGGTTCGCCGGAAGAAGAACCGGCTGCTCGCCGGCGGCCGCCGCCGCGAGCGGCTCCAGAGTCCGGTCGTAGCGCGGGCGCGCCAGCCCGCCCGGATCCTCCTCGTAGAGCGTCCACGCCTCCTCGTAGTGTCCGGCGTCGAGGAAGAGCTGCTTCAGGTAGGCGATGAC